>JBKCGB010000001.1:0-4336 GCA_046303375.1 Roseiflexaceae bacterium
GCCCTCGGTAAACGAGTGATTTCGACATTCCTATTGTATGCCTCATTGTATCTGTTGTCAATTCTCTTTTTCTTGCGTCTTATTCATTCATTTCATGAACACATCCAGATACCAATCATTCAATAAATCACCAACTCATTGAATGAGTTGGTGATTTACGCAATACAACCTATATTATAGGCACTGATTTTTGTAATTACTACATTTTGTCGTTGATTGTAACAGGGCGTACAGGTAGCCCACCAAACGGTTAAAACGCAGGCGGACGTTTGAGGAGCTGGCGTTGGCGGTAGACATCCGCGGCTTCACGCACCAGCGCCGCACAGATAGGTGCCGCAAATTCGTTTTCGAGGCGTGCTGCAAGTGTCATCAGTTCGTCGAACGAGGCGCGCCCAGGACGCATCAGTTGGTACATGGCAATGATTTCCGCACGCGGCACTGCAGTCAACTCTGCCGCTCGTTCGAGGTTGAGCGCAAGTTGGGCGTAACCAGACACCCGGGCAATCTGTGCTTGCGCCTGGAGCGTGGTTTTGTCGATTTGAATGTCGTCAAGCACCAAATCATGCAAGGCCGCATCCACCGTCACATCACTGAGTGGATGCCCATTCGCCGCCTTGAGATGCGTGCCTTCGTTGTCGTAGAGTGGGTAGGTTGGCATGGTTACACCTCGGGTTCCCAGTCGAAGCGCAAGGCTTCGGGGGGCAGATCGCGGATTTCTTCGGTTTCTTTACGATGCAGCAGAGCCGTTTTGACAATCAGGCGCAACCGCGCCCAATTGTCGACCGTGACAGGCACCGGCGTGGTCAACTTACCCGCCGCATAGCGCGCCGCATTACGTCCCATGGCGCGGTAAGTGTCGAGCGTCATGCTCGGCGACTGCGAAAAGAGTTCGAGGTTATTGAGACGCGCCAAATCGACTCGATGGATAATCGACGTGCCACGCGACTGAATGCCAATGGCGATGCCCGAACCACTCAGTTGCGCACCAACATGGCCAATCTCAGCACAGTCCGACGAATGCCAGATGCGCACGATGCGTCCAATCAGCCCCTCTTCGGCAATCCCGGTCAGCACCGCCTTCAAGACTTCATCATGCGGCAATCCACCAATCGTCTGCGTGATGATACGTCCAAACGCGGGACCAATTGCCACTACCACCTCAGTACTGCCACCACGTTTGGCGGGACCATAGGGGTCGAGCCCATCGATGGGTAGCCCCAGGCGATCCGCGATAAAGTCGCGTGGCGATTTGGCCTGGCGGATGTTAGCAATTTCGTCCCAGCGCGCCCCTTGCACACGGTAGCCGGTACCAGGTCCGGTATAGTCGTTGGGGTCGTTGATAGCGCTTTTGACGACAAAGTCACGGTCAAAAATCGCTGCTGGTTGGAGATAATCACCGGCGACGCGTTGGCGCCCCATGGTCAGCAGATTTTCGGCCACCTGCGTATGCCCACGTCGGGCCAGTGCTGCCACTACGTCGATGATGCTCTGGTCACCACTGAGAAATGCGTCAGCCGCCTGCAGATCAGCCACGATGTCACGCACCGGCATATCTTCGCTGGCATGTGCGACTACTGCCGCATCGACCTCACTATCAGCAATCGGTGGGAAGCCTAGCTCGGCATAGACGGCCTGGATGGCACGTGCCCCCGCTCGACGGATATCGGCTGCTTCCTGCTCGCTAATCGAACGCGTGCCACCATCGATTTGCATGTCGCGCTGGAGCACCGCATAGTCGTCGAGGTCATCAGCATCGAAATTGCCGCCACCAAACATGTTGTCACGACGTGGCACCGCACTATACCCCGAAAAAATGAAGTCTGTGCCGGGGATGAACTGAAGCATCAGTTTGGCCGATTTACGGATGGCCGAATGCGACGCCAACGCATCATTACCCGATGCCACCTCGAGCCCCAGCATCGACGCCATCAGATTCTCGGCCAGTACCGCTCGCACCCCACCCGGCAGTGATTCGGGGAGCGCAATACATGAAATTGAGCCGTTTTGCACGCCCTGACTACCGGCGCCACGGGTAACACACAAACAGCGCGCTTCGAGGTAGAGCATCGAGCGTTGTTCGGCATTGCCCATCAAGGCTTCCGAGCCCGTCCCCGACGTGAAGCGTACTTTGACCCCGCGTGAGGCGTAGGCAGATGCCAGAAATGCTTTGGACCACGGCGAGTCGTCACCATCCACAAAGGCCCGCTCAGTGCCGTAGACGGAGAGCGTTTCGGCGTAGGTGGTCAGCCCTTTCATGGCCAGGCGCAACCCGAGTGCCTCTTCAACGGCACATTGGGTCATTACCCCACCACGCCCAGTTTGTGCGCCGACCAGGATGGCGAGCGCATTGAGTGGCGCCGAGCGCGCAATACCGACAGTCGTTTCGATTTCGGCAAAGCCGCGCAGGGCGGCTTCGGCGGCATCTGCTGCCAGCAGGGCGGGATTTTCGCGCCGATTAGTAACATGGGCTTGGTTGGCGGGGACGCGGCGCACGCGCATTTTGGCGAGGCCATTCATCATTTCGAGCACATTCATGTGGCGCATGATATCGACCAACTTGGCCGGCGTGCATCCCGTAGCCAAACGGAGCAGGATATGGCGCGGGATGTTGATGTCTGCCAGCATGCGCGCAAATGTCAATGAGTCGAGCGCCATGGCTTCGGGAGCGACTGCTAAGTCGATGCCGTGCCGCGCGATAAAAGTATCGATGGTGTCAAACTCTGTGCACGCACGTCCGTCCATTTCCACGACCACACCGTCTATAATTGTCAGTGAGGGTTGTGGGTCGTACGGGCTATCTGCCACTGTGAGGCCCGCTTCGGGCCACGGTTCGACAAAGGTTTCTTTGTTGATATCACGTTCATCGAGGGCACGAAAACGCTGTAGTTGCGACATGGATTCCTCGCAGCAGTGAACCTATATGCTACGTAGTATACCGCATGCGTGTGGCATGGCATTGACACTATCCTGGTTTGACGACAGCCACCTGTCTTGATGTACACTTTTGGTGGGATGTCGGCGCAACCATCCTCATGCTAATCGCTGCTACAGCCCACATTACACGCCAACGATTGCTCAATCAGCAATAGTTTGTATTCAGTCAGAAAGGGAGACACGCACGTACCATGGCTATTATCACCTTTATTGGCGCAGGTAGTACCGTCTTTGCCAAAAACTTGCTGGGCGACATTTTGTCGTTCCCCGAGCTCGCCAACTCCACCATCCGCCTCTTTGACATCGACATGGAGCGCCTCAAAACGTCCGAAATTGTTGCCAACAAGGTTGCCCAAGCGCTCGGCGCCAACCCCACCATCGTCACCACCACCGATCGCAAAAAAGCCCTCGAAAATGCCGACTACGCCATCGCAATGTTTCAGGTTGGCGGCTACAAACCATCGACCGTGATCGACTTCGACATCCCCAAGCGCTACGGCCTGCGCCAGACCATCGCCGACACACTGGGCATCGGTGGCATCATGCGCGGCTTGCGCACCGTGCCCGTGATGCTCGACATGTGCCGCGACATGGAACAGGTTGCCGGTGACATTACTTTTCTCAATTACGTCAACCCGATGGCCATCAACTGCTGGGCCATGTCACGCGCCACTCCCATTAAAACCGTCGGTTTGTGTCACTCCGTCCAAGGCACTGCCGAACAACTTGCCGATGATATCAACGTGCCCATCGACGAAATCAACTACGTCTGTGCTGGCATCAACCATATGGCTTTTTACCTCAAGTTCGAGCGTAACGGCCACAACCTCTATCCCGAAATTCAGCGTGTCTACAACGAAAAACGCGTCCCTGATTGGAATCGCGTGCGCTACGAAATTTTCAACCGTTTCGGCTACTTCGTCACCGAATCCAGCGAGCACTTTGCCGAATACACGCCGTGGTTTATCAAACGTGACCGCCCCGAACTCATCGAAGACTTCAACATTCCCCTCGACGAATACATTCGCCGCTGCGAAAACCAGATTGCCGGCTGGCATCAGCTGCGCAACGACCTGCTCACCTCCAATGCCCCACTCGAAGTGCGCCGCAGCCACGAATACGGCTCACTCATCATCCACAGCATGGAGACGGGGCAGCCACGCGTCGTCTACGGCAACGTGCCCAACACTGGTCTGATCAACAACCTACCCGATGGCTGCTGTGTCGAAGTCCCCGTGCTGGTCGACAAAAGTGGGCTCCAACCGACCAAAATCGGTAATTTGCCACCCCACCTAGCGGCGATGATGCAGACCAACATCAACGTGCAGTCGTTGACTGTCGAAGCCGCCCTCACCGGCAAACGCGAGCACGTCTACCACGCTGCCGCCTTTGACCCACATAC
>JBKCGB010000002.1:0-6140 GCA_046303375.1 Roseiflexaceae bacterium
CGCAAACATGGGCTCCGAATCGAGCTACAAAGTGGTGATGGAGGCCTACAAAGCGGGGCTACTCTCCAAAGATGCCGTGCAACCTGGCCCACTGCGCCAACTCCTGCTCAGTCGCTCCAATGCACGCCTATCCTGCGTCAACCACCCACTGGGTGAGCGCTATGCGCATCACCCACTCAACGAACAACCGCGCACCTAACGGTCCACGAGCGCCACGGTGATGCGAGCCGGCGGCATCACCGTCACCGTGGCACCAACAACGCATCAATGGCGATGACGTGATTGTGTGGCCACCACACGAGGAGTCACCCATGATTGCTGTTATTTTGAATGAACCCTGGGAAGAAGCACACTTCCGGGCTGCCTGGTCCGACGAAACCCTGCTCATCTACCCGCCCGGCACCAGTGCAGCGGCGGTCGCCAGCAATACCAGTGTGCTGAGTGTCTTTATTCATACCCGCATCACTGCGACCGACATGGATCGCCTGCCCAACTTGCGCTTGATTGCCACGCGCTCTACCGGCTACGACCATATCGACCTTGCAGCAGCGCGTGCACGCCACATTGCCGTCTGCAATGTGCCTGCCTACGGCGAACGTACCGTGGCCGAATACGCCATGGCGCTGCTCTTGGCCGCCACACGTCTGGTACTACCCAGCACCTATCGCCTACAGCACGATTTTTCCAAAGATGTACAAGGCCTACGTGGCATCGATATCCACGGCAAAACCGTCGGAATTGTGGGGACAGGGCGCATCGGGCGTAACTTTGGGCGCATGATTGCCGGCTTTGCACCGCATATCATCGCCTACGATATCACGCCAGCACTCGATTGGGGCAACGAAGTCGGCGCCACGTTTGTCGACCTCGAGACGCTCTACCGCCAAGCCGACATTATTTCGTTCCATTTACCACTGTTTCCCAATACCCACCATATCTTTAATATGCAGACGCTACCGCTCCTCAAACCCGGTGTCGTCATCGTGAATACGTCGCGTGGGGGGCTCGTCGACAGCGCAGCGCTGCTCGTTGGGCTAACCCAAGGTATCGTGCGCTATGCGGCGCTCGATGTGGTCGACCACGAGGAGCTGATTGGCAGTGGGAGCAATAGTGCGGATATCCAGACGATGAAAGCCCTGCTTGCGCACCCGCATGTATTGGCGAGTGCGCACAATGCGTTTAATACCAGCGAGGCACTGGTACGCATTGTGCACACGACCATCGACACTATCACCCAGCATTTGGCCGGGTACGAACCGCAGTATATGGTGCCGTAACGCCATGCCAGGGGCACCATTGCATAACGCCCCTACGGCGTGGCGATGGCCACAAATGTGACGGTCAAGGCGGCCTCATCCTCGGCCTTGAGCACCCCACCAATATCCGGAGCGGCAAAGCCGAAATCGCTCATCTTGATGACAGTCGTGGCCTCGCCCGTCACTGTATCACCCTGCAATGTGCCCACCACCGTCCACTCGACCGACTTGGTGACATCGCGCACCGTCATGTCGCCCACCAGCGTGAACGTGACTTGCTCGCCCTCGGTATAACTCTCGGGCAAGTTGAGGGCATCCGTCGAGACAAAATCGGCATACGGGTACGTGTCTGACTCCAACCACTGGCGGCGAATCGCACTGTCGCGGCGTGGGCTGTCGCTCTTGAGCGTGCGCAAATCGACACGCATGCGGGTCACTTTGCCACTCGGCTTTCCATCAGCGGTAACCTCAAACTCCCCCTCGACCGCATTGGTCACACCGACCGCCGTGAATAACCGGTTATCAGAGAAAAAAATCTCCTCGACCGCATACTGGGCACTGCTCTGCGCCGGATCAATCACAAACGTGCGCGTACCAGTTGCACCCACTGCCGGCGTACTAGCCGGCGCAGCTGTTGGCACAACAGTCGCCGCAACGGTCGGCTCCTCAGCAGCGGTGGGTACGGTAGGCTCAACTGCTGCAGCCATCGTCGGTGCCACGGTAGGCTCAGCCGCCGGGGCAGCAGCACCACAGGCCGTCAAGAATACGACCAGTGCGCTTAGAACTACGAGTTTCTTCATCGTGTGCATTCTCTCTTTGTGTTCCATGAATCATCTGCGTTTGGGCATTGCGCACGACCTCATCAACGAGACCTTTTACTCAACTGCAACTTCAGCGTTGCGCAGTTGACAATCAGCACATCCATAAAGTACTATACCTGACATCACCAACTGTGCACACGTGTGCACAACATGAGGATTTGCACAGAAATCGTATAACGCAGGTGCACTATGCGGCGTGTTTCGATCGAAGACATTGCCCAACGAGCCAACGTTTCGCACTCCACCGTCTCACGTGCGCTGCGTGGTAATCCACGCATCAGCCCAGGTGTGCGCACGCGCATCTTGGCGCTGGCGCGCGAGATGGGCTATGTGCCCAACGCTATTGCCCAGAGTCTGCAACAGCGCCACAGCAACACGATTGGCGTGGTGGTGACAGATGTGGCAGATCCCTTTTGGGGCGAAGTCGTCAAAGGCATCGAAGCCGTGATGGGCGAGGCCCACAAAGCGTTGTTTTTGTCGGCATCACAGCACGACGCCGACCGCCAACTGGCCGTGATCGAGCAGTTCCAACAGCGGCGCGTGGATGGCATTATCATCGCAGACTCGCAACTCGGCCCCACCCACCTCAGCCGGGTGGTACAACTGGCCGTACCAGCGGTGTTTCTCAATAGTCAGCGTATTAGTCACGCGAGCGCCTTCCGCACCGTCAGTATCGACAACACGCATGGTGGACAACTGGCTGCCACGCACCTGGCAGGACTAGGGCATCGGCGCGTGGCCTACCTGGGGGCACACAAACGCCCTGCCTCGAATCAACAACGGCACGATGGTTATGTCAATACACTCTACCAGCATGGTATTACCGATGCCGATGTGATGGTCGTGCATGGCGACGCACACATCGATGATCTGACGCTGGGCTATGCCCTGATGCACGAGGTATGGCATGCGCACCAGCCCACGGCGGTCTTTTGTTACAACGACATGCTGGCGCTCGGGGCGTTGTCGTTTTGTCAGCAGCACCAGATTGCGGTCCCCGACGATATGAGCATTGTGGGCTTTGATGATGTCGCACTGGCACGCTTTAGTTGGCCGGCACTGACCACCGTTGCCCAACCCAAGGTACATCTGGGGCGCCAGGCCGCGCATATTTTGCTGGATAGCATGGCGGGACACGCCACGCTCGATAGTATTCTCACCCCAAGCATGGTGGTACGCAGCAGTACCGCCGCACCGAAAGGAGTCGTGTGATGTCGCCGACCTATACCGCTGAGAATTTGTTAGTCAAACCGGGGAATTCGCATGATCCCGATGTGATTGTAGAAGTGACGCCAGCACTTGCGCAGTGGGAGCACATCAACTTCCAGGTACGCACGCTGAAAAACGGCCAAACCTGGCAGTTTGCCACCGTCGACCACGAAATGGCGATTGTGGTACTGAGTGGCACTATCCGTGTCGACAGCAACCGTGGCACGTGGCAGATGGGTGGGCGCCCACATGTTTTTGCGGGGGGTGCCTATGTGCTGTATCTGTCGCGCCATACGCAGCTGACGGTCACCGGTACCAGCGCCGCCGAATTTGCAGTGACGTGGGTGTCGGCCACGCGCGACTTTGCGCCGGTATTGGTCACCCCCAAAGACATCGCCCAAGAAATCCGCGGCGGTGACAATGCCACGCGCCACATCAACCAGCTGATGCCGCCCGGATTCCCATGCGAACGCTTGGTGCTGGTCGAGGTGTACACGCCATCGGGCAGCTGGTCGAGCTACCCGCCCCACAAACACGACGTGCACCGCGTGGGCGCCGACGGCACCGTGCTCGAGGCCGATCTCGAGGAAGTGTACTTTTATAAGCACGACAAACCCGACGGCTTCGCCTACCAGCAGGTCTATACCGACGCCAACTCACCGCTGCATGCCGCCGGACACCCCATCAATGCGGTGGTGGTAGCCCGCCCCAATCACGTAGTGCTCATCCCCGAGGGTTACCACCCCGTCACCAGTGCCCCCGGCTATACCACCTACTACTTGAACGTGCTGGCAGGGAGTGCGCAATCGCTGGCCAATGTGGACGATCCGCAGCATACTTGGGTCAAGCACGAGTACAAGGGGACTGACCCACGCGTACCCATCTATCCACAGGGGCAATAATCATGCGCACATACGACCTGCTGTCCATGGGGCGCTCGTCCATCGACCTGTATGCCAGCGACGTGGGCGCCGCCTTTGTGGATATCACCAGCTTTGCGGCCTACGTGGGCGGCTGCCCGACCAATATCAGCGTGGCGGCGCAACGCCTCGGGGCACGGACTGCGCTGTTGACGGCGGTAGGCAACGACCAAGTGGGCGATTTTATCCTCAATTTCTGCGCCAAAGAAGGCATCGACACACAGTATACGCCGCGCAAAGCGGGCAAACGCTCGAGTGCGGTGGTGCTGGGCATCGAGCCCCCCAACAAGTTCCCGCTGACCTACTACCGCGACAACTGTGCCGATATCGAGCTGACCATCGACGACGTGTTGGCGAGCCCGATAGCGCAGAGCAAATATTTGCTGGTGAGTGGTACGGGGTTGAGCAAAGAGCCGTCACGCAGTGCCACATTGTTTGCGGCCGAATATGCACAACGACATGGCTGCAAGGTAGTGCTCGACATCGACTTCCGCCCCGACCAATGGCACGATCC
The DNA here is from genome assembly GCA_046303375.1 of Roseiflexaceae bacterium. GTDB lineage: Bacteria > Chloroflexota > Chloroflexia > Chloroflexales > Roseiflexaceae > UBA965. The sequence continues at coordinate 4,721 of JBKCGB010000002.1, forward strand.
ACGCGCCTTTGGGGTGACGTTGCGCTCGCTACTGCGCTCGGTCGACATCGTGCTGGGCACCGAGGACGAAATCAACGCCATGATGATGGGTGAGCATGCCGAGGTGCGCTTGACACACTCGCAGGTATCGGATGCACGCGTGGCGGGTGACGTGGATGTGGCCATCGACACCATTTTGCAGATGGGGCCAGCCGTGCTCTTTCAAAAGCGCGGTGCCGATGGCTCACGTGTGCATGTGCGCGACAACGACGACATTATGCGTATCGATGCGCCTGGTTTTGCCGTGGACGTCTACAACATCCTCGGCGCCGGTGACGCCTATGCCGGCGGCGTCATCTATGGGCTGGCCAACCACTGGGATTGGCGCAGCGCCGCCCGCCTGGGTAATGCGTGTGGCGCCATTGTGGTGACCAAACACGGCTGTGCGAATTTTATGCCGACGTATGCCGAAATCGAAGCCTTTGTGGCAGCGTACGGTGGACTCTAAAAGGGGAACGCGATGAAGACGACACGACTGACCATGGCGCAAGCCTTGGTGACTTTTTTGACCAAACAATATGTCGAGCGTGACGGTGTCGAGCAGCAATTTTTTGCGGGGTGTTTTGGTATTTTTGGGCATGGCAACGTGTCAGGCATGGGTCAAGCCCTGCAGCAAATCCCGGCGTTGCGCTACTACCAAGCACGCAACGAGCAGGGCATGGTGCATGCGGCGACCGCCTTTGCCAAAACCGCCAATCGCCTGCAGGCCATGGCATGCACCACGTCGATTGGACCCGGTGCCACCAACATGGTGACAGGCGCTGCCACAGCGACGATCAACCGCCTGCCCGTGCTGTTGCTGCCGGGGGATATTTTTGCGCGGCGCAACGTGGACCCCGTACTCCAGCAACTCGAGTGGCAACAGAGCCGCGACATGTCGGCCAACGACTGCTTCAAGCCGGTCAGCCGCTACTGGGACCGCATCAACCGCCCCGATCAACTACCCAGCGCCTTGCTCGAAACGATGCGTGTGCTGACCAGTCCCGCCGATACGGGTGCAGTCACGTTGGCACTGCCGCAAGACGTCCAGACCGAAGCCTTTGACTATCCGCAGGCCTTGTTTGAAAAACGTGTCTGGCATATTGGACGCATCCGCCCCGACCGTGGCGCCATCCAGCGTGCCGCCGCCCGCATCCGCGCCGCCAAGCGCCCCATGATTGTGGCCGGCGGCGGCGTGATTTATAGCGATGCCACGGCGGCGCTCACCGCCTTGGTGGCGGCCACGGGGATCCCGGTGGGCGAAACGATGGCGGGCAAAGGTAGCCTGCGCTACGACAACCCGCTCAACATGGGCGCCGTCGGTGTCACCGGTACGTTTGCCGCCAACCGCATTGCCCGGGATGCCGACCTGATTATCGGTATTGGTACGCGCTATAGCGAC
>JBKCGB010000003.1:0-23279 GCA_046303375.1 Roseiflexaceae bacterium
AACTCCAATACGGCAGTGATGCCCTGAATCCATAGTGGGAGCAGCGCATGCTTAACTACATCATTCGACGGTTGGTCAACATGTCTGTGCTGATCGTCATCGTTTCGTTCGTGGGATTTTTCATCATTCAGTTGCCCCCCGGGTCTATTCTCGATGTGCAGCTGACAAAGATTCGTGAACGTGGTGGCGATATATCACGTGAACAGGTCGCTGCGCTGCGGACGCGCTACGGCATCGATGATCCATTCACCGTACGCTATTGGAAGTGGGTTTCGCGCTCACTCCAGGGCGACTTTGGGACTTCCTATGAAACCGACCAGTCTGTAGGCGAACGCATTTGGAATCGCCTCGGATTCTCTGTTGGTCTTTCTACTTTCGCACTGCTCTTTACGTGGCTTGTTTCTATTCCAATTGGGGTATATTCTGCCACTCATCGATATACAGTGCCGGATTACATTATCACTGCAATCCAGTTCATTGGTCTGGCGATTCCAGGGTTCTTGTTGGCTTTGGTGTTGCTCATCATTGCAACCAATTTGAATGCCATCGAAGTCGGCAAACTCTTTTCTGATCAGTATGTGGATGCACCCTGGAGTTTTGCGAAACTAATCGATTTGGCAAGCCATGTTTATATTGCGGTGATTGTATTGGCTGTTGGTGCAACTGCTGGGTTGACTCGTATTATGCGTGCTAATCTCCTCGATGTGCTCAACATGCAGTACATCCAAACAGCCCGCGCAAAGGGTCTCGATGAAGCTGTCGTTATTTGGAAACATGCCGTACGTAATGCAATTCAGCCGCTGGTCATGGCGCTTGGGAGTCTGCTCCCTGCACTCATCGTTGGTGAGACGCTAGTTGCAACCGTGCTGAGTATCCCCACCATTGGTCCGATGTACTTGACCGCCCTGCGCATCCAAGATATGTACTTGGCTGGGACGATTCTCGTCATCCTGTCCTTCTTGCTCTTGGTGGGCAATTTGATTGGTGACCTATTGCTAGCGTGGGTTGACCCACGTGTGCGGTACGAATAGCGAGGAGTGTGGTCATGTCTGCAGATGCAACAAACCTCCCCACTACCAAAGCCGCTGTCGAGGATGTCGGTCAAATACCACAATGGCAGTTGATGGTGCGCCGTTTCCGCCGCAGTCGCTTGTCGGTCATTGGGCTGTATGTTTTGATTGTGTTGTACGTTATCATGATTTTTTCTGATTTTTTAGCACCGTACGATCACAATAAGCTTGATTCAAACTATGCGTGGGCGCCACCTGCAAAGATTGCGATTGTGGATGGCCAACTAGTAACCTTTAAACTCAAACAAACGCTTGACGAAGTGCGTTTTGAGTGGTTTTATACTGCCGACGAAACCCAGCCGTTGCCGATTAAGTTTTTTGTCAAAGGCTACGAGTACCGCTTTCTCGGCTTTATCCCGTTGGATATCCACCTCTTTGGTGTCGAAGAAGGCTATCAAATCAATATCATTGGTGCCGACAAAGACGGCAAGGATGTCTTTTCGCGCTTGTTAAAGGGCAGTCAGATTTCCTTGACACTTGGATTTATCGGTGTGTTGATTTCGGTGGCCATCGGTTCGGTGATTGGTACAGCCTCTGGCTACTTTGGTGGTGCCATCGACAACCTGATTCAGCGCCTGATCGAGCTGTTGCGTTCATTTCCTGACGTGCCGCTTTTTTTGGCACTGGCGGCTGCACTCCCACCAGGGGTCAAAGTTGAAGTGCGCTTCTTTCTGATTACCCTGATTATTGCACTCATTCAATGGACTGGGTTGGCGCGAGAAGTCCGCGGTAAGGTGCTGTCGTATCGCAACAGTGATTACACAGCGGCGGCTGTAGCTGCTGGTGCATCGCACTGGCACATCATTACTCGTCACTTGCTGCCAAATTCGATGAGCCATATCGTTGTGGTTGGTACGTTGTCGATTCCAGGTGCCATTGGTTCTGAAACAGCATTGAGTTTCCTTGGCCTGGGTATTTTGCCACCTGCAGTCTCATGGGGTGTCATGTTGCGTGATGCGCAAACCGTCGAAGCAATTACCTCGTATCCGTGGATGTTGTTGCCAGTTGGTGTGTTGATTGTGACAGTCTTTAGCTTCTACTTATTGGGTGACGGTATCCGTGATGCCGTAGACCCGTACGCCTAGGGAGGTATTCAATGACGAATAGTCACACAGCAACGAGTCATGACGATGTCGTTCGTGTAGAAGACCTCAAAGTCAGCTTCTATACTGACTTGGGCGTCGTACGAGCGCTCAATGGGGTGAGTTTTAATATTCCTCGTGGCAAGGTACTCGGGGTTGTTGGTGAATCCGGTTGTGGCAAAAGCATTACCGGTTTGTCGATTATGCAACTTGTGCATGCTGCAGGGCGTAACGAGGGTGGGCGTATCATGTTTCGTGAATTTGCTGACGGTGATGCGGTCAACATTCTCGAATATGAACGCAATAGTGCCGAAATGCGTGGTATCCGCGGCAACAACATCTCGATGATCTTCCAAGAGCCGATGTCGTCGCTGAATCCGTGTTATACGGTGGGCAACCAAATCGAAGAAGCGATCTTGCTCCACCAAACGCAAGATGCGACGGAAGCAAGCAAGCGTGCAATTGATATCTTGACCAAAGTTGGTATGCCGAATCCAGCACGTATTGCGCGCTCATACCCGCACGAACTCTCGGGTGGGATGCGCCAGCGTGCGATGATTGCCATGGCGCTGTCGTGTACGCCGACACTCCTCATCGCTGACGAGCCAACAACTGCACTTGACGTAACCACAGAGGCAAACATCCTCGAACTCATGCGCAAAATGCAAGAGGATATTGGCACATCAATCATGTTTATCACGCACAACATGGGTGTGGTGGCACAAATCTGCGACGAAGTCGCAGTGATGTATCTTGGCAGAATCGTCGAGCGCGCGTCAGTTGATGACATTTTTTATGAGCCCAAACACCCATACACGATTTCGTTGTTGCAATCGATACCGCGTTTGGGGCGCTCACGAGGGCGCTTGGCATCAATCGAAGGCAGTGTTCCTGACCCGTATTCACGTGTGAGCGGCTGCCCGTTCCACCCACGCTGTCCAGTGGCCATTCAGGGTGTCTGTGATAGCGAAGTCCCCGAAGAAACTGTAGTCGACGCAGCCAAAGGGCATACCGTGCGCTGCCATCTGTACACGTGAGGCTTCCATGACGACCGATGATATGTTGCTCGAGGTCAAAGGCCTCAAAAAGCACTTCCCCATCCGCTCAGGCTTGCTCCGTCGTGTTACGGGCACCGTTAAAGCAGTTGATGGTATCAACTTCCACATTCGCCAAGGCGAAACGCTCGGCTTGGTCGGCGAATCGGGGTGTGGCAAAAGTACTGCTGGTCGTGCGGTGTTGCGTCTCCATGAGCCAACTGCCGGCGAAGTCATCTTTCATGATCCGGAGCTTGGGAGTGTCGATGTAACGAAGGCGGATCGTGAAAAAATGCTCCGCTTGCGCCCGAACATGCAGATCATCTTCCAAGACCCATTCACATCGCTTAATCCACGTCTGACCGTCGGCCAGATTGTGGGTGAGCCACTCGAAATCCAGAAGCGTGGTACCCCAGCACAAATCAAAGAGCGCGTGGCCGAACTCCTCCAGGAAGTCGGGTTGCGCCCCGAAAACATGTCGCGCTACCCACACGCCTTTTCTGGGGGGCAACGTCAACGTATCGGGATTGCGCGTGCGCTCGCACTCAACCCCAAGTTGATTATTTGCGACGAACCAGTCTCAGCACTCGACGTCTCAATTCAAGCGCAGGTGCTCAATTTGCTCCAGGAGCTCCAACAGCGATATGGACTGTCGTATCTCTTTATCGGTCATGATTTGAGTGTGATTGAGCACATCTCGGATCGAGTGGCAGTCATGTATGTCGGTTATATTGTTGAAATGGCACGCACCGACAAACTCTATTTCAGCCCCAAACATCCGTACACCGAAGCGCTGCTTGGTGCTATTCCTAAAGCTGACCCACGCATGCGCCATCGCCCCATCCCGTTGACGGGTGATGTGCCAAGTCCTGCCAACCCACCGAGTGGCTGTTATTTCCACCCACGGTGTCGTTACGCCAAGGATATCTGTACTGCCGAACGTCCACCACTCGTCGATATCGGCGACGAACACTACGTGGCATGTCACTTTGCAAAAGAATTGACCTTGACGGGAGTCAAACCGCTCAATGATATTCCGTTGCAAATGCCGTCTCGCAAAAACCCTGCCTGATTGGGCTAGTATGACACACCACCATCACGTGCATTTGGACGTGATGGTGGTGTGTCTGTGCAGTTGCCAATAACATAGATGTCAATTGCGTTCTTGTAGGTGTACCATGCAACTCGGATTTGTGATGCACAATGATGTGCAGGCATTCGAAGCTGAATGTCGTTTTGCTGCACGCCATGAATTCAGTGCCCTTGATATTCAGGTGTGGCACACGACTGCCCAACTCTCTGTTTCCACCGTTACTAAGATGCGCCAACTGCTTGATGCATATGGGTTGCGTTGTGCCGCGCTTTCGCTGTGGGGTGTCAATCATTTGGCTGCAGACAGTGAGATTCGCCGGCACGCACATCATGAACGCATGCAAATCACTACATATGCGGAAATACTTGGTGCGGCAGTGGTGGTGATGGGAGCCGGCGACGCATCCAAAGTCCTGGATGAGAATGTGATGACCTTTGCGCACGTGATGCGTCCGTGTATAGATGCGCTGGCAGCTCAGCAGATTCCACTTGCGCTCTATGGATTTTATGATGGCTTTCTTGATACACCGATGGCGTTTGAACGACTGTGGTCGGTTGTTGGTGATGTGGGGATTGCATTGGATGTCGCAAGTATAGTGCATGCCGGGCATGATTATCTTGATTTTGTGCGCCGCCACGGCAAACGGGTGCGCCATGTCTATGTGCGAGATACACTCATCCAGCATGGTGTACGTATTGCAGAGCCACCTGCGGGGATGGGTGATATTGCGTGGGGCAAAGTGTTGGGATTACTCTACGAGGCGGAATTTGCTGGAGTCCTTGCAATTGCACCACACGGGCAGTGGACACGACCAGGGATGCGCGAACGCATGCTTTTGCTTTCAAAATATGCGCTTGCTCCATACGTATTGCCATAGCGTGGATAAAGTGTGCTAGGATACACATGGAGAACAAAGCGTTGCTGGGTGAGTGGTGGGTTCCACCTGTTTGCGCGTATGCGTACTGCACCACGGCGTTGCCATGGGCTCGAATGCCATGAGGTAATCGTGTACATGTGCACACAATACGCTCCACATCTGCATTGTTGCTGTTTCTTTTTGTAGAGAGGTAATCCCATGAAAGTTGGTGTTTTGACTGCACCGGTGAGTCGACAGCCGCTTGACAAATTCATCCCGTTTGCTGCCTCAATTGGTGTGCAACAGCTCGAACTCGATGTCGGTCCAGGGAGCGCGTTTGATGCACTCAAAGTGACAGACAGCGATATTGCGGCGCTCAAGAAATTGCTGGCCACACACAATATGAGCTTGTCGAGCATAGTTGGGTATTGGCATACCATGATGACCGGTGTGAGTGCCGACCACCTGGCCATGTCGAAACAGTTTTTTCCAGCCATGATTCAGTTGGCACCCAAACTCGGGGTTAATTTGGTGGGGGCGTTGACCGGTTTTCCCACACCAGGCAAGAGCCGTCTCAAGACCATCCAAGAAGATGTGCCCGAACACTTAAATCCGATGACAAAGCTGGCCAAGGAAGCCGGCGTACGCATCATGTTCGAAAACTGGTATGCTACCAATTTCCAGAACCTCGAGCATTTCGAAGCGTTGTTCACGGTGTGCCCCGATGCAAATCTCGGGTTGAATTTTGATCCGTCACATCTTGACTGGCAAGAAATTGATTACATCGATGGAGTGCGCGAATTCAAAGACCGCATCTTCCATGTGCATGCCAAAGATGTATGGGTTAATCCCACCCGACGTGCCCGCGTTGGCTCCAATGGCGATGGCTGGTGGCGCTATGTGTTGCCGGGTTATGGTCGTATTCGCTGGGGTGAATTCATTACCACGTTGCGTCAGGTCGGCTATGATGGTGTGCTTTCAGTGGAGCACGAGGACGATGCCTTTGGACCCGAAGAAGGGTTCACCAAGTCGGTACGCTATCTGCGCTCATTGGTTGATTAATTCGTTGTCGCATACTCCACCGCCTCACCACGTGAGGCGGTGGATTTTTGTGGATGACGACTTCTATGTCATACTAAAGGCATACTATGCAGTTCCCCGATCCAACCCCCGAACAACTTGCCATTATCGCACATCCACTCAAACACCATGCCCGGGTGTTGGCAGTGGCAGGTGCCGGCAAAACAACGACCATTGTGCTCCGTGTTGCCTATCTCATCAAGGAGCTCGGTGTGGATCCGCGTGGGATTCGTGTCTTTGCGTATAATGCCCTCGCCCGAGATGAGTTGCGTACCAGGATTGCCGCCCTGTTGCCAGCCAAACAAGACCAACCACGCATCGACACGTTTCATTCGTTTGCGTATCGCTGGATCAAACAAGCCATCAGCGAGGGGGTACTCACTGAGCCCAGTGCATGGTGGCTCGATGATGACAGTGATCGGTCACGCTTGTTGATGCATCGTGCCATTCAATCGCTGGTACAAGAAGGTGTCATCGAAGATGGGGTTGTTGATGTAGATGCGGTCTCTGCTGCCATCACCCTCTGGAAGTCTGCCTTGATTCCTGCCGGAAGTGATCGTGCCGCTCACGCCACGAGTAGTGATATTCCCTTGGTCTATGCACGCTACGAAGAGATGCGCCAGCAAGCAGATGCAATCGGATTCGATGATTTTATGCCGATCATGCTCAAACTTGCCACCGACCATCCAGCATATTGGCGCAAAGTGACTGCAGGGCTGCGGGTACTCATCGTTGACGAATATCAGGATGTTAATCGCGTGCAACATCAACTCGTCGAACTGCTTGTAGGCAATGTGGCCGACGTGATGATTGTTGGTGATGATGATCAGACCATCTATGAATGGCGTGGTGCACGACCGATTTATTTACTCGAACGCTTTCAGGAGTCACTTGCGCATCGACATGCAATTGATTATCCGTTGACACAAAGTTTTCGCTTTGGTCCGGTATTGGCACAGTGTGCACACAATGTGATTGTGCGTAATCAGGTGCGATTTGCCAAAGATTTACTTGCCGCAGATTGGCACCAGCAAACAGCAATCGTCGTCCATGACGATACGAGCGAACGTGCAGGGATCATCGATGATGTGCTGTGTGATCAGTTGCAGGCATGGATAGCTGCACATCCACCGGCGAGTATGGTCGTGCTTGGTCGGACACTCGGTCAACTTCAGGCCCTCGAAATGGCTTGTTTGCTGCGCGGAGTGCCGTATCGTGTGCTCGGGCGCGGTCCTGTCTATCAACGCCGTGAACACACCTTGATGATGGACTATGTGCACACGTGTGCACACTATGATATTCCACTTGATGATGATGGTGCCAAACGCTTTCTGCGTATTGCAAATACTCCGGTGCGTGGGTTACAACGTGACATGCTCATGCAGCAGCTACGTGAAGCAATAGCACAGGGTTGGACATTACGCCACATGCTTGAAGCATTGCGTGATCGGCCTGAGACACCGCATCAACAACGAGAACAGCTGACCGATCTCGACCATCTGGCGCATCAGGTACGTGCCATGTGTGCCAACCAGGCGAGTGCATATGATGTGTTGGCATTACTCGTACAGCAACTCCGTCTCGAAGACCACTATGTGCGGGCATTTGGTCGTGGTGAAGCAGCAGCAGAGCGTATCACTGCAATGCGCCACATGATTGCGGTGGTCGAACACCTCCAGCTGTTGGCGCGTGATTTTGTGTCATGGTTGAGTGCATTCGATCATACAGCAGGCACAAGCGAACCACATGAAATGGTGCTCTTTACGACCGTTTACCGTGCCAAGGGGCTTGAATACGAGCATGTGATGATTCCCGCATTACTCGAAGGGTTTATGCCGGCACAAGGGAGTAGCCCCGAAGTCTTTGATCGAGCTGATAAGGCAAACTTGCCCTTCGGATCGGATGCCATCGAAGAAGAACGTCGTCTCTTTTATGTAGCGATTACCCGCGCCAAACAGCTGCTGTCACTCGGTAAACCGAATCCCCCGGCGGGGCTCGGGCGTGATGCATTGCCGACAGCAACCCCATCTCGTTTCTTGTTTGAGATGAAAATTGATGCAACAGCGCAGATTTTTGAGTATGCACAGCTCGAGGCAGATGCATTGGCTGAAGCGTTGCAAGAGCATGGCGCAAGTCAAGGCATGTTGACGCATCTGGCGCGCTACTTCCAGGCAGATGCCGCCATGATGCGTGTCATTCGTGCCTTTAACGGGGTGTTGTGGCCGATGCGCCCGTTGCGTCCCAAGCGCTAGGCGTTTGTGGTGATAGCATGCCGCAAATACGTGCTGAGCAATTGAGTTGTTTGTGTGGCAAGGAGGCCCAAATGCAGGCATGGCCATTTGATCCCGTAGTAGAGCGTCAAACGTGGGCACGCATCAATGCGGCTGGGTTTGATGAAGCGGTATGGGGATGTGTCTATGATGGCCATCGCCTCAATGGTGGTTTGCCACTTGGTGCACTAGGTACGGGCTACTTTACTATTGAGGGGAACGGACGAATCGGTCATTGTTCGATATACAACGATATCGTGCCTCCGCGCCACATTGATGGTGAATGGCTGAAGTGCACCATAGATGGTGCATATACGGTGCCGTTGTCTGCTGCAGACATTGCCTATTGGGGGCATTACCCGATGCTCGATATGCTGGCTACCTTCCCACGTCATCAGCTCACAGTGGGACTCCGCGCTGTGGCGCCGCTTATCCTGGGTGATAGTGCGCAGAGTAACATGCCAGCCGTCTTGTTTGAGCTGGAGATTCACAATACGCATGCACAAGCACATCATGTTGCACTGCACATCACATTGCCACAACCACCGCATGCTGAGGCGGCTGTGATTTATGGTGATGCGATTACGGTGATGCCAGAGCGCACTCATGCAGCGACTTTTGATGTGAAGCTCGATGCACAGCAGCGTGCACGTGTGCGATTTGTGTTCGCATGGTATGTCCCACACTGGCGCGATAGTGGCAGCGAAGCACACATTCATCGGTATGCACAGCGCTATCAGAGTGCGCATGACGTCGCACAAGTGGCGTGGCAACACTTTGACGCACTCAGCGCAGCAGTGTGTCGCTGGCAGGCGTACATTTATGCACACACCGCACAACCGTGGCTTGCTGATGCGCTCATCCAGAGTTTGTACAGTCTCGCAAAAAACAGTATCTGGATTGCACGTACGCGTCACGACGAGTGGTGGGATGCGGATGGTTGGTTTGTCCACAACGAAAGTCACACGAGTTGCCCCATCACAGAGACGGTAGTGTGCCGCATGCATGGACATTTCCCAATCGTGCTGTTTTTCCCTGAACTCGAACAAAGTACCTTGGCCGGGTTTCGACACTTCCAGATTCGTGATGGTGAGATTCCGTTTACGTTTGGCATGGGCACTTCGATGCGTGAGCCGCGATACCACTGCCAGCACCCACTCAACGCTGGTCAGTACGCACAGATGGTGTGGCGTTTGTATCAACGTACGGGTGCATCTCATGTGCTTGATGCGTTTTATGCATCTGCACAAGATGCTATTCGGTATCAGTATAGTCTTGACGACGACCATGATGGGCTCATCAACGAGCAGGCACACGTGCTCCCCAATCAGTTGTGGCCTGCCAATCAGTTCTATGACATTTGGCCGTGGTGGGGTACCTCGAGTTATGTGGCAGGCATTTGGCTGGCCACATTGGCGTGTGGTCACGCACTTGCAGTGGCGCGTGGTGATCAGGATTTTGCCGACGAATGTGCCCAGCGATTGGCACGAGCCCAACAGGCATATGACGCCAAACTCTGGACTGGTAGTTACTATCGTTTGTGGGCCGATCCCACCAATCATGCTGGGCAGGGCACGCACAATGATGTGTTGCTCGCAAACCAACTCATGGCACAGTGGTGTGTGCGCGTTGCTGGTATCGATGATGTGCTCCCCTTAGCCCATATCACGTCTGCGCTCCAATCAATTGCACGACTCAACATGGCAGCAACGGCGCACGGGCTGGTCAATGGCGTCACTCCGGATGGGCAGCGCTATGATTCTCGAGATAAACGCAAAACGATTTTTGAAGTGCAGGCAGATGAGCAAAATGATTTTGCCAAGCAAATTTTTGTGGCTGAGAATTTGTGTGCTGCGATGACATTTCTGTATCATGGTGACACGCATACGGGCATGCTCATCGCCGAGCGTATCTACACGGCGATTACCTGCATTTCGTGCACCCCATGGAAGCAGTATTGTCTGATTGATGCCGATAGTGGGTACCCAGTCTGGGGTGAAGACTACTATTCCAACATGGTGGTGTGGGCCATCCCAATGGCACATGCCCAACAGTCACTGGCAACCTACACCCAAAGCCCATTGGTGAGTGCGATTATGGCCGCCGCTAAAGCACATGCCTAGGTACGACCTTCTGGGCACAACGGCAGCGCAGGGCAATGCGGGCAATGATTGGGATGCGGTTTGGCCGGATATGTACCCTGTACAATTAACTCTGCTGCAGTCGCAATCCGAGCCGCAGTGGCACGCATGGCAGCCGGACTGTTGTCAACGGTAATCAGGTTGCCACTGCGGGCATGATACACAGCCAAATCGGGGACGGGGCGTTGCGTGTTTCCCTGCATCAGCGCATACGCATTAATGCGTAGTTGGTCGCCATGCCTGTCGGCTATATCGTGCTCTGCAAGGTCCGTCTTGTAGTCGATAATTTGGGTGGCGCTGATGCGGTCGATAATACAGCGCATTTCAACGAGTGCATGTGGGGTTTGGTACTGCCACTGCATCGACTGCTCGACTTGTGATGGAGCAGGTACCTGCTGTGCGAGTGATGATTGCATGTACCGCGCTACAAGCACATGGAGCTCGTCACGCACACTGTGCGCCACTGGGCGTGCATAGCGCTGCAACGCACCGTGACACAGACTCTGTGTGCTTGCAGCCGTGCCTTGTGTGGCATGTAATTCGAGTGCTGTATGGAATAACGTACCGAGCGTGCGTGCATGCGCACTCTGGTATGGATCATTATCACGCTCTGCTTCCGCAGGTTCGGTTGCCTGACCGTCGTTGCTTGGTTGTGGGAGCGCATACTGACTAATCAGCTGTTGTACGTACGTACTTATCACATCTCCCTGTGGGTCTTCTGGTGCGGCGAAATCACTCATGCCACAGCGGCGTAAGTAGCGATATCGCCGCGGGCAGAGCATGATTTCATGGAGTGCAGTTGGCGACAAACTGATGATGCGCTGTGCGCGCACAATTGGGCGATCGCTCGCTGGTGCATCTGAAGTCACCGGTTGGGCGGGTGGCGCATGTGCGACGCGCACTTCGCTGATTTCTGCACAGTGTACACCCATGAGCGATGTGCCGACCACGTTGTCAAATAATTCAGTAAACAGATTTTTGCGTGCCCGTTGCTGTTGATATGCCGAAATCATCAGCCAGCGTTTGGCTCTGGTCAGCGCCACATACCACAGCGCAATCGTTTCGTTTTCGCTTTGGCGGCGTATTTCGTTGCTGATAGCATCTTTGTTGGCGCTGTGGAGCTGGTGCAAAAAGCCTGGTTGAAACGTCCAACGTGTTTCGTGTTCGGCCCGGAATGCGACCGCATCTGCAATAAACACTGCGGTGAATTCAAGGCCTTTGGCCGCATGGACGGTCATGATTTGCACTGCTTTACGGTCAGTGACTAGTTCTGGTGATGCACTATCGGGTTCATGCAGGATGCGTGCCATGAGCACTGCAATGAGTGCACGAGTATCACGTGCGTAGAGTGCACGACAGTCGTTGAGGAGCTTAGTGAGCATGCGTTGCCCATAGGAGCCTGCGTGTTGCCACTGCCCGCTGCGAATCAGCAGCTGTGATAGCCATTCAGCAGGCTCGAGATACCATTGTGCATTGGTAAAGTCACGCTGTAGCTGGACAAAGTGTGCAATCTTCGTGTTATTGGGCTGTTCGTGTTGGATTGTCTCCCAGACGCGTTGCGTGCGGTTGAGTTGACGTAATGTTGCTAGTGAAACCTCTGACAGCACATCCAACGCCACGAGTGCCCGTGTCAGCGAGATATCATTGTGTGGATTAATCATGGCCTCAGCCACATGAATAGCATCAATGACCAGTGAACGATGATAAAAGGGGTCACTTTTGCCACGATCAAACGGAATACCTACTCGTTGGAGTTCGTTGGTATACATACTCATATAGGTGCGTCGCCGAAAGAGCAGTGCCATCTCGCCATAGGGCACTTTGTGTTGTTCGTGTAGCTCTTGCATACGGTAGGCAATCGCTTGTGCTTCGAGTTGCATAGCCGGAAATCGGTGTATTCTAACGCAATCCTGCACCATTGTTTGGTGCTTGGCTGAGGGTGCAAGAACTACGTTTGCATCGAATTCAGGTGTTGGTGCAAACGAATAGCCTCGTAAACTAATATTGGCGACAGTCAGAATCGGTGCCAGCGAGCGATGATTTTCTACCAAATCAACAGGGGTATCGCTCGTCGTCCGCATGCGCACGATGTTTTCGACTTTGGCTTGCCGCCATACATAGATGGCTTGGCGTGGATCGCCGACTGCGGTGATGTTGCTTAAGCGCCCATGCTGCTGTGGTGTGATGGCAGTGAGCATGTGTGCTTGAGCCATGCTGGTATCTTGATATTCATCGACCATCACAAAGCGTATTTCATCACGCAATGTGGCATTTTGTGCAATCATGTGCGGCACAATGTTGATGATATCGTCGAGATCGAGTTGTCCACGTTGACTGAGCTGTACTTGGCGTTGCACAAAATTCCACAAGAGCGCTTGTGCGAGTGCATGGTAGATTGCATCGGGTTGTGCATGTGTTTCGAGTGCTTGGATGAGCGCCGCTCGTCCCAAGGCCAACCCTTGCACATCATCGATGAGCTTGGCTACGATGGCCGCATAGTTATCATCATCCCAGTTGACTGCATCACGGAGGAATTCTTGGGCATGTGCAAACGCTTCTTCCCACCCGTGTGCAAGAAACAACTCCCAACAGTCATTGGTCAGGTCAGCTGCAATGCGCTCATCACAAAATGGTTCTGTTGGGTCAAGATCAAGGCGGATGCTCTGAGAGAGTGCAAGGCGGGCTGCAAATGAATGAAACGTGGCGATGTGTGCTTCAGCCATGTCGATGCGGGTAAATGGTAACTGCTCGTCGTGCACCGCATACATGATGCGTGCCCGCATTTCGGTGGCTGCTTTTTCAGTAAATGTGAGTACCACAATATGACGTGGATGAATCCCCGGGGTTTCGCGCAGGATCCGGACATACCGGCGTGCCAGCGTCTCTGTTTTGCCAGTACCGGCCCCAGCAATGATACACACGTTATGTGCAAGGGGTGCGTTGATGGCGTTTGCCTGACCAGGATTCGGATTAAATATCGTCATATCATGCTCCTTGTCAGACGGCTGAATCATCACAAATCAGTGTATACGGACAATAACTACACGAACGCGATGGTTTGGTCGGATACGGGTAGTACTGCATGTTTCGCATGACTGTGACGAGTTCGTCACGCATCAGCTCAAGTAATTCAAAGTAATTGAGATTTATTGCCTTGTTTTTATTCCCATCCTTGATGATTTGGCTTGCGTGTTCACTTACCACCGTGGTGCGTGTCTCCACATTGCCATCTTTCGTATTGAGAAACAGGAGCGACATCGCATCGGTTGCAGATGTCAGGTGCCATTCAGCTGTCTGTGTGCCGTACAAGTAGATAGGAATCTGATAATTAGTCGCTTCTGCATCGTCATCAGGCAAGAACTGTCGTTTGATTTCGAGATACTCCTTGACACTTCCCGTTTTGTAGTCAACGATGTGATATGTTTTGACTCCAGTTACAGGATGCGTGATTTCGTCGATGCGATCTATTTGACCGGTCAATGAAAACTCCGCAAGAGTGAAACGCAGCTGTTGTTCGAGCAGGATTGGCCGCCGGAGTGGATCACGCATACACGGATCATGTGCCAGCCATGCTGTGCAGATGCGGTGTAACATGCGCAAGGTACTATGTTGGCGCAGGCCTTTGCCGAATCGAATACGCCACTCTTGGGTTGGCGTGTAGCTGTCGCCATTGCTCAGTTGGCAAGATACCCCGCTCCAGGCTGCTTCGGCAACACGCATGACCCGCTGCGGCATATCAGCCCAGCGTGCCCGTGTGACATCAGCGGCTTCGTTGCGCAAGTCGACCCCCGATGTTTTGCCAGTTCCCACTGCAGCACACAAGATTTCATGGATGAGTGACCCCATGGAGAGTGATCGTTCATCGAGTTCATCACTGTCATTGCCGAGATGTAGCACCCGCTCAAAAAAGTAGCGCCGTGGACAGCGTAAGTAGGTACTGACTTGGGTGGCAGAAAACTGTGTACTATGAGCCAAATGAGTGGTGACGGTCAGCGGAGTCGACTGTGTACTTGGGAGTGGTAGCGTGTCACAGCGATGAATTGTGATATGTGCCGTATCCACGACCAAATCACCATCGCGGTCAAAGGTGGCCATACCGGCAGCGATTCGTTCAAAGTAAGGAGACGGGAGTTGTTTCTGACCGTTGCTGGCATGGTGTGCAAATGACAGAATATACTCTGTAGCATGTACTCCTGCGAGTCGCGCCAGCCGGCGTGCTTCGCGTTCGCGCCAGGCCTGTCCATCTGTCAGTGCCGGTGGGGCTGGTTGGGGCTCGACAAAAACTTGACAGAGTGTCTGTTCGGAGAGGAGCTGATACCCATTGGCCAGCCGCGGTGCCACGTGCTCACTAAACCCCATGAGTATCACACAATCGCTAGCACCAGCCGCCCCATGCCGTCCATGAATGTGCAGTGGCAGCGTGGTGCGGTAGAGCTCTTCGATGAGTGTGGGGAGTGCATCCGCATTGTTGAGCATCTGGATGCGCGTGTGTGCTGCATAGTTGCCTGCTGCAATAATGCGATCGATTTCGCGGATGCGTTCGAGCCATTGGTGATAATCACGTAGCCAACTATCGCTGATATCCACGGGAATCACTGTTTGGCGCCATGCCCACGAGATAGCTTGCGCATGTTGGACAAATTGTTCGATTTGTGGTGCCATCGCCTGCATCACGTCGATGGTTGCACATGCAGCGTTTATCGACTCAGCGCTCCGTGTTGCATCGACTGCCATGAATGGGAGTTGTAGCAGTTCGGTACTGAGTTGGAGTTGCTCGTCTGCCGTATGTGATGCGAGCCAGCGTAACGCCCCCCGCGCCATACGGATGAGCGGATTTTGCAATGTTGATGGTTTCAGTGGTGGCATGTCGATGCCATAATTCGTAAATGTGGCACGTAACTGCGGTATGAGCGCATCATCTGCGCAGATGATGTCTACCTGCCGACCTGCCATCAGCCGTTCGTATGTCAGTCGTGCCACTGTCTGACACTCATCAACGACCGTCATGGCTCCTGCAATAAAATGGTCGTTTTTTTCCATCCCAATCATCTGGAATTGCGGCAATGCCTGAGTGTCACCGAGGATGCGTTGACTGACTGCATACGCTGGGTGTGACGGTGGCTGCCACTGGTGTGGTGTATTGAATTGACATAACCAACCGTGTACACTGCGTAGCTCTGGGACATGAGTAGTTGCATTGACCCAGGCGCCGACCCAGTCATCGGCTGATGTAGAGAGCAACCGTGCGAGTGCGTGTAGTTGCGCGGGGGTGGCTTCCTGCAATTCACACGCAATCACCACTTCATGGTGCCGTGTGATGTCGGGTACATCGCATACATGCAGTGCGACATCGTCATAGCCGATGGCGTCTTGGGCATCCAAGATGCCACAGTAGTGCTGATAAACGCGGGCTAACTCGTGGTGCATCTGTAGGTCATCGGCAACGTGCTGCCAACGATGGCGCTGGTGCGAAATCCACGTCAAGATGCGTGATATTTCGCCAACAGCGCCACGCCGTGATCCAAACTGCTGGTAGAGTGGTCCTGCGACGGCACTCCAGGCCGCATTTACCAACGCACCGCGACCTGTAGCACTAAGTACAGTGCGGCGTTTCGTGCTGTTGAGCTGAGCAATCAGTGCACTTTGCAGGGTGCGAATCTCGACATGTGCCGCACTGCGCAAGAGCGCATGGTGTTTGAGCCAACGTGCGTGTACTGGATTGGCAGTGATGAGCAATGTTGGTCGCATTTGACTTATTGCTAACACACGGTTGACAAATGCCTCGTTAAAGAGGGATTGTGGTAAATCATAGGTAAAACTTTGTGGCATTGTGACACCCTCGTCGACATAAATACGCGTGCATACACGTCGTTTAGTTGGTAATCTGCAGGAACGTTTTCACGCTCATACAGTGTAGTCCATACAATTCGTCAGTCGTAAAGAGCTCATCAGCGTACCCACCTGCCAAGCAGGCGACCATGCGTAATTTGTGCTGGCGAGCCCACGTTGCGACGAGTGTTTCACGCTGGGTGAGGAGTGCGCTGGTGATCCCCGCCAAACTTCCCATTCTGCATAATTCATGTGAATCCATGCCTGCGTTGTAGATGAGTAAATCACCTGGTGCGAGCGTGGCTTCTACACGAGTCAGTGCAGTTTGTATCGTGTCGAGATAATCAGCAGCAGTCGCTACAGCGTAGCTTCGATGAGGGTCTTCTGCGTCGTAGCTGTCATATGGGCTGGTCGCAATATCGACATGGCATATCTCTGGCCATCGGTGCACCATGCGGTACGTACCGCCACCGTTGTGTGCATCGACGTCGAGAATGATGATGTGGCGTACGCCTTGGGTTCGGGCAATATGTGCCGCCAATGCAAGCCCATTTAATGTGCAAAAACCTGCGCCTGTGTTGCGTCGTGCATGATGAAAACCGGCACTGATGGCATATGCAGGTGTCCCCTGAATCGCAGCGAGTGTCGCGTCACGCATGGCACCATTTTGTGCGGCCACTGATTGCCACATGTGTGTATCCCAATCGAATCCTTGTGAGGTGGCCAAATATTCTGGCTCGCCAGTTTGTAAAGCATGCACGTATTCTGCAGTGTGCACCGCGAGCGCCTCCTCTGTATGGAGTGGTACAGGTGTTTGTACAGTGATGCCTTGTGCACGCAATTGCGCTGCAATGGCGTGTCCTTTGCGGGTTGTATCAAACGTGTATGAGGTGAGAATTGTATCAGGATGGTAAAAGATTGCATAATTTGACATTTATGACCTACTCTCTACAATTAGTTTTGACGTGCTACGTAAATTATATCATGTGGATGATGTATGTGTACTGTCACATATTGAGGAGTGTTCATGCAACGCGTCTTGAATCTACAACTCCCTGAAGTCACCAAAGAAGAATTTGTCATCAAACGAACGGCTGCTGTCATGATTGCGCGTGCCACCCAGCAGATCCTCAAACGTGGGACCTACACGACTGAATCGGGTTCAGAACACGACATCCGTGCGCTCATCGATACGGCGCGCACGCAAACAATGATTTATCCACCTGCTCTTGCGATGCCTCGTGCTCGTGAAAAGTACAAACAGCTGGTCAGCTATGTGCACAATCAAACGACATTAACTGTTGCACAGGCACGTCAAAAACGTGGGTATCGTGTGGCCATACTCAATTTTACGCAACCAACCTCATTGGGGAATGGTTGGATGAGTGGGCGTAATGCCCAGGAAGCGTCGCTCGTGCGATCATCTGGGCTGATGTCGTGTTTACGCGACGTTGCGTGGTATGGCGATGGAACGCATCAGGTGAATCCATTCTACGATGATACCGTCATTGTGTCACCACATGTGCCATTTATTCGCACACACGATGGTGATCTCCTCGAACAGCCATGGACAGCGCATGTGGTCAGTGCCGCGCCAATTCATGTGCACGCCGTGCGCAAGTATATGCCGATGCGTATCGCCGAAGTGCCACTTGCGACCATGCATCGTGCGACGCGTATCGTTGAGGCTGCAGCGAGTACCAAAGCAAATGTGTTGGTGCTGGGGGCGTGGGGGTGTGGCCGGTTTGGCAACGATCCCGATATGGTGATTGCGGCATTTTTGGCCGCGTTTGAGTCTCCTGCGATACGCAACTTTGCCATAGTTGATTTTGCCGTCCCTGATGTAGTATCTGGGAGCCCGTTGTACCGCCGCTTTCGTAATCGCTTGCATGCACAAACCTTTTAGCATATAGCGCACTATGCATGAAAATGTGTATACTACTGCACGTACAGGTGTATATGTGTGAGTCGTTTCTCCGCTAAGGGTATAGGTACCATCTATGGAAAGCAGCGCGCAACGTCGCGTTCAAATCGATTACCTGTTGGCACAGTTCCGGCGTGGCTTTGAGCCATTTGTGATACTTGTATTCAAAAGTACGCATGCGGACGCTTGGTTTGATATCTTGCGTACGACCCCAGAAATCAGAACACCACTCGATCCACGTGCCATCCAACTCGATGCGACCGCTTTGGTACGGATCATACTGGTACACTGGGATTCCACGTTTGCTCGAGTCCTCGACAAGCGCGATCGTGCGTTGTTCTATGAACTCCGACAGATTCGCAATCGGTGGGCACACCAGGTGCCGATCACTGATGACGATGTGGATCGCATGGCTGATACCGTGTTGCGCTTATTGACGTCGATTCGTGCCGATAATATCACCGAAGTCGAACAGTATCGTGACGAGCTCCGTCGCGCCCGCTATCTCGCACCAGCACCACTGTGGCGTCGCACGTGGTCATGGTGGGCTATTGGCAGTCTCTGTGTGATGACCATCATCGCTATGTGGTGGTGGTTGACTCCACGTGACCAGATGCCTGTGCCAGTGGCAACACCCACAGCGTTGACCAACGTCGTACGAGTGGTTACGGCCACCGTACATACCATCAAGGCAAAGAATGAGCAAACGGTGACGCCAGCTCAGACGGTGACACCAAGTACCATTCCGAGCAGTGATGCGGCGTTTCCGTGTACCTCTGGTCAGATAAAAGGCAATCCGAATACCATGATCTATCATCCGCCTGATGGTGCCTACTATGCAACCACGCGTAACCGCGACGTTGTCTGCTTTGACACGGCTGATGCCGCTGAAGCTGCCGGATATCGAGCTGCCAAACGCTAGGTGTGTGCGAGTTTGGCTAGTATCTGCTCGACGTCGTACACGCATCCGCCCCACGTGCCACCACTTGCATGCTGGAGCGCTGCCCACAGTCGTGTGTCATCTGGTAATTGGGGATGTGCGCTGAGGTCTGATCGCGGTGTGCGTGTACGTAGTAAATCGTCACCGTCTTGGCGTGTACCAATGCGATGGTTTTCACCAACCAGATTCACGTGCCCGACCAAGTTTACCCGGTCGACGATGATTTCAATCATATCGCCATCGCGTATTTTGCCAATTGGACCGCCAGCGAGGGCTTCGGGACCGACATGCCCGATACAGGCGCCAGTACTTACCCCCGAAAAGCGGGCATCAGTAATCACGGCGACTTCACGTCCCCAGCTAATGTGCCGTAACGCAGATGTGACCTGGTAGGTTTCTTCCATGCCAGTCCCTATCGGACCACCACAAACCAGCACGATGATATCTCCTGGAACGACGTGGCGCTCACCTTGCCCTTTGATGGCGCGCACCGCATCACGTTCCCGCAAAAACACTTTAGCAGGGCCGATTTTGCGATATACGCCGTCGGCATCTACGACCCGCGCATCAATCGCGGTACTCTTGATGACTGCCCCTTCTGGCGCAATGTTTCCACGTGGGAATGTGACTGTCGAAGTAAGCCCGCGCTGCTGTGCCTGTGACGGATCCATAATGACATCATCTGCAGAAACGCTGTCGCGGGTCTGAAGCATGGCACGCACAACCCGACGGCGTTCCGATGATTCCCACCAATCGAGTACCGTATCAAGTGTTTCGCCGCTGACGGTTTTGACCTGTGTTCGGAGCAACCCGAGTGCACGCAGATGGAGCATCACTTCTGGTACTCCACCAGCCATGTAGGCTTGTACGGTAACGTGATTACGTGGACCATTGGGGAGTACATCGACGAGGCGCGGTACTGTGCGATTCACTGCTTCCCAATCTTGCACAGTCGGGCGAGGTAGCCCAGCCGCGTGTGCTATCGCAGGGATGTGTAGCAACAGATTAGTGGAGCCACCAAAGGCTGCATGTACCACCATCGCATTATGAATGGCATCACTGGTGATGATGTCTTTGGTCGTGATACGTTGCGCTTTGAGGTGCATGACGGCTCGTGCTGAAGCATGCGCCAATTCCAACCAAATTGGTTGTCCCGATGGTGCAAGTGCAGAATGCGGTAAGGCGATACCGAGTGCTTCAGCGACAACTTGTGATGTGGCTGCAGTCCCCAAAAACTGACACCCACCACCTGGTGACGCACAAGCACGACATCCAAGGGCGGCGGCTTCGCTCAACGATAATTCTCCTTGCGCAAAGCGGGCACCGATGGTCTGTACTTTGCCTGCATCTTCGCCATCTGTGGGTGGCAACGTGACCCCCCCCGGCACAAGGATGGTGGGGAGATTGGGTGTTCCAGCGAGCGCCATCATCATGGCGGGTAACCCTTTGTCACAGGTGGCTACCCCGATGACTGCGTGGCGAGTTGGCAGTGAGCGAATCAATCGACGAAACACCACTGCTGCATCATTTCGATACGGCAAACTGTCGAACATGCCTTCAGTGCCTTGACTACGGCCATCACACGGGTCAGTAACATAGCCTGCAAATGGCATGGCATTGAGCGTGCGCAGTGTTTCAGCAGCAGCCCGCATCTGCAAGCCAACCTCCCAATGCCCGGTATGATATCCGAGTGCGACTGCGCGTCCGTCGTTTTCGCGGATGCCCCCTTGTGTACTCAAAATAAGCACCTGTGTGCGCGTCAATTCTGCGGGATCCCATCCCATGCCGACGTTTTGTGTCCATCCAAACAAATCTCCACTCGGGCTATCACGGAGCATGTCTGGTGTCAGGGGAAGTTCGCCTTGGGGGCCAGCAGCTTTTGAAATAATCTCAAAGAGTTGCGGTGTGCCACCAACAAGATTATCCAAGTGAGTGTGGTGCATATGTGCCTCCGTGTGCTATCTGCCCTATTGTGACATAGTTTGCGGGTATGTGTGTACAGGCACGTGCTACGTCTTTTCTGAGCAGTGGAACAATTCGTGCCCCCGCTTCGTCTAGAACTGCATGGACATAGGCTGTCAAATGCTGGTATCAATGGTATAATTTCATTAGCTTTAACACAGGTGAGGAGTTTGGGGTATGTGGCAACGAGTCGGCATCTGCATGACGCTCATCGCACTCATCATTGCCGGATGTGCAACCAATAATACTCCCGCAACGCCGGCCATGCAACTCTTGAATGCATCGGCTGTAGCCTCTGTGCAGCATGTCAGTGATGGATTCGAACCGAGTCGCGATGGCTTTTCGTTTAAAAATTATGGAAAAATAGATGGTGTATCCAATCTTACCGAACAAGACATGCAACGTTTGTTTGGTGAGGTCGTGTGTATCGCCACTGTCAAGCAGACGTGTGCGCTGATTCCTGCTGCGCGCATCTGGATGGAAGAAATCAATCGGGCAATGCAAACTGGGCATTGCGAAGGTATGGCCGTACTAAGTCAGTACTTTTACTACAATATCATCAAACCGAGTCAGTTTGGCGCATCACGGGTCGCCGATCTGACCCTCGAGAATAATCCGTCGTTGCAACGAGAAATTGCCTATTGGTGGGCCACCCAGGCCACCTACCCGACGCGCGGCCAACGAGTCGTCGCAGAGCCCACTGAGATTGTGCGCATGCTCCGTGCCGGTCTTGCTCAGAACCCTGATATTGCGCAACTCTATACCTTGGGCATCTATCTGGCAGACTTTAGTGGTGGTCACACAGTCACCCCAATTGCAGTCCGTGATATTGATGCGACGCATGTGGCGATTGCGATTTATGATAACAACTTACCGCAGCAAACCCGTGAAATCATCGTCGACACGGCCCAAAATACGTGGCGCTATACGGCTCCATCGCTCAGCGGTGTAGAGGTCACGTATGCTGGAGATGCGACATCCAAAAATCTCGAACTAACGTCAGTTGCTGCACGATTAGACCGCCAAGTATGTCATTTCTGCCCCACAAGTCCCATCGCACAGGTGGTTGATGGCGCCACCACATTCTTCTTTTCTTCTACGGCGCAAGTTGCCGTTGCGAGCCAGCAGTTTTCTGCCTACTTTGTCGATGATCTAGGTCGTCGTGTGGGGATTGTGCTCGGCAAAGTCTACAATGAAATCCCAAATGCACAAATTGGATTTTTGCGCGGTGCGCCGGTGATGTGGTCACCATTGGGGATGCCCATGCTGACCATTCCTGCACAAATTGATGGTACGCTTCGGATAACGGGTGTGGCAAAATCACCCATTAACATTACTGCGTTTGGGCAGGGGAGTGTTGTTGCACTGCAAAACATGCGACTTGATGAAACAGTGGCGAGTGAGATTCGCATCGACCAATCTCGCGGAACAGTGGCGGTTGCTGCTGCTAATGAAGCCACGCCTGATGTGATTATTGGGTACACGGATGCAAATCAAAATGTTGAAATGACGGTTACCGATATTGAACTACGACGTGGAAGCAAGGCTGCAGTCGCAACGGATGCCGCGCAACGCAAAGTTTCGATACTCACTTCAGATCAACAGGCCGTACGTGTCAAGGTAGATGCCCAAACCGATGATTCTGACGAACAAGAAAGTTCGCAGGAAACACTCGTTGCCGATGATGCCACATTGGC
Source organism: Roseiflexaceae bacterium (assembly GCA_046303375.1). Taxonomy (GTDB): domain Bacteria; phylum Chloroflexota; class Chloroflexia; order Chloroflexales; family Roseiflexaceae; genus UBA965. Next base: position 22,979 of record JBKCGB010000003.1, read on the forward strand.
CTCATTGCTTGAATCTGTTGATTCTTCCACACCGGATGTATCTGAAGATGCCGACGAGGATATCGTCGATGTATCTCCTACATTCGTACCCACAGAGACTGCACGGCCGGCAAATAATCGGCCGCAAGCGACACGTACCCGCCCAGTGAACCCAGCTAAACCCACGCCAAACAACAATGTGGTCAATGATGGTAACGGCGATGGCAAAGACGATTTCGATGACGATACTGGTGGCATAACTGCCACAGCCGCAATATCGGCGACAGTAGTACTCACCACGTCACCTGAGCCGACCATGAGC
>JBKCGB010000004.1:0-4254 GCA_046303375.1 Roseiflexaceae bacterium
AGGCCCTCGAGTTGCGCGACGGCGACAAGAAGCGCTACCTCGGCAAAGGCACCCTGACCGCCGTCACCAACGTCAACACCAAAATCGCCCCAGCCCTGGCCGGCATGGATGCCACCGATCAAATCAGCATCGACACCGCCATGTTGGCACTCGACGGTAGTGAATCAAAGAAAAACCTGGGCGCCAACGCCATCCTGGCCGTCTCGTTGGCCACTGCGCGTGCTGCTGCCGCCGCCTACGGATTGCCGTTGTACCGCTATGTGGGCGGCGCACACGCCCACGTCTTGCCCGTGCCCATGATGAACATCATGAACGGCGGCAAGCACGCCATCAACTCCACCGACTTCCAAGAATTCATGATCATGCCAGTGGGTGCCAGTAGCTTCCGCGAAGGGTTGCGCTGGGGTGCAGAAATCTACCACAACCTCAACAAGGTGCTCCACGACCGTGGCCTCTCGACCACCGTCGGTGACGAGGGCGGCTTTGCGCCCAGCTTGCCCAACAACGAGGCCGCCTTGCAGGTCATCATGGAGGCCATCGAGCGCGCCGGCTACAAAGCCGGTAGCGAAATCATGTTGGCCATGGACCCCGCTTGTACTGAGCTCTACCACGACGGCAAATATGTGCTCGAGCGCGAAGGTCGCAGCCTGACCAGCGCTGAAATGGTCGAGTACTGGGCCAACATTGCCAGCAAGTACCCGCTGATCTCACTCGAAGACGGCCTACACGAAGACGACTGGGCTGGTTGGGCGCTCTTGCACAAACGCATCGGCGACCGCGTGCAGCTGGTCGGCGACGACTTGCTGGTCACCAATGTCAAGCGCCTCGAACGCGCCATCAAGGAGCAGGCTGCCAACTCGATTTTGGTCAAAGTCAACCAGATCGGCTCACTCTCAGAATCACTGAGCGCTGTACAAATGGCACAACGCGCCAACTGGACGGCCGTCATCTCGCACCGCTCGGGCGAATCCGAAGACACCACGATTGCCGACTTGGCTGTGGCGACCAACGCCGGGCAGATCAAGACTGGCGCCCCGGCACGTACCGACCGCATCGCCAAGTACAACCAGCTTCTGCGCATCGAAGAAGAACTCGGTGCCACCGCCAAATATGCGGGCATGCAGGCATTCAAGGTCAACCGCTAGCTTCTACTTGAGGGCATAATCAAAATCAGGGTGGACAGGAATTCCTGTTCATCCTGATTGTTGTTGGGACGTGGATTGTATATGAACATCGATAAATGAACATCGATGGCCAGGATATTCAGGATTTTTCTTTGTGTTTGTGCTCCAGCATGTGTGTTTTTGATCAGACGTATGCACGCTTTAATCACTAAGCACGCACCTCATTACCTATTCTTTCAATGCTTTATCTCCAATGAATGCCCCGTGTATGTACTATTTATCCTCTCCATCTTTTGTATCGATGAGCTTTACTCCCAATCCTCCCCATCACTGTGACCCACCATGTGCATCTGCCAACAATAAATTCTCCACCAACTGTACATTGGTCATCGGCCCAGTGCCACCAGGCACCGGCGTAATTGCCCCGGCCACCTCGACCACCGACGCATAATCGACGTCGCCACACAATGCGCCTTCGGCGTCGACGTTAATCCCGAAGTCAACCACTACCGCCCCTGGTTTAATCATATCGGCCGTAATCATGCGCGGGCGGCCAATCGCCGCGACCACAATGTCGGCGCCGCGTACCACATCCGCCAGATTAGCTGTGCGCGAGTGGGCAATCGTCACGGTGGCGTCGGCCTTGAGCAACAACCAGGCCATCGGCCGCCCCACCACCGCACTGCGGCCAATGACGACCGCCTGCTTACCGCGTACCTCGATGCCGTAATGGCGCAAAATCGCCATGCCACCAGCCGGCGTGGCTGGCACCAAGCCACTACCACCATTGGCCAATACACCAGCATTGGCCGGATGCACACCGTCGATGTCTTTTTTGGGATCAAGGCAGGCAATCACCCCAGCGCTATTCAGGTGCGCCGGCAAGGGCATCTGGATGATAATCCCCTGCACGCCGGCATCCGCACTCAACTGCCGCACCAGCGCCTCAACCGTTGCCTGATCCACATCCGTCGCTAGTTGATGCAGGGCATACCCCGCCCCCACATCGCTACAGATGCGCCCAATCGCTTTGACGTAGCGGTCGGCTGCCGGGTCACCAGCCACCTGCACCACCACCAGCGTCGGCGCCACAGCAAGGGCACCAATGCGCGTTTTAAGATCGATTTTGGCGGCAGCTGCTGCCGCTTTGCCGTCGAGAATGAGTGCCATATGACGTCCTTTTATTTGCCGGTCTGGCCAAAGTGCTCGAGCCGCCGATACAACAGGCGCTCGGCCACGTCGTAGGCAAACGGCTCGATCAACGGCAACTGCACTGTGCCCTTGGCACACTGGTATGCGCGCAATTCGTCGGCGAGCTCAGCAATCACCTGTGCGCCCGGGTAGATACCGATATGGTTGGGGTACCCGGCATAGTGGATGATATTGCGTTTGTGGTATTTGAGCGTGGGGATACCGTAACTGATGCACTCTGTCGCCTCGGGCAGAATCACCCGAAAGCGCTCACGAATCCCCTGCAACCAGCGCTGAGTAGCCGCTGGATGCAAGGCGATATGTTCGTCGACCGTCGTCACTTTGGGCAACATACACTATGACCCCTGCGGATAACGGCTTCCCAGTGGCTGTACCAGTTCGAGGTTGTTGCCGTCAGGGTCTTTGAAAAAACCGATACGGACGGCCGGTGGATCAGGGAAATTAAATGGTTCGATGTGGAACACGACGCCCTTCGCTTTGAGTGCCGCTGCCGTCGCATCGATGTCGTCGACCTCAAAGGCAAAGTGATCCCACCCGCCACTCGTGCCAGCCACGTGCGTCTCACGGCTGACCAGCTCGATGGTAATTGGGCCTGTTTTGAGGAAAATGATGTCACGTCCGGTAAATTTCCCGACAACCTCTAAACCCAATACCTCGGTGTAAAACTGCTTCATGGTGGCGAAATTGGCGGTCACAATCGCCACGTGGTGGACTGCTGACAATTTCATGCGGTGCTCCTTTTCCACAAAAACGGCATATCTCTATCATAACGCATACGTAGCATACGGGCGAATGGTATGCGCCCTATATCCATGCCGTGCGAAACGATGCCACGACCACGTAGTAGTCATGGCATGACGCTGGAGGGGTGTGGTCCAGCATTGACCGCGCAGCACTGTGTGCCACCCCATCGGGGCGCCAGCGAATGACGCCCCGTGGTCATCCTTCACCCTCCCGTCATGGCATCGGCGTTGGAGGGGTGTGGTCCAGTCACGGCATGCCCTTCCGCCCGCTCCCATTCTGCATTCTCAATTTTGCATTGTTCATTCCCCCCCTTTCATTTTGTGCGAAAATGAGCACAAACGCAACGATACAAGTGAGTTACCCATGCCGATACCGATATACACCGCTGACGCCTTTACCAATATGCCGTTCTCGGGCAATCCGGCGGCCGTCTGCCCACTCGATGCACCCCGTGATCCTGCCTGGATGCAGGCGGTCGCCGCCGAGATGAACCTCTCCGAAACAGCGTTTGTGTGGCCGCTGGCCGACGGCTGGAGCTTACGCTGGTTTACCCCCACTGTCGAAGTCGACTTGTGTGGACATGCCACCCTGGCCAGTGCACATATCTTGTGGGCGCAGGGGTATGCTGACACGGCACACATCCTGCGCTTCCACACACGTAGCGGACTGCTCACCGCTGCCTATGATGCCGGCTGGATCACCCTCGATTTCCCCAACGAAGCCCCCCACGAGGTTGCCCCCATCCCCGTACTCACACAAGCGCTGGGTGTCACACCGCGCTGGGTAGGGCGCAACCGCATGGACATCATCGCCCTCCTCGATACTGCTGACACAATCCGCACCCTCACACCCGACATGGCGCTGCTTGCCACGATCGAGACCCGTGGTGTGATTGTGACTGCCGCCGGCGACCAGCCTGGTGTCGACTTTGTGTCGCGCTTTTTTGGGCCGCGAGCCGGCGTCCCCGAAGATCCCGTCACTGGCTCAGCCCACTGCGGACTCGCACCCTATTGGGGGGCCATCCTGCACAAAACCGACTTGCTCGGCTTGCAGTGCTCGGCCCGCAGTGGCTTTGTCAAAACCACGCTCGCCGGTGATCGTGTCCTGCTGAGTGGCCAAGCCGTGACGGTGTTGAGTGGATCGTTAGCCGAGTAAAAGGAGCACACCCATGCCT
>JBKCGB010000005.1:0-17133 GCA_046303375.1 Roseiflexaceae bacterium
CGTGACGGTGGTGGACTGGTTGACGACCACGATTCGAGCAGATGTGTTTGTGTCTGCTCCCACCATTACCGCTAACCGCCTGATTAGCCCATTGCCGAATGGCGTAGACACGACGATTGTGCGTCTGCCCGGTGTCGAGCGCATTCGCCGCTATCGCAGTATCATGTTGCCCACCGAGCGTACGCCAGTACTGCAGATTGCTCTGGATGTGGCACCAGCCGATCATGAGACGTTTTTGTGGGCGGCTGGGAATCCTGCCCAAATCTGGCCAGCCTTTTATCGTGATGCAATAATTATTTCTGAGCCACTAGCGTTACGCCGTCAACTGCAAGTCGGCGACACCTTTACCATTCAGACGGATCGTGGCGATGTTGCTATGCCGATTGCTGGTATTTTTTATGATTATGGCACCGAGCTCGGTGTGGTCATGATGCCACTTGAGCGTTATCAGTACTACTTTGCCGACCAACAGCTCTCATCACTGGGCATCTATGTGGCGGATGGCGTAGATAGCGAGCAGATGGTAGAAACCATCAGGACGCAATTCCCCGATGTAGCACTGGTGGTGCGTTCCAACCAGACGTTGCGTACTGCATCGGTGGCGATTCTTGATCGCACGTTTGCAATTACCAACGTGTTGCAGTTGCTTGCAACGATTGTGGCATTTGTGGGGATTTTTGCGGCACTCACCGCCATGCAACTCGAGCGCGTGCGTGAATTTGGCATGTTGCGTGCCATTGGGCTCGATCCACGGCAGTTGTGGCAGTTGGTATTGGGTGAGACGAGTTTGATGGGTGTGGTCGCGGGAGTCGTTGCTATGCCAATCGGGACTGCGATGGCTGTGGCGTTGATCTACGTGATTAATCGAATTTCGTTTGGTTGGACGTTGCAGTTTGCCTGGATGCCCGACATCTACATACGCGCCATGCTGACGGCGATCGTGGCCGCAGTACTGGCCGGGATTATCCCAGCATGGCGTATTGCACGCGTATCGCCTGCACTGGCACTCCGTGAAGAATGATGAGGAGAATACGGCGATGAAACTGCTCATGCTCATGCTGGCGACTGTGTGCCTGAGTGCGTGTGTGGCGCCAGTGGCAGCCCCACTCCAGACTAATTTAACGGTAGCTGAAAGTATGACAGTGGCCGATACGAGTGGCTTTTTGCGTGCAGATAAACCGCGGCAGTTCGTCTTTCCCGCAGACCACGGTCCGCACCCCGGTTTTGCAGTGGAATGGTGGTACTTTACTGGCAATCTGGTGGATGCAGCCGGGGATCAGTACGGGTATCAATTCACCCTCTTTCGCTCAAGTCTCCAGCCACCTGCGGTGCGGACTGGCGCACGGTCAGCATGGCAGAGTACAGAAGGTTTTATGGGGCATTTTGCGCTCACTGATGTGCGTAATCAGCAGTTCTACGCCTACGAACGCTTTAGTCGGGCGGCGATTGGGCTGGCTGGTGCCCAGACTACTCCACTCCGTATTTGGCTCGATGACTGGCAGATTGTGGCCACGGATGATACTGCGAGCACGTTTGTGGTGACGGCACGCCACGGCGATATTGCAATTAATCTCCGTCTCGACGCGGACATGCCACCCGTCTTGCAGGGAGACAACGGGCTGAGTCAAAAGTCGGCCGGTAATGCATCGTACTACTATTCAATGCCGCGTCTGCCCAGCCAGGGGAGCATCCAGATTGGTGAACGGCGAGTGGATGTGACGGGTACGAGTTGGCTCGACCGCGAATGGAGCACGAGTGCATTGGCACCCGAGCAAATTGGTTGGGACTGGTTCGCGTTACATCTCAGTGATGGGAGCGATATGATGGTTTACCACTTGCGGCGGCGTGACGGCGCATTTGACCCATACAGTGGTGGCTCTGTGCGCCATGCAGATGGGCGAGTGACGCATCTGAAGGCCACAGACATGACCATCACACCTGCAGGGAGCTGGCAAAGCCCACACACGAGCGCCGTGTATCCCGCCACGTGGCAACTCCAAATTCACCCGCTTGCACTCGATATCACGGTGACCCCACTCGTCGCCGATCAGGAATTACCGGTGACGGTGCGCTACTGGGAGGGGGCAGTACAGGCAGAGGGGATACAGAATGGAATTGCAATTACTGGGCTTGGATATTTAGAAATGACGGGATATGCAGATGCAGGTCGCAATTAGTCGTGGGCGGGTGTGGCAATTGATAGTGGCGAGTGTGCTGGCATGCGTGTGTCTGGTTAGTGGTTTTTTTGTTGTGTCACCAGGCACATTTTCTTTGACTTTTAGTGAAACTGATGATGCGCAGTATCGCAATATTTATGCGGTAGAGCAAGATGAATCAGGCCAGAGTTATCACTGGACAAGCGCTGGTGCACAGTTCATCGTGCCACGTACTTCATGGTTCCCGCTGGCAATTGTTGGTGTCACACTCCTCGATTCAGCCCGCCCTCTTACCGTTCAATTAGATTCACTCGCTATCGAAGTCAACGAGACGCGACGTGTCTTTATATTGGTGTCACTCCCACAAAATAGTGCGTATGTTGATATTAACGCACCGATTTTGCAATCCACGACTGATCCACGGAGTCTCGGAGTACGTATATCCAACGTGTTGATATACCGTGTCGGAAATGGTGTACCTGCTCCGATTTGGTTTGCAGTGCTGTGTGTGTTGGTCATCCTGCTTACGACGAGCATGCGAGTATCGGGTGTAACGACATGGCATCTCTGGAGTGTGGTGCTCGTTGTTCCGTTGCTGATGTTATGGGCGGTTACACACGACGCAAGTATGGCAACTGGTTGGGTATGGAATTGGGTATTGACGTGGTGGTTATTAGTTGTTGCATCGGTGGTGATGCGATACTTTATTCCCGATATCCCCATTGGTGTGCGTGTGCTGTTTCTGATATGGATGCTTGTGCGCCTTATTGGTGTCACATACCCTGGGTTTGAAGGCCATGACTATTTGATTCATTTGAAGCGTTTATTGGCCATGCAAGAAACACAACAATGGACGGCGCTCGATTATCCGTATGAGTTTAATCGGCGACCGGCGTTAATTGTGCCGTTGTTCTATGCGCTATCTGCCGTATTTGAGCCACTGCTTGGGATTAGTCTAGCCATGCACACCATCGCTGTCTGTGTTGAAACAGCCACAGCGTTGGTGGTCTGGGTGTTGACACAGCGCCTCGCTGTACCGATGCGTGTCCGTGTGATTGCCATCATGCTTTTGCTTGCAATGCCATTATCGTCGGCAGTATTGTGGTGGTCGTTTTTTCCGCAAATCTTAGCACACTTCTGTTTGTTTGGGATGATGATGAGTGTGGTACGTCGTGACATGCGTGGTGCATGGTGGTCCGGGGTATGGTGTGCCGCTATTGCGTGGAGTCATATCGGTGAAATATTAATTGCAGTGGTGTGGTATATTTGTGTGCGCATCTATGAGCCAGACCGGGGTACACGTGATTGGTGGATGCGTTGGGTGCCAATCATACTCATTCCGTTAAGTGCCCTAGTTGTCTATATCCCCTATATACAACTGTTGATGGCCCAGTCTGCACTAGGCGTACCATCATTGCGTACCCCACCGTTACTACCGCGACTTTCCCAAATCAAAGAAGCATTTGCCGTCGGATTTGCACCAATCCCATGGTGGTTGTTTCCGGTTATCTGGGGGGTCGCATGGCGGCGTGTGCCGTTGTTGGCACGACCATGGTTGATTGCAGCGACCGTATGGATATTTGTTGAACTTGTGAGTGGCTACCAAGTACGGTACATCTATTTTACGGTGCCATTGTTGGTGCTAGGTATATCGTATATTCTCGTACCCCATACACGGCGTGGCTGGGCTGGACGAATGTTTGTGATGACGATTGTGCTCTTTGTGACTTGGGTGTCATTCGCACATTGGCACGATGTCACGCTGTTGTGGTACCGCATGCGCGTAGATGGCTTGACACACTAGCAATGATTATGATGAGAGTCCTGCTTTGCGCAGGGCAGCTGCAAATGCGTTGTCATCGTCTGTATGTACGCCCGATGTGTGTGTGGGTGGTGTGATTGGTTCAGGCTCATCATCGTCGTCATCCCAATCGAGATGCAGTGTAATTCCAGCTACAGCGGCACCACTGATGATATCCGCAAGCGGAAAGCGTACAATTGCGAGTTCGTTGCCGTGATTGTGGGCATAATCACGGCTGTCATAGCACGGGATGTGTGGATTATCTGCATAAAACCGCTCTATCGTGTAGGGTGAATTGATGGGGGCATCGGCTTGTTGCATCAACGTGGCCGCGGCTTCGTCGGTCATGATACCAGTATCGACGAGGATGAGCGTAGCGTAGATCGTTGGAAAAAGTTGCGCCAGGATGTTGCGTGTTTCGTTGAGTTGACGAATGCCACGCATGATGCTCCGTGCTTGCGATGTGGCTTTCATTTCAAACACATGAATTCGTGTTGCATCGTACTCAAAAACGGCATCGATTTCACGATATTTGCGTATGAGACGTTTGCCGGCGCGTTCGTCGTATTCCACAAAGCGGCGATTACTCAATGGGTGAAAATCTTGCAACCATTGGCGAATGATACCCTCAGATTCGTTGCCAAATAGGGCACGATTACTGGCCACATGCATGGCGCGATGATTGGCCTTGCTGGCCATGATATTAGCGAGATACGCACGATAGTGGGGGTCGTCATTGGCATGGAGCCTGACACGGTGATAGCGCATAGGGGTGCCTAACCTGGTTAAAAGATGCAGGGGTGAATGGTGGCGAGACGCCCAAATCCATATCTATTCTACCACAGCCCATATGGTACAATAAAACGGGTAATTGAGTCGTATTGATGAGGAGTCCCTCATGCAATTTTCTTTCCGCCAGCGCATCTGCATGGCGTTCATAGCAGTGGTTGTGCTTGCTGGGTGTAGCGGTACACCCCCTGCCGCATTACCGACGGCCGAAGTCGTGTCGGTGGCGACTGCCACGCCCATGCCAACGGTTATGCCGGTCACTGCGACACCACAGCCTACCGAGGTACCGACTGTCGTCCCCACTGAAACAGCAGTTGCGATGCCCGATGATTTAATGGTCATCCCGCTGGTGCGTGGGCAAGTCACCAAGCGTCCGTTTACGATGATGATTGACAATCATCCAGATGCGTATCCACAATCAGGCCTGAACCGCGCGTCAATCGTGTTTGAATCATTGGCAGAGTACGGCATCACCCGGTTTATGGCGGTCTTTCCGGGTGAAATCAGTGGTGACGATCGTCGCCTTGGTCCGGTACGTAGTGCGCGCCTTTACTTTGTACAGTGGGCGATGGGGTTTGGTGCCTACTATGCGCATGCGGGTGGCTCGCCTGCCGGCTTGGAATTGGCTGAAAGCACCACGGCGATTGTCAACATGGATGCCTTGCGCAACGATGCGTCACCGTACTTTTTCCGAGTAGATACCGATACGCGATTTGCGCCTCATAATTTGTATACCAATGGGACGTTGTTGCAGGAACGAGCTACAGCTGAGTCACAGCCGTTTACGCGCACTGATGTCGGCTTTCGCTATCGGTTGGCACTACCCGCAGACCAGCGTGGTGCAGCGCAAACATTTACGTACTTTTTCTTGTACGATGATGCCCCAGTGGGGTGGCAGTATGACCCAGTGAGCAACAACTACTTCCGCACGCGGTTTGGCAAGGCGGCCATCGACGAAGTCACGAATGCACAACTGTTCACGCAAAATGTGGTTGTGATGCAGGTCGAAGAAGCCCCCATCCCCAATGATCCAAAGTCACGCATTGATCAAAAAGTCATCGGCAGTGGGAATGCGATTTTGTATCGCGATGGGCAACGTGAAGAAATCACGTGGCAGAAAGATGCCGCAGAAGCACCGTTGCAATTTTTGGATGCAGGTGGCAATGACGTGCAATTTACTGCGGGGCAAATCTGGATATCAGCGGTACCGAATTTGGCAAATATCAGCGAATCGTAGTCACCCAATGCGCAACACGCCCTGGTACCAGCTGGTACCAGGGCGTGTTGGTGTAATTAGTGCAGTTCGCGGCGCCCTTCGAGTGCAGATGTCAGTGTATGCACATCAGCCCATTCCAAGTCACCACCTGTCGGTAAACCACGCGCGAGGCGGGTGACTTTGGCACCAAGTGGGGTGATTTCGCGTTGTAAATAGGCGGCAGTTGCCTCGCCTTCGAGATTTGGGTTGGTGGCAATAATCACTTCTGTGAGTTGTTCGTCGCGAATGCGTTGCAACAAATCGTCGAAGTAGATATCTTCGCGTCCCATGCCTTCGAGGGGGGCGATTCGCCCGTGGAGCACGTGATAGCGCCCACGATAGATGCTGGTGCGTTCAATTGCCAGTGCATCGAGTGCTTCTTCGACCACACATACCACAGGGGACTGTCGGTTGGGATTGCGGCATACCACGCACAATTCTTGATCACTGATAAAGTGGCAGCGGACGCATTGGCGTACCTGTTGTTTGACTGCCAACAGTGCGTCTGTGAGTGCCACAATCCGTGCCTCAGGGGTGCGGAGAATGTGAAACGCCAAGCGTGAAGCACTTTTGGGACCGATCCCGGGCAAGCGACCCAGTTCTTCGATAAGCCGGGTCACTGACTCGAGCATCAACGGCATATCACTCATAGGCTACATGAGTCCTGGGATTTTCATGCCACCGGTTACGGCGCCCATTCGTGATTCTGAAAGGGCTTTGGCTTTGGTGGCCGCGTCGTTGACTGCGGTTAATACCAAGTCTTGGAGCGTGTCGATATCGTTGGGGTCGACCACTTGCGGGTCGATGGTAATGGCCAATATTTCACCGTGCCCATTGGCTTTCACTGTCACATAACTCCCGGCACTCCCCACCACTTCGGCCGTTTTGAGCTCTTCTTGGATTTTGGCCATCTCGCGTTGCATGCGCATCGCCATCTGTTGCATTTGACGTGGGTTCATGATTCGGCTCCTTGATCAGGTGTTTCAATGCTGACGACATCTGCGTCAAACACGTTCATGGCAGCACGCACCAACGGGTTGGCCGTGGTGTCGCGTAACTGATTGCGCATATTCTGGGCCTGCTTGACTTTGGGCGCATCGTGGGCACTCCGCACGCGATATACTACCCCCGTATGACGCTCAATCACCTGTTCGAGCAATGTAATATTACTCGCCTCTTTGATTTTGCTGAGCAACCAGTCATTGTCTGCCTTGATGATAATCACTTCACCCTGCAAGTCCACCAACTCGATACCACTTTTGAGCATCGCCTCGAGATTTCTGTTGCGTGAACGCAGGTCACGTACAATGGCTGGCCAGCGGGCGCGCAGGTCTTCGAGGTCGCTAAATGGGCGCTGCTCACCGAGTGGTGCCGCCACTGTTGGTGCTGAATCTGCCGCTGCTGCCGCAACGGGTGGTGCCACAGGGCGATTTGCGGTGACGGGTGGTACAACGGGTGGTACAACGGGTGGTGCAACGGGTGGTGTAGCAGGGCGATTTGTGGTGACGGGTGGTGTACTGGCACGTGTTGATGCCCCACCATTGGCATGCGGTGCGGGCACTGCCATTGCACCGCGTGGTGCATGTTCGTTGCTCGGGGGCGGTGTTGCCGGCCCTGCAATTGCCTCAACCACGGCGAGTTCGAGTGGGAGCTGCCCATAGGGACTGGTACGGAGCTCGTAGTCGAGTTCGCTCAGGCGGCGCAACCAAAACACTAATGCGCCCATGGCTGCACGTTCTGCTTGGCTACGGATGGCATCAGCTTCGCTTTCGGCAGCCTCGATGGCGGTACCGTTGGGGTCAGCTTTGACAAGCATGACTAGCCGGATGTGTTGCACGATGTCACGACTGAATTGCCGCACATCAGCCCCTTGGCTGGCAACTCGGGCGACTACCTGCAAGGCCTGTGCCACGTCACGCTGGAGCAAGGCTTCGGTCAGTGTGATGACTTCTTGGGCGGCAGTTACTCCGAGCAACCCCTGCACCATTTCCATGGTAATATGCCCATTCCCATATGACATGAGCTGATCAAACAAACTCAGCGCATCACGCATGCTGCCAGTGGCGGCACGGGCAATCGCCTCTGCCACGCCATTCTCAATCTGGTATGACTCGCTTGCTGCAATTTGGCGCAAGTGTGCCACCGTGTCGCTGACGTTGTGCCGGTTGAACGTGTAGCGCTGACAGCGCGACAAAATGGTGGCTGGGACCTTGTGGATTTCGGTGGTGGCCAAGATAAAAATTGCATGGGCGGGTGGCTCTTCAAGGGTTTTGAGCAACGCATTAAACGCTGCTGTCGACAGCATGTGCACTTCGTCGATGATGTAGACTTTGTAGCGCCCTAATGCTGGGCGGAACTGCACGCGCTCAATGATTTCACGCGCATCATCAACACTCGTGTGCGATGCCGCATCCATCTCGATGACATCGACGGCACTCCCCTCAGCAATAGCCTGACACATGCGGCAGTCACCACAGGGGCGTGCTTCGGCATCGGCAAGACAGTTGACCGCTTTGGCGAGGAGGCGTGCCACGGTGGTTTTGCCGACACCACGTGGCCCTGTAAACAGATAGGCATGACCTATCCGGCCGTCAATAATGGCATTGCGTAATGTGCGGACTATGTGTTCTTGACCGATTAATTCATCAAACGTTTGTGAACGATATCGTCGGTAGAGTGCCTGTGTAGCCATGTCTACCTGCCTTTCTTGTCTAGTCTTTCTTATTATACGGTATGGGGTCGTGTTCTTGTAGGGCATGTTATGATGAAAATGAACAAATGGCGAGATATCACCGTCTGAGGTGTGGTGGTGTGTGTGTGGCGATGAAAGGAATCCTGCTATGAACCGTTATCTCATCATCGCATTGTTGAGTTTTGGACTGATGGCATGTGGTGCATCGTCTAGTCAGTTTTCGTCTGCTCCCAGCAGTGGTAGCAATAGCGACATGGCCGTGGTGGCCGAAATGCCGCCTGAGACCGCATACGATGCAAAAGCAGCTCCAGATGCGGGCATGACGAGTGCTGGCGGCTCAATGGCGCCGTTGGCTAATGGCGAACGCCTGGTAGTGCGTGATGCAAATCTATCGATTCAAGTTGAAAACGTCAATGATACCGATCAGCGTATTCGCACGCTGGTGAGCGCCGAACAGGGCTTCGTGCTTAACTCGTCAACATATGGCGCTGATCAGGATATCGTGATTAATTTGACACTGAAAGTCCCAAGCGACAAACTCGATGGCGTGATTACGCGTATCGAACAGCTGGCGCATAAAGTGGTGGGACGGAGCATGTCGGGTAGCGATGTGACCGAAGAATACGTCGATCTTGAAGGTCGATTGACTGCCCTCAATGCCTCACGTGACCGCTTGCTCGAGCTCCTCAAAAAAGCAGAAAAGGTCGAAGATGCGGTTGCTGTTAATATGGCACTGACCGATGTGCAGAGTCAACTCGAACAGGTGACGGGGCGAATGCGCTATCTGCGTCAGAGTGCAGCCATGTCAACCATCACACTCGACATTCGTACGATTCCGGTGACGCAGGTCGTCACTGATGGCTGGCAACCCCTCGAAGACGCACGAGTCGCATTGCGCGACCTACTCGAATTTGGCCAAGGACTGGTCTCGTTTTTGATTGCACTCATCATCTGGATCCCCGTCTGGTTGCCACTGCTGTTTCTCGTGCGCTATGTGCGGCGGCGTATGCAGGCCAACAAACAAACCCCACCACCTGCACCACCGACCACACCCACAGAATCCGCGTAACCGTATCCACATATCAATTCCACAACGGGGACACGCGTAAAGCGTGTCCCCGTTGTGGTCTGAATCACGCCGCTGATGTATGCGCTGCGATGCACTACCTCTGTTCATGGCACTAATTTATGCAAATAAACGTATTGAGATTATTTTTTGTGGTGATATATGGAAAAAATTATGTTAAAAATTCCCGATTTTGTTGACGTAATAGTCGGTATACTACAAAGAATCAATAGAGGAATACCAATATGTTCGAACTCCCACCCACCCAGCTCGCGGGGATGCGATTTCAACAGGCACTGATGATTTTTCGTGATGTATGGCGCCCAGTGATTGACACGTACATGCGTCGGCATTTCGGCGATGCGCCCTATGTAGCCCATCTCAAATCGCTCCATCACAGTGATCGTGTCTATATCGACTTTGATGCGCAGGGTGTGGTACAGCTCGATGTCAGTGCGATTATCTATTTGTTGCTCGAAGACGGCGGGTTGCGTCCATCAATACCGCCGCCTGCATCGCCATCCAAGTCCGATGCGCCACCGCCACCGGTGTATGTCCCCAAAATGTTTGGTTTTGCCCAAGAGTTCACACCTACGCCACCGAGTGGAGCTGTGCCGTTGATTTTGCCACAGCGCTATCACTTATATGAAATTCGACGGGTACGCAACGACTGGGCACATCAACAACATGTGGTGATCAAAGATATCCTCAAAGTGATAAAGATGTTGATTACGTGTATCAATGTGTTGCCGGCTACCGCACCGCACAAACAGGCGATTCGTGAAATCCAGCTCTGTGAGGCATATGTCCGCATCTACGAGATGCAACAGCAGACCATTGCGACCCAGGCAGAGGAATCGCAACGCCACCAACAGTCGATTCAGCAACTTCAGCATCACGTCGATAGCGTGAGTGGAGAAACACTGCCCGCCTTGGTGAGTCGCATCGATGGGCTCCAACACGATCAAAACCTGCTCTTGTCGGGGGTGATGGAAACGCTCGCAGATGCCCAACAACTCAGCGAAGCACAAGTAGTACAACTACGCAGTGAGCTGACACACCTGCGCAATCTGACACACGATTATCAGCTGCTTCAGCAACACCTCACTGAAGCACAGCAGCTGATGACCAGTCAGCACCAGCGCATGCAAGAAATGCAACACCAAATTGATACACTGCGCACGGTTATTGCAGCCCACGGCATTCGTACATCGCCGTTACTGCAGCGTAGCAGCACAGAGATTACTGCCAAAGCACCAATCATCAATCATGTGGGTACTGAGTCAGCACCAATAGCGGTGGTGCCCGCACATACACCATGGCGTGTGCTGCTCTTTGTGCTTTTTGCGATAGCGTATAGCCTCATACTCTGGATGCAGGCTGGCATTGCGACGTGGATTGCGCCATACATTCCCTAGGCGGATGCACCACTGTAGCGCACGAGTGCTCGGCGCCATGTGATGCGCAGTACCAGCAAAAATACGCATGTGACTGCGGTTTGGACGATGACACGAGGCAGATCAAGCCGGGCGGTGAGGGCCTCGGCTGGTACCGTTACCGCAAATGCAATTGGGACGATATACGTCAAAATAATGCGTACCCATGGTGGGTAAACCCCGACTGGCAAACGCCCCGCAGAAGCTACATTATCAAACAGCTCAAATATGTTATCGATGCGAATCACCCAAAATGCGATGCAACTGATGAGCATCCACACTGCGTAAATGAGCAAGATGCCATTGACAAGTGTGATGCCAAAAAACAGCGCATGCTGCATCGTGACGCGTGTGCCAATGTGCCATAAAGCGTGGCCGAGGACAATGAATCCTGCCATGATATCCACGCTCTGCCAGATGCGCAGCTCGCGAATACTGACCTGCCACTGCGCATCGATGGGCTTGATGAGCACGAAATCAAAACTTCCCTGTTGAATGTCACCAATGAGGCGTTCGATGTTGGGTTGAATGCTCATGCGCAATATGGCCATCATGATGGTAAAAATCCCTAGGAGCGCTTGCAATTCATCGTGGTACCAGCCACCGAGCTGGTCGGTGTGCGCATAGACGAGTGCTAGCACTACCAACGCAGTCCCAAGGGCGATGATGGCTTCGATGATCTGCACGAAAAAATTGATGCGATACTGTACTTCATGCATCACTGCCAAGCGTACATAATGCCAAGCCAGCGTCAAATAGCGTTTCATCGTGTTTAGGCTCCTACCGCACTATAGCGCTTGATACCTGCATGCCAGAGCACCATAAAAGCCACGGTGGCGATAATACCCCACAGTACTTGAATACCCATCCCCTGCAGGATTTGTGGGATGCTGAGTTTGCCGATGATGATTTCGATGGGAAAGCCAAAACTCCAGCGGAACGGCAACCAGACGGCGAGTTGTTGCGCCCACGTGGGGAGCAGTGCCTGGGGCACTAATCGTCCCGATAGAATGGTCTCAAGGGCAAAATACAGATTAAATACGGCGCTGACCCGTGTCGTCCAAAAGACAATCATTCCCAAGGCATACACGAACACAAAACGCATGAGAAAGCTGAACACTAGACTCACACAAAACAGCAGAATGGTGAGTGGATCGTGGCTGAGGTCGGGCTTGAGCCACACCACCATCACTACACCGATAGGCAACCAGTAGAGGGTGCCGACGATGCGCAAGGCGATGAAGTCGGCCAGATCGTAGTGGAAGGGGTGGAGTGGCCGCAATAAGAGTGGTGAGAGTTGCCCTTGGCGTACGCGCTGTTCGAATCCAAACGGCGTGAGTGCAATATTCCACTGCCGCACCAACGTCCAGGCGATGTAGTAGCCGGTCAAACTGGCTGTGGTATAACCGGCGACTGCGCCACCATTTTGGGTGGCTACGGTGCTCCAAATGACGAGCGAGATACATGGCTCAAAGAGCATACCCAGCAACCAAAACAAATTGGTCAGACGGTATTGCAACATGAGTTGCACGCTGACGCTGGTAAGGGCACAATAGACGGACCAGAGTTGTTTCATCGGTATGTGTTTCCCACGGTATACTACAGGCATCACCATATCCTACACGACACAGGAGAATTCCCATGCAGTTTGGTGTATGCACATCGGTCCACAATGCGGCGCTCCTCGCCGATACGGGTATTGATTTCATCGAAGAAAGCATCCAACGCTTGCTGGTGCCACAGGCCCCAGCCAGCGAATTCGCCCCCCACAAGGCGGCCGTCAAAGCCGCTCCATTGCCTGTTGTGGCCGCCAACTCCTTTTTTGCCGGCCACGCTCAAATGTGTCGGGCCTGAGGTCGACATGGCGGCGCTAGTGCGCTACGGCGAGACGGCCATCGGGCGCGCCAGCGAGCTGGGTATCCATACCCTGGTGCTGGGCAGCGGTGGTGCGCGCCAGATTCCTGCCGGCTGGGATGCCAGCCGTGCTCAGTCCCAATTCATCGACCTGCTGCAGCGTTTTGCCCCATTTGCACAGCACTATGGCGTGACCATTGTGGTCGAAGCCCTCAACCGTGGTGAATGCAATTTCATCAACTCACTGGCCGAAGGTGCAGCAGTGGTCATGGCCTGCAACCACCCACGCATTCGCTTGCTGACCGACATTTATCACATGCGCCGCGAACACGAGCCTGCCGACCAGATTCGCGCATTTGCACCATTGATTACCCACGCACACATTGCCGAAGACCTCAATCGCACCGTGCCCGGTGTATCGGGCGATGACTTTGGTGCTTACTTTGCTGAACTAAAAGATGCCAACTACCCGGGCATCATGGCCATCGAGGCCCACTACGGCACTGATTTGCGTGCCGATGTGGTGACGGGCCTCGCCGCCCTACGCCGGCAATGGCGCTGAGGCGTAGAGCGCCGCAATCACGTCGTCGATGGGTGGCTCACCGATGATGATATCGCTCACATCAAAGCGCTGCAGCAGCTGCGCAGTTACCTGCGGGACATCCTGTTTGGTCACACGAATCGTGATGAGACCATCGTCGTCGTTGACCACGGTGCCGTAGCTGGCGAGTTGCGTAGCGTGCGCATTACTCCGGATGCTGATGGTGCGATATGCAGCAAACTGTGTGACCAGCTGCTGCAAGGCGCCGTCGTAGATGATGGTGCCGTGATTGATGACGATGACGCGTTTGCACAGCGCTTCGACATCTGCCATGTAGTGACTCGTCAAAATCACGGTGGCGCCGTAGCGCTGATTGTAGGCGGCCACAAATTCGCGGATACGTTTCTGCATGGTCACATCGAGCCCGATAGTCGGCTCATCGAGGAATAGCACCTGTGGCCGATGCATGAGTGCCAAGGCGAACTCCATTTTCATGCGTTCACCCAGCGACAAATTGCGCACCGGTTTGCTGAGCAGAGGCTCTAATTCGAGCAATTCCACCAACGCATCGCGCGTTTGTGTGAATTGCTGCGTGTCGATGCCGTATATGGTACGACTCAGCGCAAATGAATCGGCGCCAGGCAGATCCCACACCAGGTTGTTGCGCTGTCCCATCACCAATGTCATCTGGCGCAGAAAGGCATGCTCGCGCGCAAATGGTCGATAACCGAGTACATTTACTGTGCCGCTGGTGGGATGGAGCAGTCCCGACAGCATTTTGAGTGTGGTGGTTTTGCCAGCCCCATTGGGACCAAGAAAACCGACCATTTCGCCGGGTGCAATGGCAAACGACACATCGTCCACCGCTTTGACGGTGCGGATGCGGCGGCGAAAGACACTTTTGATGGCGTTGCCTAGTCCTTCATCGCGCTCTGGCACGTCGTAATATTTGCACAGGTGCTGTACCGAAATCACCGCAGTCATGGTCGTTTATTTGCTATCTAGCCGATACAGATCGGCATACGGTGTATCGAGGATGCGCGTGACTGGAATTCCCTGCACACTCGCCTCGTGCCCAACAAAGTATACTGCATCTGTGGCGTAGCGGCGCTGTGCCCGTGCCAACCACGGATCATCACCGGGCTCGACCACATCCACCCAGACATCTGTACGCAACCCCTCGGCATAGCGCAGGTATGCCAGCGTCATTCCCTGCTCCCAGTGTGTGATGACCACCGCATTGGCGGGCAGTGCCTGATGCACGGCTGTAGCAAATTCGCGGTAGAGGGTCAAATGCTGTTTGGCCGATACACGGTAGCGCATCCCGCCCCAGATCACGGTGAGCACGATCAGCGCTACAATGATGACCCGTACATACCCCCAGCGTGCGCGTATCCAATCTGTGGCCAGACTCATCCCCCAGACCCACGGCAACAGTAACGGTAGCGTGAAGGTGGGCCAATCACCGATGTGAGGGCCCAGTGCCAGCACATACGCAATGGCGGGAAGTGCAACGACCAGCGCCAACACGAATTGCCGTGGCTGGGTGCGGAGCATGCATATGGCGCCAAATGCCCCCAGCCCGATGCCAATCGGGCCAAACTCGTAGACGAGGCGCCGCACCAGTGCCATGCTCATCGTGATGGTAGTCGATAGGTCGGGTACCTGAAAAATGCCCCGTCTGACTACTCCACCACCCAACAAATCAAACACATCGCTCCAGGTGCGCGGTGCTCCCCAGTAGTACGTGGCTGGGAGGGCATAATCGGCGCCACTAAACGGGCCAAAACGGGCGAATTGGATGAGCGGGTAGGTGTGTGGCAACAGCCCGAGCAGCGCCACGCCGATGAGTGGCACGAGCGCGAGCTGCCAGCCGTGGCGGCGTAGCGTCTCGATGACAACCAATGCTCCTGCTGGCGCAATACACAGCACAAACAGCCCATGATGCAGACAGCCCAGCACGCCGATGAGTACCACCGCATGCGCGTGGCGTTGCGAAGGCTGGGTCGCAAAGCGACAGAGCGCATACGCAAAGCCCATGCTGAGCAACAAGAGGAGCGCATAGACTTCGGCGATGGTGGCCGCATTCCATACCCCAGGGGTTACGCCGAGCACCAACGCCCCGAGCAGTGCGGCTGGGTGTGACATCCCCAGTCGGCGCAAGACGACACTCGCCAGGGCAACCGCACCTGCCGCACAGAGCACAGAGAGCATGGTGACACGCCACGCCACAGTGCCGAACGGGATGATCCAGGTGGTCAGCTGGGCGAGAAGTGTGTAGAGCGGATAGGTGGTGGGATGGGCAACGCCACCAATGGCGGCTACTAGCTGGAATTCGGCGGAGTCGCCGGCTTGCACATCGGGCGAGGCGGTGAGGGTATAGAGTGTGGTAAAAACTATTAATAGACAACCGGGTACAAACCAGCGCATACACCTGGATTGCAGAAAACTGTCGTACATGGAGTATCCAATTTCATGAGCGATGTAAGAATATAGATTACGTGAGGGTATCGTAGCAGATTTTACATATTTTTTAGTGACAGTGGTTGACTTCGTCGTGTTACAAAATGGATATTACAACGAATTCAGCAATAAGTATTACTAGATTACGGGTATTGGATTATCGTAATTTACATTGCCAAGGTAATCACTATCATGATATATTACGTCGTACGTATATCAGAAGTAATACATTGGTGTTGATTGTTTGTTAAAGTCCTCATTTGTGGATGTTGATTTTGTTATCTTAGCTAGTGTGATAGTCTGAGGAGTTGTACTATGGCGCAAACGAGACATAAGCTGACCATCATAATTCTCATGATGTGGGTGTGTGTCGTGATGTTTGGTGCGAGCAAACCAAACGTCTATGCGCAAAGTGATAACATAGATATTGTTGTAGTGATCGATAATTCTGGTTCAATGCATAGCAAGAATGGATCTGACCCATCAGGATTACGGTACGAAGCAACCAAAATGCTTATTAATCTGGTGACCGAAAATGATCGAATCGGCATTGTTCATTTTTCCGATAATGCACGGGTAGTCGGTGATACGATGTACCGTGTGAGTGGGATAGACAAAGAAACATTAAGCAAAGAACTAGATATGTTATATACCGACTATGTAACTGGTAATGACCTGCGTGAAAGAACAAAAGATGGTTGGGTAAAGAATGACGCACAAGTCAAACCCAGTGGTACTAAGTATGGCATAGCATTTGATACTACGCGTGAATTCTTGCAAAAGAATAAACAAAACAATAAACAAGCAGTTATATTTTTGACTGATGGTGCTCCAGATGATTGGAATGCGGAATCAATCAATGCTACGGTGCAAGAACAGATAAAACAAATGAATGTGCCGGTGTACTTGTTGGCGCTAAATAATAATAAAGACAAATCCAATGATATGGAGGCAACAAAGCAAGCATTTACGCAGGCGAATCAACAAGTCGTCACCATTGATAGTGCAAATGACATTGCGCAGGCCCTTGCACGAGTAATCACTGAGTTACAGCCAGGCACATATGTAGATGTATTACAA
>JBKCGB010000006.1:0-26440 GCA_046303375.1 Roseiflexaceae bacterium
TTTCCGTGATAAACCCCGCAGTACCTCAGCACAGGTCAGCGCAAGATGCGCATCCAAGCGGGTATGAATCTGGTATGGCCTATTTTTCGCCATATCACATCCACAACGTGTATCAAATTCGCCCGCAGGATTGCACCATTCGCCGTCACCGCACATCACCAACGAGCAGTGCCTCGACCTGACTTCCGGTGGCAAGTGGCTGTGTGCCGGGTTCGATGATGAGCAACGCATTGGCGGCGCGCAGTGAGAGCAGGCGACTAGTATGGGTGCTGATATAGCGCTGGGTTTCGACCACAAATTCTTTGTCGGCGATTTCGTCGAATAATTCGTAGCTGACTTGGGCGTAGCGCAGACGTTGCTCGATGAGCAACAGCACTCCGGCACACAAGCGTGGGCTCCGATCGACTTTGGCAACCAAGGCTTCAGCCGTTTGCCGGAAGTGAAACACTTGGTCGCGGATGGCGCGTACCAACGCCAACACCTCCTCGGGGGTGGCGTTGGCATCACGCAACACGCGCACATCACGTGCGGTCTTGATGGTACTAAGTGGTTGCATTGACTGGATGACACCATGTACATTCATACGACCCTCGGCAAGTATTCATACCCTTTCTTTTACTATAACAACAAAAGTGCGATTGTTTTTTGGTATTTTTTACAATTTTGCTTGCATGAACAAATAGGGGGAATTCCGTACAGACGCAGCCTGCTGCGTCTGTACGGTTGCCGTGGCAACCGGTATGGATTATTTAGAGATACGTAATTTATCGCCCTGAACGCACAAGTCCCCGTTGAGCTTCGCGCAGTGCTACCTGTGACAAATTGGGGTATGTGGTCAAAAACTGACGCACTGGTTGGGGGTAGTATTTGGCCATATCGCGCAACGCCCAGCCAATCGCTTTGGCCACAAAAAACTCACTGTCAGCCACGTGCGGGCGACACAACGCCAGCACAAGTTCCACATCATAACCAGCCATACGCCCCCGTTGATGTTGGATCGAGGCGCGGATGAGCCAGCGATTGGTACTTTGGTTCCATTGCCACATCGTCGCCGTGCAATCCACCCGTTGGCAGATAGGATTGATGACATCGCTACCCCACAAATCGACCGTATCCCACCAAGGCGTATGCAACAGCAACGTCTGGGCGTGACTAGTGATAAATGATGCATCGAGCAGTTTCACAAAATAGGCACAGACGTCGGCTGCCGCATAGTGGCATTCGCGCATTGGTTGTTGCTGTAAATCCTGTGCGAGTGCCAGCAATTCCTGCTGAGTGGTAATCGGATTCTGCCGACACCACTGCCGCACCACTGCCCGGCGCGCAACAGCCCGCACCCCCAAAAACGGCGCAATTTGCTTCATATAGGCTGCCATGGGGTCGGCATCTACGGGATTGGCGACCTGCGCCAAGGCGTCGGTAATCGTAGCTGCAGCCTGCATCAGCGCACCGCCCCCGTCAACAACGCCGCCACTTGGCTGCCGGCAAGCAATGGCTGGGTGCCTGGTGCTATCACCAACAAGGCATTGGCAGCTCGCAACGACAACAACCGACTCGAACCTTGGGCACCGGTAGTGGTCGCCACCAGCCGACCATCGTGCCAAGCCACAATTGCCCGTTGGTATTCGGGGCGATCGGGGGAGGGATTAATAGTGCTCGCCAATGTCACCTGCACCAGCGGACGATGGGGTTGGGGGTCGCCTTGCAGGCGACGCAAGGCCGGACGCACAAACACTTCGAACGAGACCAGTGATGAGACTGGGTTGCCGGGCAGCCCAAACATGATGTGCTGCCCAACCGAGGCACACATGGTCGGTTTGCCAGGCTTAAAGGCGATACGCCCAAAATGCACAGTACCGAGTTCGGCGAGTAGTGGTTTGATGTAGTCACGCGTCCCCATCGAGACGCCACCACTCGTAATCAGTACGTCGGCGCGCGTCAGTCCTTCGCGGATTTTCTTGCGTTGCAACGCTTGGTCGTCACGGGCAATCCCCAACGAGATGCCTTCACAGCCGGCCGCATGTACAGCCGCGAGTAAGGCATGGCGATTGGCATCACGCACGCCACCAAATGGGATGGGTTCGTCGTATTCGTAGACTTCATCGCCCGTCGACAGCACGGCCACCACGGGACGACGAAAGACACTGATGTGTTTGAGACCCATACTCGCCAGCAGCCCCACATCACCCGCAGACAACACGGCACCAGCGGGGATGACGAGCTCACCGTGGCGCATATCACTCGCCACTGGTAATACGCATTCGCCTGCGCGCACATTACCATCAAATGTGAGGATGCCTGCCTGTTCGCGGGTACGTTCGACCATAATGGCTGCATCGGCCCCCACTGGCAGCGGAGCGCCGGTCATGATGCGGACCGCAGTGCCTGGTGCCAAGACGAGTTGTTGGCCATCGCCTGCAGTCAGCTCCGCCACCACTTGACGTGGCATGGTACCGTCGCTACTACGCACGGCATATCCATCCACCGTCGCCCGTGGTTCTGCGGGAATATCTGTATGTGCGTGGATGGGGTGAGCGAGGATACGCCCTGCACCGTGGTGCGTCAGGATGGATTCGCTCCCGAGTGGTGTTGCACTCATCGCTGCAATTGCCTGCTGTGCGGCAGCCACAGATACCATCGGCCATTGCGACTCGCGTTGCATTTCGTTCATGGCAGCTCCATCCGCATCGGGGGGGGAAGATAATTGGAGGGGTCATCGCTGACCCCTCCGGTTGGGACGTGCAGGTTATTTTTTGCTGGCGGCGTAGTCTTGGGCAGCCAAATACCACACCACTTCCATGGCCGATTTACACCCTTCGCCGGCAGCCGTGATAGCCTGACGATAGACGTGATCGACCACATCGCCGGCTGCAAAGATGCCAGGCACATTGGTACGTGTATGGTGGTCGGTCACGATGTAGCCGTTTTCGTCGAGATCGAGTAATCCCTTGAAAATGGTCGTATTGGGGACATGCCCAATATACGGAAAGACGCCATCTGTGGCGAGGTCGCTGACTGCACCCGTCTTGAGGTTGCGAATTTTGACACCAGTCACACCCGTTTCACCGACGATTTCGTCGACAGTGGAATCCCACACGAAGCGCACTTTGGGATTACTAAAGGCGCGATCCTGGAGCACTTGGTCAGCACGCAACGTATCACGGCGATGTACGATGACTAATTCGCTGACATAGCGCGTAAGAAAGAGTCCCTCGTCGAGGGCGCTGTTGCCACCACCCACCACCACCACCCGCTTTTCACGGAAGAAGAAACCATCACAGGTGGCACAATATGAGACGCCACGGTTGGCGAGTTTGTCTTCGCCAGGCACACCCAACTTGCGCGGTGAAGCCCCTGTTGAAATGATGATGGTATCTGCGGTAATTTGGTCACCATCGTCAGTGTGTAACACGAATGGTCGCACCGATGCATCAATGGCAGTAATGAGCGTATCTCTGAATTGGGCACCGAAACGCATGGCTTGTTTTTCCATGTTGTCGGCCAATTCGTAGCCACCAATACCATCCACAAAACCAGGGTAATTTTCGACTTCGCTGGTCGTGGCGATTAAACCGCCTGGTTGCAAGCCACGGATGACGAGTGGCTCAAGACTGGCACGCGCTGCATAGAGTGCTGCGGTGAGCCCCGCAGGGCCAGAGCCGATGACTGCCACACGTGTATGCATGTTTTGCTCGATTCTAGTGCATTAAACGCACCAACAACAACGATTTCTCACTCCTGTCATTGTAGCATAGCCCATTTGCATGCAAGATGAGTTTTTTCTGAGACAACCACGTACCTTTTGCGCCACCTCAAACGGTATCCCATCAAGACGATTGTCGTACGGAGGTGGCGCATGCTTGGTGTAGTCGTATGGCTGAGTATCCTTATCAACGAAGTAATGCCGGCCCCCAGCAGTGGGCCAGAATATGTTGAACTCTACAACGCCAGTGATCGCATGGTAGATGTGGGCGGCTGGCGCATCGATGACGATACTCCAGGTGGGACAGTGACCATCATCGCTTCTGGCACGACGATCGCCCCGCAACAACTTGTCGTCATTCCACTCAATAGTGCCATCCTCAACAATACGGGTGATGCGGTGGTGTTGCTGGACAGTACGGGGAGTCAAATTGACCGCATCGACTTTGGCACCATGAAAAGCGGCGAAAGCATGGCACGCATTCCCGATGGGAGTACGACCATAATCAAAGTCGTATCATCGATTGGGCAATTCAACACGAGTCCATCAGTCACACCAACCACGAGTAGTACCACCACACCAACTGCGAGCGACACTGCCACGGCTTCGGTGACAGAAACGGCTTCCATGGTACCAGTGCCCCCCTCAGCAACACCGATCCTACCCGCTGCTACTGCACTTCCATATACCACCACCCCGAGTGCATCACTGATACCGACCATACCTGCACCGAATGCAAGTGCAACACAAACCACGAGCATACCGGAGGCTGCGAGTACCACCTCGACCGCAAGTCACACCCCCAGCCTCACCAAGACTCCCAGCCTCACCAAGACTCCCAGCATGACTCATACACCCAGTCTTACCAAAACACCCAGCCTCACCAAGACTCCCAGCATGACTCATACATCCAGTCTTACCAAAACACCCAGCCCCAGCAAGACACTACAAGCACAGACGCACACTGCACGCATACAACCGACCGTATCCACGGACATGCTCATCCTTTTGCTGGATGCGCAACAACGTCCGATGATTGACGTGTGTGTACCGGCCCCTGCCACCCTTGCGGGGTGGCACATCAATGACGAGCCACCGTTTGCTGCGGGCACCGCGCGCTGTCAGCGCATCCCCATTGATACGAGCCAGTCACACGTGGAGCTGTACAATCCGTATCAGGTGCGCATGGCAACGCTTGACGTGATAACTGCATGGTGTCATCTCGACCTGAGTGCCTGCCGACCCACACCGAGTTTGGTACCCAGCAATACAGCGCAACTGAGCGCATGGCACCCCACCCGTGTGGAGCGTACCGTCAGTATGACACCACGCCCGCAGGTGTCTACATCTCCCATCATTCCGACGCCACCTGCACGCACACCGTGGCCATGGTTGGGGCTGAGTGGGGGGCTATGTGTGGTGGCGGGAGTGTGGGTGCGGTACCGTGTTGCTCAGCAGCGGCGAAACATGCTATACTGTGGCGCAGGTGACGATGCGGAGAGTAGCATCAACGGCGTATCCAGCGAGTCGGGGAGCGTGTGAGCCCGGCTGCGACCAGATGTGAACGGCACCGCGGAGCCGACAATCAACACGATACAAAGAGGGATTGTGACCGTGACCGGCACAATAACTGGGGTGGAACCGCGCAGTACTTGCGTCCCCAGGCGATTCGCATCGCCTGGGGCTTTTTGCGTACCCCGGGCTCACATGGGAGAGCATGTCTATGCCAGCAGCCTCACTCGAACAGCTCGCATCACTGTGCAAACGCCGTGGCTTCATCTTCCCCAGTTCAGACATCTACGGCGGCCTACAGGGAGTCTTTGACTACGGCCCGTTGGGGGTCGAGCTCAAAAACAACATCATCAATTCGTGGTGGCGCACCAACGTCTATGCCCGTGACGACATGGAAGGGCTCGATGCCTCGATTTTGATGAACAAACTAGTCTGGAAGTATTCTGGCCACGAAGAAACCTTCAACGACCCGCTGGTCGATTGCCGCCAATGCAAGGGGCGCTGGCGTGCCGACCACATCAAAGGCAAATGCCCCAGCTGTGGCTCAAGCGACCTGACCGAGCCACGCCCATTCAACATGATGTTCAAGACGGCCGTCGGACCAGTGGCAGACAGTGATGCATTCGCCTATTTACGCCCCGAGACAGCACAGGGTATCTTTGCTAATTTCGGCAATGTGCTCTCGACCACCAGCCGCAAGTTGCCGTTTGGGATTGCGCAAGTGGGTAAAGCCTTCCGCAACGAAATCAACCCGCGCAACTTTTTGTTTCGTGTGCGTGAATTCGAACAGATGGAAATCGAGTTCTTTGTGATGCCGGGCAGCGACGAAGCCTGGCACGAACGCTGGCTGGAAGATCGTTTGAGCTGGTGGGAGTCCATCGGCGTACCCCGTAGCCGCATCCAGGTGTATGACGTCCCCAAAGCCGACCTGGCGCACTACTCCAAGCGTACCTTTGACTTGATGTATGACTATCCGACGCTGGGCTACGAAGAAATCGAAGGTATCGCTAGCCGCAGCGACTACGACCTAGGCTCACATTCACGTGACCAAGAGAGTTTGGGGCTGGCCGCCACAGTTTCCCCTAATCGCGATAGCGTGGCCAAACTGACCTACTACGACCAAACCAACAATCGCCACGTGGTGCCGTTTGTGATCGAGCCGTCGGCGGGTGTGGGACGCTGCTTTTTGGCGGTGTTGTCCGAAGCCTACGACGAGCAGATGGTCAAAGAACCAACGGCCGACAAAGTGGAAACGGTGCAGGCAGCGCTCGACACCTTCCGCAAATCGGTGGCACGCAACGAAAAATTGACTGGTGAGCAACGCGACGCAATTGTGGCACAGGCCGACGTCGTGGCGAGCGATCTCGCACGCCGCCTGCCCGAAATCGAGCAGGTGCTGAGCATGCCAGGTGCTGAGAGCATCGAAGTCGGCAAAAAACTGCGCGGCGTGACACAACCCGTGGTAGATGAGTTCTACCGCACCGTGTTGCACCTCAAGCCACAGTTGGCACCCAATAAAGTCGCCGTCTTTCCGCTCAAGCGCAACAACGACGACTTGGTGCGCATGGCCAAAGGCATCCGCAGTGACTTGCAACTCAACGCCAACATGCGCACCGTCTACGACGACACCGGTGCCATTGGCAAGTTGTATCGCCGCCAAGACGAAATTGGCACACCGTTTTGTGTGACGGTCGATTTTCAGTCACTCGAAGATCAGACGGTGACGGTGCGCGACCGCGATAGCATGCAACAAGAGCGCATTTTGGCGAGCGAACTCGAGCAGTATGTGCGTGAGAAATCACGCTAATTTGCTACCCCCACAGCGGCGCATCTGCCGCTGTGGGGACTGGAGTATACCTATGGATACATTAATCACCTGTCCGCACTGTAATCACACGGCCACGGCAACCATTCCCACCGGTGCGTGAGTCACCCATTGGCACTGCCCTCAATGCGGGCAGTGGCTGACGCCCCGTGCGGGCGATTGTTGCGTCTTTTGTTCGTATGCCGCACATGATTGTGATGGGCGAGCAATTCAGCGTGAGGAATAGTGTTCATGCCCAAAACGACATACATTACTTGTCCACACTGCCACCAGACAACAGAAGAAACAATGCACATGACCGCCATTGAATTACGCATCCGCTGTCAGGCATGTGGCATGCATATCATGGCACCAGCACCGCATCATTGTGTGTGGTGTGCCTATGCGGATACCCCCTGCCCAACTGTACAAAATACTGCAAGTTGTAATCCATATATCATGACAGAAAAAGTAAATAGAGTACAATAAAAGTATTATATCTGCCTAGTTTGCACGATACCTTGCGCTCATCACGCTGACTGGTCACGTAGTGGTGCAGTGCGGTTGCATACGTGGTGGGTACGTCTTGGTGCACCGATGCATGCGTATCAACTCCGACGAAAGGCTTTTTCATCATGACACCAGCTTCGCCATTCGCACAGGTCCTACAGCATTTCATCGCACAACTCGCACAGTGGGTGCGTGACAGTGTGCAACACTTTTTCGGTGATGAGCAAGATACCGTGGTCATTCCCGCACAGCAGGATTCATTTAATATCCCGCATCTGTTTAGTGTGATTGTGGGCGTGTGTGCAATCATCGTCTATCCACTTGCAGTCATGCGCACTCAGATGAACGAAGCCGGTGATCGCTTTTTGGTGATGGCGATTATCTGTGCTGCATGTTTGACCTTCGGGCTATTGCAGCTATTTCCACAGCTCTATGAGCGCATTCGTCAGCATCGTGGTGCCAAAATCACCCTCCTCTTTTTGGTCGGAATCTATCTCGGCATCGGGTTCCGCGAAGATGACTTCTACACCGATTTCATCGGGTTGGGCACGCAGATATTGCTGATATTAGTGGCTCTTGCAGTCATTATCAGCATCTTTCGCACGACAATAGCCCAACGACTCATCACCCCATTCGCAATCGTGTTGAGTCTCTTTGTGCTCGGGATGGGCATGATTGCGGTACTCATCAACGTCAGTTTGACTGACAACTTCTACATCATCAACGACATGCTCCAGCCGTTGACCAACCTCAAATCATATACCGACTATGTACCTGGGTATGTGCATCTCTATCAGTACTTTGCGATAGCACTTGATTGGGCTGGGTTAACTGCATACCCACAGCTCACCATGTACATCATCTATTTCTTTTTGGAGTGTATGTGCATTGCAGCCATCGCCTTGGCCATTCATTTCGCCCACCGCTACATGGCGCAGCCTTCGATTTGGGTAGCGATTATCTTCACCGCACCGCTCTTTTTTATTGCAACACGTCCATTTTGGAATTTTGAGCGCATCTACTACACATTACATCTTTTTTTCTACTCCATCGTGCCTGTGCGCATGTTCACGGTATTTAGTGTGGGTGCAATTTGTCTCTGGTTTTTGGCACGTGCGAATACTCAGCCACGGGCACTCATTATCTACGGTGTATTGAGTGGGATTGTAGCAAGCATTGGAGTGTTTCAATCCAACGATTTCGGGTTGTTCGCCTTCCTTGCATTGGGTGTTGCCATCGTCTTTCAGCCCTTGCGTGCGTGGAAACAACGCCTCACACTTGCCACTATCTACACGGGGAGTGCTCTCGCCTGGTTTGTCATCTTGTGGCTAATCAACACCGACATTGCCACCATGAATCCCGATTACATCTACATCTGGATTCGTAAATCGGTGGCAGGGCATGGCAGCTTTTTGATTGAATTTCCCGGCAATGGCTTGATGATTATCACGGCCATCATCGCGATGTGGCTGTGTGTGGTCAAGCTCTACCTCGTGCTCAATACCCATGCCCACACGTATGCGCAGGATGCCATGATTGGCAATCATTTTGCGGCACTCGTCTATGTGACAACCGTGGCGGTCTTTGGCATGTCGTACTACATCAACCATTCAGTCATGTCGTTTCAAGGATCGTCCATGTACATCGGCCTCGGCATCGGTATGTTTTTGTTGTATCAACTGGTCGCTCGCATCGCCGGTCAGCACACTATTGCGCGCACATTGGGATATGCCAATATTGCGCCTACCATGTTTGTGCTGTTGCCACTCGTGCTGGCCCTGGTACACACACCCATGTCGTATCGCCTCAATCAGAATGAGATGGCCATCAAGAAAATGATTGAACGTGACCCCAATGCAATGATGGACACACCAGAGTACAACGAGTTGCGGGTGGCACAGGTCGAGGGCATCTATGCTCAGCTCCAACCGCTACAGCTACGGGTTGCCTATGTGGGATCATTTGCGAACATTGTTGAGCTCTACACGGATGTCCCTGCTGCCAGCATATTGATTCATCCGTCAGGAGTTGAGGTGGGTGAAGCGGTACGCAATATGTACTGTGACCACATGCAGACTGCACCCTATGATTTGTTTATTTCTGACCAAGGCTACCCGTGTATGTCGATGCAGGTCGTCACTGCTGAGCCATTTGGCGCATTTTTCTATGTGCGGCACGACTTTCGCACGACCAATCCTACCCAATGGCAACAACTGCGCGACATGGCAAATGTTTGCCCCATCGACTATACCACGGGTGAAGTGCGCTGCCCGACTCCGTAGCGCTCACCACGTATACGATGTGTCATTATGGGCAACTGCTGGTGGCATTGAGGTAGAGTACCCCATTGCGAACGGGCATGAGTGGCGTGAGTGTCATGCGTTCTTTGAGTGTGGCATATTGGTCTTCCACCAAAATCAGATACTTGGCATTGATTACATCGGGTGGAGCACCAGTCAACACGGTCAAACCAAACCCGGGTGGAATGGCCAACAAGACTTCATTCATGCCTGACACATAATCGATGGAGACGTCAACGGTGTTGCACCAAGATGGGTGTTGCCGTACAAACGTCAGATGTTGCGACAGGGTGGGGATCGTGCGCGTCTTCGCAAAACGCGGAGCGTGCACCGATTGGTAGTGTTGCCAAGTAGCAGGGAGTGTGACCACACTCCAGACACAAACCGCATAAAACAGCATCCAATGATGACGTAGAATCACGAGTACCACACTAAAGAGCAGGTGGGCACCTACCACGCGAAAATCACGCCCATCGATGAACTCATACAACAGGGTCATTGCCACATACATTCCCACGATATTGATGAGGTGGAGGAGCAACTCACCGGTCGCCATCAATGGTCGGCGCTGGAGTCGCCCAATCACCCACTGCACCGTCACCGCCACCACCAACAATACGGCCAAGACTCGTTGCAGCGTAAAGACGGCGCGCGTAGGTCGGGTGATGGCATCCACATTGTAGAGTGTGTACTCCCACATGCGAATCAGCGCATCTGAGACGCTGGTCATGTCCGCATAGTAGCCACTCCGCAACGTGGGAAACGGTGCTGCTGTCGCCCCCATCAACAACGTCATAGCGAGCATCACACCGGCGGCCGCCACTATACGTGCGCCCCACAGATACCACACCATCCGAGGAGTATGCAAAACGAATGCAGGAATCAACAGGATACCCCAGGTGGGGCGCAACAACATGGCAAGCATGATAGCGAGAATGAGCCAGATGCGGACGGGAGATCCATCCATCAAGCGCCAAAATCCCGCAGCCAACACGATTGCAATCCCTGCGTGGATGATTTCTTGCATGGATGCAGGCATCATCGAAATCACATATGGAAAGAAGCTAAAGACGATCAGGCATGCCACCGCTTCACGCCACGACCAGCGTGCAATCACTGCAGCGGCCACGCCACAGATGGCAAAAATCACTGTATTCGTTACCACAATACGGTCTAAACGATAAACATCCACAATTCCGTACAGCATGGCCACAAATATGCCATGGGAACCGTAATGCGACCACGCTAGTGGTGCAGTATGTTCGTTGAGCGAAAAGTAGCCAGCATCGAATTGTGCAGCATACCATGCTCGCCCTTGCAACCAGTATGCCACCTCGTCGCTGTAAATGGGTAGCAGGCGAGTAAAGCTCCCGCCAATCGCCCGTAATAGCACTTCACCGATGATGATGGGCGCTGCAGCAACCACCATACCCCACACCAATGCATGTCGATGTGGGATACGGTGCCAAAGCTGCCTGAGACGTTTCATCATGTCAGGGATGAAAGTCATACGACGCCAAAAATCATGCACTCAGGCGCTCCAACTCGTCGAGCAGTGCATCGAACCGATCCATTGCAGCTTGGACGGGGGCAGGGGAAGCCATATCGACACCAGCACCACGCAACAAGTCGATTGATGACTTGGATGAACCACCACTGAGGAAACCGAGGTAATTCTGGACGGCCGTGGCATCACCTTTTTGGACTTTTTCTGCGAGTGCCAATGCTGCTGAAATCCCAGTGGCGTATTGGTAGACGTAGAAGTTGTAGTAGAAATGTGGGATGCGCGACCATTCGAGGCCAATCTCGTCATCGAGGGTGACTGCAGGCCCGTGATAGCGTTTGACCATCTCGTAGTAGCGCTCTGTTAATCCGTCCGTCGTCAACGGTTCATCGTGCTCAGAGCGGGTGTGCATGTCGAGTTCAAACTCGGCAAACATGGTCTGACGGATGAGCGTGGTACGCACGTCTTCGAGCTGTTGCACCACCAAGTGACGGCGCAACGCGGCATCATCGCGTGTCTGCAACAGATGTGTGATAAGTAACGATTCGTTGAGCGTCGAGGCTACCTCGGCCACAAAGATGGTGTAGTCACCGTAGTGGTAGGGTTGGGTTTTGCGGGTAAAGAAGGAGTGCATCGAATGCCCCAACTCGTGCGCCAACGTAAATACGTCGTCAAGGCGATTCTGGTAGTTGAGCAAAATGTAGGGCGCTGTCGTATATGAGCCCGTGCTATAGGCACCACTGCGCTTGCCCTTGTTTTCGTAGACATCAATCCAGCGTGATTCGTAGCAGGTGCTGAGCGCCGTCTGGTATTCATCACCGAGGGGGCGCAACGCAGCCTGCACCATGCGATAACCTTCGTGGTAATCGACGTTGATATCTGCTCCCGTGTGGATGGGCGTGTACAAGTCGTAGACGTGCAACGTGTCGAGCTGCATCAGTTTTTTGCGCAACGCCATGTAGCGATGCAACTTGGGCAAATTCGCCTGTACCGTCGACACCAAATTATGATAGACGGAGACGGGGATATCATTGGGTGCAAGCGCTGCCTCTACCGCACTGTTGTACCCGCGGATACGGGCATTGATGACATTGGCACGCACCCCGTTCGAAAGGGTCATCGCCAGCGTGTTGCGATGCGATTTAAATGACTTATAAAACGTATGGAAGGTATCTTTGCGCACACGGCGATCGCTACTCTCCAGGTATTTGCCGTAGCGACCATGCGACAACGTAACCTCATTGCCGGCTTCGTCCGTAATCGTGCCAAATTCAAGATCAGTGTTGTTGAGGACGCCGAAAATATTGTAGGGTGCCCCTGCCATTTCGCCCGTTTGTGCCAACACAGCTTCGACCTCGGCTGAGCGCGTATGGGCGCGGTTGCGCAATAGCACGTCGAGGTAGTATGCGTAGGCGGCGAGACCCGCATGGGATTTCATCCAGCCGCGCAGCGTAGCCTCATCGATGGAAAGTACTTCGGGCTCAACAAACGCAATAGCCGCTTGTGCTTTGGCAACCATGGCTTGTGCCTGTGCGTTCAGCCCTTGACCATCGGTGTCACCAGAGTCTGAGTCGTAGCGGCAGTGCGCATATATATAGAGTTGGTGGGCAGTCTGCATGAGGGCTTCACGCGCCTTGAAGGCCGCCAACACCGTATCAGCACTCGTTGCCACCTTGCCCTGATGGAGTGCAACACGTGCAATTAATGCATCGACCTGGCCCAGCTCGCGTTTCCACGTTTCATCATCGGCATACATCAACGTCAAATCCCACGTATCCGTGGCTTTAATTTCATTCCGTGCAGGCACCTGTTGGGCAGTCATGCAACATCCCTTTCTTCAATGAATATAAATAATTATACGACGAATTATGGGGCGGTGGCTGCCACGATCCGTGCATCATCGAGGCGCACCATCAAGCGACGCACTTGCCCAGCAAGGACTCCCTGTTGCATGCGAAAATCATGCGCATCTGGGACAAATTCTGGGCCACGCAACGTGATGACGATATCGCTTCCCACGGGGAGAATCGGCAAATCAAAGACTTCATCACGCACGCGCAAGTCGTTGGCCGGCATGGTCCCAATACGCTGATTACCTAGCCACACCTCAATGTGATGCGCCGGCGGCACATCTGCGGGCCACGCCCGCCCATCCACACGGAACACCAGCCGCTGCACAAACCCCGACGCAGCCTGCGGGAATCGGAGTTGCATATCCGTGCGGCACCAGCGAAACGTGGCATCGAGGGTAGCATCACCTTCACCAAGATAGCATCCGCGGATATAGCCCATGTCGCTGTCACCACCCACATCAATGTGAGATGTGGGTGGTGGATTCAGCCACAACCATGCCCATTCGAGTGGATTCAGCTGATCAATCTCAAACTGGCCAAACAGCGTTTTGGCTGCAGATATATCACCACGATGCCGTGCAATATCTGCGCGGATGAGTTGGGGTTCACTGTCAGTAGTGGGCGGCAACAGGGCTGTCGCTTGTGTCATATCACCACGCCAATACCACTGTAACGCAGCTGCGACGGCATCCTCACGGGGTGGTAATGGGCGCGGAATCGGCATCAACCATGGATCGATGTGGAGCATGTGCCAGAACGCATTGCTGTGTTGGCGCATCACCATGCCCTGCTGTGCCAAATCGATGCAGAAGACGACCGATGGTGACCCACCAAAAAATGACGGTGAAATGCGCGGAGCAAGTGATGGCACTGGGGTGGCGGCCAACGACCAGACCACGGCAGCGGCCGCCATCACTAGCCCGGGCACCGGGTGGAGCAGCTCGCGCCAACGCCCTGCAATACAAAACACCCACGTTGCGGCCGCAGTGATACTCATCAGTGGCAACAAGATATTGCGGAAGCGCGTAATACTAAACAACAGCATCCCCAACAGGATTGGCACGACGAACCACAGCAGAAATAATTCGTGTTGACTGCGTGTGGCACCATCGCGCCTGAGTACCCACAACCCGATGAGTGCGGGGAAGAGCACCAGAATATACCATACATCGTCAAACCAGAACACTGCAGTCAGGTAATTGGCTGATACGCTACCCGTGGTAAATCCTTTGGTGAATCGCTCTGCACTCGCATAGTGGATTTGCCAGAAATCAACGAACTCGCTGGGAATGCGTGTCACAAAGGCGCTTGGGTTCCCCTGAATAATACACCATGCCTCAGCAAGCATTGCGTTTTGGCGTGCGACAGGCGTGGGCAACACACCTGGATGGGGGCGACAACTCTGCGCAGGGGGTGATGCTTGCGCACGAAGCAATGCGGCCGTGTACTGCTCGAGGCGTGTACCACTCGACTCTGGATACACGGTAGTGTTTGCCGTCAGCAACAGATTATAGGCGCCCGTGGTATCGAGCATGAGTGGACCACCAAATGTGCGTGAGGCATACCAGCTCCAGGGCATGATGGTCATGACAAAAAATAGCACCATGACCACTGCAGCTTGCATGCGTTTCCACATGTAACTGGCTGGGAGCCAGCTCCCCCCCACGCACATCCAGAGCACGAGCAAGGGGACAAATGCGAGCATCATGCTCCGTGTCAATGTGGCCACTGCTAGCAACACACCGAGCATGCTCGCACGCCATAGGCTGGGGATGGCAATTTGGAAGCCGAGTGCTACCCACAAAATGGCCAAAAAAAGTGTCAGGAAGAGCGTTTCAGAGAGCAGTGTGATAGTCATGGTGGCCAAAGGCAAACAGAGTGCAGTCAATACGCACGCGATATCTGCCACGAGTGGCTGAAGTGGCCACAAGCGCATGGCAATGGCACGCACCAAGAGAATGTGCGTCAGCGACAAGATGATTTGCGATACAAAGACCCAATACGGCGTGCCTCCGATGCGGAGGTGTGCTGCCACAAACAGCGGATAGAGGGGTACCCGTGTCCACTCATAATCGAGATACCAGGCAAAACCGCGCCCATAGCTCAACCAGGTGGCGGCTGCAAAGTATTCCCCTTCGTCAGAAATCCATGTGGTACGTGGCAACACAACCCACACAAACACACGGAACGCGATGGCAATACCCAAACTCAGCCACAACCAGCGGCGCTGTAGGATGGCAATCATACGCACTCCACTCCTTCACATGGTGGCGCAATGGGGCACTACATCTATAATACTATAGAGGATGAAACCTACCGAGAATCTCATGTCACAGTTGTTGGCACTCACACACATCAGCCATAGCTACGGGCAAGCAGCGGCACTCACCGAGTGTTCACTCACGCTGAATCATGCCGAACGCATTGCATTGATTGGACCATCGGGGTGCGGCAAAAGCACACTACTGCGCATCATTGCAGGACTCGAAAGTGGGCATCAAGGGCGCATCGTCTATCAGGGCACCGATATAACCCTGCTCCCAGCACACCGTCGCCATATCGGGCTCATGTTCCAAGAGCACGCCCTCTTTCCACACATGACCGTCACACAAAACATCGCCTACGGAATTGTGCATCTGAGCGCTGCGGCTAGACAACAGCGTATCGACGACCTGCTCGCCTTGGTCGGTTTGCGCCAATTCGCACAACGCTCCCCCGCACAACTCTCTGGTGGCGAGCGCCAACGGGTCGCATTGGCACGGAGCCTAGCACCAAGTCCACGGTTACTTTTGCTCGATGAACCGTTTGCCGCCCTCGACCGCTCAGTGCGCGATCACTTGCTCGCCGAGCTCCCTACGTTGCTCACCAGCGAGCACGTGGCCACTGTGTATGTGACCCATGATGCGCATGAGGCCTGCCAGATTGCGGAACGCATCATCGTCATGCGAGATGGACACATCATCCGCGACACAGATCCGGCGACACTCTACCGCGACCCACAAAGCACCTTTGTGGCACAGCTCCTCGGGATACGCTATCACGTACCGTTTACACGCAACGACACAGGGGGCATCGATACGCCCTTTGGCAACATGCCGGTGCACAGCCCGCATCACACTGGTGTGCTCATTATCCCACCCGAAGCGGGGCTGACAGTGGATGGTGCGCATCACATCACCTTGACGGGCGTTGTGCGGCACAGCTACTATCGGGCACCTTGGGTACGCGTCACCATTGGGGCAGTAGCAGGTGACGCCCAATTCGAGTATGATATGCCTCAAGCACACGTACCTGCCATCGGCAGCCAGATTACGATTGCAGTCGGGCTTGACCGCCTGAGTATCGTCACACACCGCTAAAAGGAGCACACACATGCGCGTCGGACTTGTCCAAATCAATACCCAAGAGGATCGTCAGCACAATGTGGCACGCGCCGTCGAGCTGATTGGTCAGGCCGTGGCACAGGGTGCTGAACTGGTCGCACTCCCCGAATGTGTCACCTTTCTGGGACGGCGCGAGCATCATGCCGCCAATGCCGAGGCCATCGACGGCGACACGGCACAGGCGTTTGCGGCCGCTGCCAAACGCCATGGCATCTGGTTGCATGGCGGCTCAATCATCGAGAAATCAGGCCACGGCAAAGACTACAATACGACCTTGGTGTTTAACCCACAGGGTGAACGGGTAGCCATCTACCGCAAAATCCACCTCTTTGATGTGGATATCGCCCCGGGTAGCTACCGCGAATCAGATACCTACCTGCCCGGCGAGCAGATTGTCACCACCGATATCGCAGGCATTACCTTGGGACTCACCATCTGCTACGACATGCGCTTCCCCGAGCTTTACCGCTGCCTGGCGCTCGCTGGTGCCAAAGTTATCGCTGTCCCCGCCGCCTTTACCGCCTTTACTGGCAAAGACCACTGGGAGCCGCTGCTCCGTGCCCGTGCCATCGAAAACCAATGCTATATCATTGCACCCGCGCAATGGGGCGAGCATCCTGTTGGACGACAGTGCTATGGGCGCAGCCTGATTATCAACCCGTGGGGGACTGTCATTGCGCAAGCCCCCGATGGTGAAGGAGTCGTGGTAGCCAATCTCGACATGAGTGAACTCGAGCGCATCCGTAAAAGTGTGCCCTCATTGGCCAATCGCCGTCCAGCCATCTACACGTAATCTCACCCTCCGCCGTGGTGTATTCCACGGCGGAGGGACATGTTTTAGCTCATCTGTACGATGATTTTGCCCGCACCCATGTGGTCTTGATATGCACGAATCCCAGCTGCTGCAGTGTCGAGCGTGTATGTGGCCGTCACCGTGGTCGTCATCGCCGCATAGAGTGACGTCTGGATGTCGCGCATCGCACGAATCACCTGCAGCATGCCACGCCGACGAATCCACTCTGTCAGCCAAAATCCCTCAACCACCTTGTTGCCAAAGAGGAGCGTGCCCACATCCACCTGTACTGGTGCAAGCGACAGCGCCCCATAGACGAGCACGCGGGCGGCTGCGGGCATGGCTTTGAGCATCACTCCCGTTAGCTCGCCTGCCACCGCATCAAAGCCGATCCCAGCGCGGTAGCGGGTACACGCCTGCATCAGCTGATCTGCAAAATCCACATCACTACTCACCAGCACTTCAGTCGCCCCCAGCCCACGCAAATCGGTCACATAGTCTGCATTACGCACAATCGCAATACTCGCCAGCCCACGCATTGCAGCAGTGCGGATGAGCATACGTCCGAGCGCACTATTGGCTGCATTAAAGACGACTGCCGGCTGGCGTGCACGCATCGCCTCATCGATTAGTGCCCAGGCCGTCAGTGGGTTGACGAGGAGCATCGCACCTTGGGCATCACTAATCTGACGGCGCAGCGGAAAGACGTTGGTGGCACTTGCCACTGTGTATTCCTACCTTGTGCCAAAATTGCATTGGGTGGAAAGTGCCACACGCCGCCCCACCCACAACGCGCCCAGCCCTGCACCAGCCGCTACGACTGTGCCACATCCCTCAAAACCGGGAGTAGTGGGCGGCTCACGGCGCACCCCGTAGCGCCCACGCAAAAACATCAAATCAGACGGATTCACCGCAGCCGTATGCATTTTGATGAGTACCTGTCCAGCACGCGCTGTCGGTGTCGGAATCTCACGCACATGTAGCCCTTCGGGACCATCAAATGATTCAAGCTGCAACGCCCGCATGGTTGGGGGAATAGTCATGTTGTCTCGCAATCCTTTCACACATACCATCACACGACAATATGCTTCGTGATCCTGCTGATTTGCACATCAATCACGGGCAAAAAACGCCAACACTGCATCTGCATATGCATCTGGACATTCATCCTGCACGGCCATCCCCGCCGCAAAGACGTGTACATCAGCGTGGGGTGCCACGGCTTGGAAACGTGCGAGACGGGTGACTGGGGTGGTCGAGGCTTGACGCCCCCACACAATCTGGATTGGTTGTGCCAACTGTGGTAATACCTGGCGCAGATCGCAGTTGAGCAGACCGGTCACAAAGCAAATTGGTGCCCAGCGTGCCCCAGGACGATGCGCAACACGATAGTACATGTCGCGCATGGCAGCATCACAACGACTAGCATCGGCATAGGTCATCTGACCGAGAAAGTAATCCATGCTGACACGACTCACCAGCCCTGCAAAAATCGCTGCACCTGCTGGGCCGGCCAGCAGACGATAGGCGGTGCCGGGTTGACTCGGCACCACCAGGTCTTCGAGTCCGGTGGGACAAATCACACTCACCGCACGTATCGCATCGGGAGCCTGCTGTGCAGCCGCAATCACATACGCCGAGCTCAACGAGACGGCGATTACCCGCACATTACCGCCGAGCTGCCGAGCCACATCCACAATGAGGTCTCGATAGAGCTCGGCCGTGTAGATCATCTGTGGGCGAT
Source organism: Roseiflexaceae bacterium (assembly GCA_046303375.1). Classification (GTDB taxonomy): domain Bacteria; phylum Chloroflexota; class Chloroflexia; order Chloroflexales; family Roseiflexaceae; genus UBA965. The sequence goes on from JBKCGB010000006.1 coordinate 19,107, forward strand.
CAGAATCACCAAACCCCAACAAATCGAGCGCCACCACACGATAGTGAGGCGCAAGCAACGCAAACGGGGCACGCATTTCGTGCGCCGATGCGGCCGCATTAATACTATGCACCAACAGCACAACGGGACCCGTTCCTTGTTCGTGGAGGGCAATCTGATGTCCACGCCACGTCAGCATCCGTGGGGTCACCCCTAACAACGCAAGTGGTGTTGCCATCTTCATTCTCCTTTTGTAACGCATCCCTCAATGATATACTACGCACCGCACCCACATATGGTTCATTGTGACGATGACTCATCAACCGTCTCTGACGAGATTTGTGTGCCAACGAGTTGCTGTTGGAGCCATGCAACGCCAGCCGTATGGGTTGCAAAGACGCCATCGAGTTGTGCCTCATACGCTCTGCGCAACCACTCCCCCACCAACGCCCCCGCCGGTACACCACTTGCCAATACATCATGACCACGCACAAGTGCCACCGGTTTGGCATCACGAATACCCAGTTTCTCTGCTACCACAAGTACCGCATGTGCATCATGGTTGGCTGGGAGTGGCGGACGACCCGCTCCATCTGCGGCGACTAGCTTGCCCCACAATGCGATGGTGGCAGGATTGAGACGTTGGGCGAGGCGTCGTACTGCTCGCTCAGAGGGCGTCGCACCGAGGCGCACCATGTGCTCACCGACCAACGGGATGACGAGGGTATGGGTGCGGGCTGGCGCATGAATCATGGTTAAGAACTGTGCTGCGACGGGCATACCAGCCTGCGCATGTCCGGGGCTGACAATTCGTGTATGTGTGGTGGCAGTCGTTGCTGGTTTGCCCAAATCGTGACACAGAGCGGCGATCATGATGACAAGTCGCTCATCAACGTCTTCGGTCTGTGCGAGTCTGACCACCGCATCACACACATGACCAGTGTGCACCCACACATCACCCTCAGGATGATACACGGGGTCTTGGGGACAACCCACCAAATTGGCCAACATGGGGTAGTGGAGCAACCATCCCGTCGCACGTAACGCAGCCAGACCCGCACTGGGCACGCTGCTCCGTGTCGCCCACAAATACCACTCACCCCACACGCGCTCACGGGTCAGTGCGGCCGCCGCATGCGAAACGTGATGCGCAGCCACAGCAGTTGCCGGAGCCACCTGCAGGTCGTACATGCCAGCAAAGCGCATCATGCGCAACACCCGCAGCGGATCATCGATAAATGCGTCACCGAGATGACGTATCACTCCAGCCTGCAGGTCGGTCAACCCCTGACACGGGTCGTGAAATTGGCCAGCGCTATCGATGGTCATCGCATTCATCGTGAAGTCACGGCTGGTGGCGGCAACATCGAGTGCATGATGGGGGGTCACACTGATATCAAACCATTGGTGATTGATACGTATGCGAATTACTGGTTTATGGGTGTCAATCAGCAATGCGTGAGCAAAGAACGGCACCAGCTGCGCCCACACCGCAGCGGTGCTGGATGCCACCACCTCGATATCGACATCGAGTGCGGCATCCCCACATACCAATTCACGCACAGCTCCTCCTACAATCCGCCATGGCAAATGCTGTGCATCCAAGACGTGTGTCACCACACGTGCATGCGCCAGCAGTGCATCAATAGCGGTTGGTTGTGGAGCATGATAGGTTAATCGCATGCAGTATCCTTAATAAGCGTCGGGTGATTTCTAAAACTATTTTTCATCACACATCATTGTACGCACGATTCCAGATAGTGCAACAATAACAGGTCGTATCGATGCGTGATTGGGCTTTTTCGTCACATACACAGACCATTCCCGTCGCAGACCGAAACAATCGTTTCATTGGTTGAACACTTCACGTATAATAGAAAGGGTGAGTGTTTACCGAGAGGAATGAATCACATGAGCACTGGTATTACCATGTACAGCACCACATGGTGCCCTGATTGTCGTTTGGCCAAGCGCGTATTGGGTGAAGAAAACATCACCTACACCGAAATTGATATCGAGAAAGACGCCGCGGCTCGCGATATCGTCGTCAAACTCAACAATGGCAATCAGGTCGTGCCAACCATCGTCTTTCCAGATGGTTCCATGCTTGCTGAGCCATCTGCTGCCGAGCTCAAAGCAAAAATCGCCAGCATGCGCTAGTGAACACGTATCACGACTGCGGCGTAGGGGTATCTCTACGCCGCAGTCGTGCATTTAAAGCGCAGGCACGACTTCGATGATTTGCTCGTGCCCGGGCCCCACTGACACCATAGAGACAGTCGCACCACATATATCGGCTAGGCGGCGCACATAGGCCTGTGCATTGGCAGGTAATTCGTCCCAGCGCCGTGCAGTATGTGTTGGTGCCAGCCAACCGGGCATTGTTTCGTAAACAGGCATGACGCGAGCGTAGTCTTCGATTTGGCTCGGTGGCGCATCAATGACACGACCATCAAGCGTGTAGCCCACACAGATAGCAATCTCGGCGACTTCGTCGAGAACGTCCAGCTTGGTGATTGTCATCAGGTCAATGCCGTTGAGTGCTGTCGCATAGCGTGCTGCCACTGCATCAAACCAGCCCACACGACGCAAGCGCCCAGTGGTTGTGCCCACTTCGGCCCACGGTTTGCCCATTTGGCGCAGGGCATCAGCAGCCGCCCCGTCCACTTCACTAGGGAAGGGACCAGATCCGACACGCGTCGTGTATGCCTTAAAAATCCCCATGACGTGGTCAATGGCAGCGGGTGCGATACCCGCACCCTGACACGCACCGGCAACACCGGGGAGCGATGAGGTGACATATGGATAGGTGCCATGGTCAAGGTCGAGCATGACTCCTTGGGCACCCTCAAGCAACACCGACTGTGTACTCACAAGTGCCTGCTGTACGATAGGATGAATATCACTGATATAGGGAGCCAGGCGTTGCCCATAGGCCACATATTCTCGATGCAGGGCATCGACATCGAATCCCTCACTGGCGTAGTAGGTCGCAAAGAGACGGTTTTTGCTTGCGAGCACCAGCTGCAAGCGGTTATACAGGCGATCTGCATCAACCAAATCAGCCATGCGAATCCCGGTACGGGCTGTTTTGTCGGCGTACGCCGGACCAATGCCCCGCCCCGTTGTGCCAATTTTGGCATCACCACGCAACTGCTCGTCGAGTTTGTCTTGCAGGATGTGATACGGCATGACGACGTGTGCCCGATCGCTAATCACCAGATTGCTGACGTTAATACCTCGTTGGATGAGACCGTCAAGTTCAGCGATAAAGTTTTTGGGGTCAATCACCGTGCCATTACCCACAATATTACGCGTAGTCGGTTCGAAGATTCCCGCCGGCACCAGATGCAATTTGAAGGTGCCGTGACGATTGACCACCGTATGGCCAGCGTTATTGCCACCACCGTAACGAATCACGGTTGCGGCGCGAGCCGCCAAAATATCCACGATATGTCCTTTGCCTTCGTCGCCCCATTGTGCTCCGACTACTGCTACAACCGCCATGCGCGTGTCCTCCTCGGTGGGCATGCATTTCCCAGCCATGTATCACCAGATGTGACTACCACACAGTCACATGTCGTGTAATATTATAAGCGTAAGTTGAAAGGAATGACATGGATATCGCAACCATTAGTGTAATCGTGCAACTGATTTTCCTCGAAGGCATTCTGTCAATCGACAATGCGGCTGTCCTTGGGGCCATGGTCGCTCATCTGCCCACCAATCAGCCCATTCCGTGGCCCAAATCACTGAGCTTTCTCAGTCATTGGGGGCAACGCACCCTCGGGAATCAGCGTGAAGCCGCCTTGAAAGTCGGCTTGCTGGGCGCCTACCTCGGGCGAGCACTGATGCTTATCATCGCCGGCTGGATTATTCAAGTGCCCTGGTTGCGCTTGGTTGGTGCTCTCTACCTGATGTACTTGGCAATACGCCATTTTGGTGAACGCTTCGATGCAACTGGTGAAGATGGTCAACACGGCTCTAATACGCTCAAAACCAGTGGGTTTTGGGCCACCGTGGCAGCCCTCGAACTCGCCGATTTGGCCTTTAGCATCGACAACGTGATTGCAGCTGTCGCCCTCTCCGACAAACTGTGGGTGGTGATGCTCGGGGTTGCCATTGGTATCGTGGTCATGCGCTTTGCTGCCACAATATTCAGCAAACTCATCGCCTGGGAACCCGCCTTTGAAACGAGTGCTTTTTTGTTGTTGCTCGTCATCGGCGCAGAACTCATCTTGCACGAATACGCGCACATCACCTTCAGCGAGCTGCAGCAGTTTGTGATTTCGATGAGTGTCCTGATTGGCACCATTCTGATTGCGCGTTCACCGCTACGCAATGCGGTAATCTGGGTGTTGTGGCCAGCACGCTGGTTGTGCTACACCATTGCCCGCTTGATTGATAAATTTTTTGAGATTGTGTTGATGCCATTCCAAAAAAAGACCGCCAAGTAACGAGGAACGTCAGGATTAAGCGTGCCTAATCCTGACTGTTACCAAACGGTTCGCCCTGCAAAACAATTCCACGACCGCATAACGGTCGTGGAATGACGGCTAGGTGGGGGGTACTCCCACGCTGAATTAGACGTGGTGCTAGGCCATCTGCTGATAGCCGGGTACCGTCAAAAACTCAACAAACTCGGGGTTGAGCACCAACTCGTCGAGGAGTTTGACGGCTTGCTCGAGGCGTGGTCCTGCGAGGCGCGTCTGCAATGCGGTTACTTCCTCGTCACGGATCTGGGCATAGAGTGCCGCAGTCACAGGACGCCCATCGGCGAGCGTGGCGTGGTGGTGCAGCCACTGCCAGATCTGTGAGCGTGAAATCTCAGCGGTGGCAACGTCTTCCATCAAAAAGTTGATTGCCACTGCACCACGACCACCAAACCAGGCCTCAATGTACTGCAACGCCACACTGATGTTGTTGCGCAGACCAGCTTCGGTAATATCACCCGTGGGGATGGCCAACAAATCGGCAGCAGTAATTGCAACCTGTGGCACGCGTTCAATCTGATTGTCGCCGCTAAATGCCGCATTAAAGACCTCTTGCACGGCAGTCACCAAGCCGGGGTGTGCCACCCACGCGCCATCGAATCCTTGGCTGGCTTCACGCTGTTTGTCGGCACGCACGTTGCTCAGGGCTTTTTCGTTGGCAGCGACATCGTCTTTGCGCGGGATGATGGCCGACATACCCCCCAAGGCATGAGCGCCGCGCTTGTGGCAGGTGGCTGCGACCAGCTCGGCTGCCGAACGCAAGAAATGCACGCCCATGGTGACTTGAGCCCGGTCGGGTAGCACGAAGTCATCGCGGTGGTTGAATGCTTTGATGAAGCTATAGATGTAGTCCCAGCGCCCATGGTTGAGCCCGCTGGAGTGATTGCGCAACTCGTACAGAATCTCGTCCATCTCAAACGCAGCCAAGATGTGCTCGATGAGCACGGTGGCACGAATCGTCCCTTGGGCGATGTTGAGACAATCTTGCGCATAGACAAAGATGTCGTTCCACAAGCGCGCTTCACGGTGATTTTGCAGTTTGGGCAGATAAAAGTAAGGACCGCTGCCGCGGGCAATCAATTCGTGGGCATTGTGGAAGAAGTACAAGCCGAAGTCAAAGATGCCGCCAGAAATCGGTTTACTGTTGTACAAGACGTGTTTTTCTTCGAGGTGCCAGCCACGCGCACGCACGGCGAGGGTGGCAATCGTGTCGTTGAGGCGATATTCTTTCCCATCACTCGACAGTGAAATGGTGCGGCGGATGGCGTCACGCAAGTTGATTTGCCCCTGCACCACGTTGTCCCACAATGGTGCATTGGCATCCTCGAAGTCCGACATAAAGACCTGTGCCCCCGAATTCAGGGCGTTGATGACCATTTTGCGGTCAACCGGCCCGGTAATCTCGGTGCGGCGATTGCGGAAATCAGGCGGGGGTGGGATGACATGCCAATCGCCGTTACGGATATGGGCAGTGGCCGGGTCAAAATCGGGTAGGCGCCCCGCCTTGAGTTCGGCCCAGCGCTGTTGGCGTTGCGCCAACAATTCATGGCGGCGTGGCTCAAAACGTTCAATCAACTCGGCCACAAACGCCAACGCCGCTGGCGTCAAGATTTCGTCGTAGCCGGGGCGCATCGCCCCAATCACCTGTAACGTCGCCGTCATCGTGGTATCCCTTTCATCACACCGTCTTGCTTATCACATCTGTGTTATCAATGGCCATCGTGAGTATGCCACCCAACTGACGAAACGCTGCAACCCAAGCCTGTGCCTGTACATCGCCACTCGTTGCCAATGCATTAACCGCACCATAATCCCGTTGCCACACCTCATTATAGGTGTTTTGTGCCAGCCAAAGCGATACCTCAACTCGGTGCATCAAGGTAATAAAGGCGCACAGATAGGTCATCATGTCCACGCTGGGTGCCGCCACCTGCATGGGCAACACGAGGCGATGCAAGGCCTGTGTGGCCCACTGCGCGAGCTTGTGTGTATCCAAGCGCACACCAGTGTGGTCGGCATCGTCCAAGAGCTGTTGAATAGCAGCAATATCTGGTTTTGGGACAGCCAGTTCCGCTTGTACATCGGCTTGAATAGCCATGGCGGCTGCCACCTGTAATTCTGGAGGGAGCGGTACTGCCATGTGTTGCAAAAATTTCATTAACGGTGTGTGCGCAGCATACATGGTATGAAATTGTTGCACGACCGTGTCAATTACCGAATGCAACATGCGTTTCATAATCGTGCGTTGTTCTTCGCGGAACACCGAGCGCAACGAATAGTCAAAACGCCCTAACTCGGCATGCATGACCGCCACCAACTGATCATGATTCATGGCTTGGACCGCTTTGGCCACCTGCGTACGCAATTGATCGTAGCGCTGCATTTCTGGTGATACTCCCCCTGCCAATACCTGCTCACCAGTCAGGACGACACCATAGACGAATCGTGCCTGCTCACCCGTAAGTACGGCAACCACCTCTGACACTCCAACAACCACACGTGTGCGTGCAAATGACCAACTCTGTCGTGCCTGACGTGCAATCCGGTGGAGGTAGATTTCATGGAGCGATGCTGCATCCACGAAGATGCCCGTCAAGGCATCATGCGCACAGATGTCAGCCAACGTCAACGTCAACGGCTTGACCTGTGTGGCATAGAGCGTGGCTGCGGTGACCCCTGTATTACTTACCACACGTTCGAGCTGTTCGTGGAAGCCTTCTTCGAGATCGAGTTCGAGCGTCTGTGTGGCAAGCTGCACGGTGCGTGCCGCATATCGCAGCACCTGAATTGTTTCAATGCCCGTCACATCGTGGAAAAACCAGGCACAACTCGTATAACTCTGCATGAGTTGGCGTTGCAGTT
>JBKCGB010000007.1:0-51843 GCA_046303375.1 Roseiflexaceae bacterium
CGAGGGCAACATCCCTGTCTCTGCACAAACCAACATCAAAGCCATCGGTGCCGGAGCTCGCTTTGCCTTTGCTATCCGCAACGATCTCACCGTGGTGGCCTGGGGGCGCAACGAGTGGGGCCAGGCGACGGTGCCCGCCACGGCCACCGACGTGATTGCGATTGACGGCGGTGACCGGCATGCGGTGGCGCTCAAATCAAATGGGACGGTGGTCGCCTGGGGTGATAATCGGCTGGGGCAGGCGGCAGTGCCTGCCGGGCTGATTGGCGTGACCGCAGTCAGCGCCGGTGAGAATCACACCTTGGCGTTGCTCGATACCGGTCGGGTCATTGGTTGGGGCAACAACGCCAAGGGGCAGATCTCGATTCCTGCATCCGTCACCGACATCGTCAAGATTGCGGCAGGGCGGGAGTGCTCACTGGCCATCAAGGCGGATGGCACACTCATCACGTGGGGGGAATTCCGCTATATCAACTTCCCCGTTGATGCGCGCTACAACCCAATTGTGGCCATCGACTCGGGCAACCAGAATTCGGTGGTGAGCACCCGCAACGGGCAGATTTATGTGGCTGGCAACAACCTGAGTGGCATCATGACCTCGCGCACACCGACATCACCACCGCTCATCACTGAGACACCGTCACTGACGCGCGTGCCCACAGAGAGCTACACCCCATCATTGACGCGCTCGCGCACGCCGACGCGCAGTCTGACGCCGTCACGTACGGTACCACGGACACTCACGCCGTCGAACTCGCGCACCAAGACGCCTTCACGCACCAAGTTCCCCACGTGGACGCATTCACCCACCCGCACGCCGTAATCACGGCTCACCACGGCAGAGAAAATCTCTGCCGTGGTGCATCAGCACAAACGACCATACAGAGCCATTCACAACAAGTGTTCGTGCTATAATTGCATCATTCATTGATTCACATAGCGAGACACGATATGCCGCGTTTACGCGATATAGGGCTAGCTATCGGCACATTACCGACTGGTCCCCACAATGCAATTACCGATGTTGCTGGTGTCGAAGTCGGCTATACAACCATAATCAAAGACACTCCCCACGTGCTTCGCACCGGGGTCACAGTCATATTGCCACGTGGGCAACAAAGCTGGCAGACGCCAGTACCCGCCGGATACCATTCATTCAACGGGTGTGGTGAAGTCACTGGGGTGGCCTGGATGAAGGAATCCGGGCTCCTCTACAATCCGATTGCGATTACTGGCACACCACTCGTCGGCAGCGTATGGGATGCAATGTGTTGGTATTCGATGAGTCATGGATTCAATGACAGCTTCTTGTTACCGGTTGTTGCAGAGACCTATGACGGCTGGCTCAGCGATCGTATGGCCGGTGGGGTTGGCCGCATCGAAGTTGCCCAAGCGATTACCAATGCACATGGAGGAGCAATTGCCGAGGGGTGTGTTGGGGGTGGCACGGGCATGATTTGTCACGAATTCAAAGGAGGCACTGGTACGTCATCACGGGTGGTCATGGCCGCCGGGCAGGCGTATACGGTGGGCGTACTCGTACAAGCCAATTACGGTGCGCGTGAAGATTTCCGAGTAGATGGTGTACCAATCGGTCGTGCCATCCCTGTGAGTGATATTCCGAGTGGCTACACTGCGCCTACGCACACGCCAGGTGATGGTTCAATCATTGTGATTATTGCGACTGATGCTCCGCTGATGGCAAGTGGATGTGACCGCCTCGCACAGCGTGCCACCGTTGGGCTGGCACGGGCTGGTGGCTATGGTCACAACAAAAGTGGTGACTTGTTTGTGGCATTTAGTACGGGGCATACACTGCGTGATGATGCAACCCAACCTGAGCGCATAGAAGTGCTTGCTCCAGCCAGCATGAATGAGCTCTTCCACGGGGTGGCAGATGCAGTCGAAGAGGCTATTTTGAATGCATTATGTGCTGCAGAAACAACCATTGGATATGCCGGGCGTACTGCACATGCACTCCCCGTAGAGCGAATGGTCAACATTGTGCAGCGTGCTGGTTTTTTTCACACACCAGCCGATGTACGACCACGCATCGATCACAATCTCCCGTAGCAAGTAAGAAGGAACCGCGTGACACTGGGAATTGTGGCGTTCATTACACTATCAGCATGTATTCATGTAGGTTGGAATCTCATCCTCAAGCAATCACAGCACCGACAGCTGACATCATGGTTATCGATTTGTTTGGCAGGATTTGGCACACTGCCGTTTGTCTGGTCACACACCAGCTGGCAACTGTGGGCAATTGCATGTGCAGGTGCGTTGTTTCAGGCAGGGTATTCGTTGTTGTTGGCATATGGGTATGACCATTACGATTTAGGGGTACTCTACCCAATTGCACGCGGGGTCGCTCCACTATTGGCGGCCATCTGGGCCACCATCTGGCTTGGTGATACGCTGCAACTTGGTGGCGTACTAGCGATTTTGCTGATAACCGGTGGCACGATCTGGATAGGGGTGCGCCAGCAACAGACCCAACATGGGCATTGGCGTATTCCATGGATGCCACTCTTGATTGCATTGATGATTTCGGGATACACCATCATTGATGCCTTTGGCACGCGCCAGAGCACACCATTAACGTATTATTCGGTGTGTATGACATGTACGGCCATTTGTATGAGTCCAATAGTCTATTGGCACCAGCGAGGCGATTTTTCACGATGGTGGCACGAACTCCCCAAGGCAGCCATCATCGGCAGTATGTCGTTTGTGTCATATCTCATCGTGCTGTCGTGTTATGCAGTTGCGCCAGTGAGTTATGTCGCTGCCACGCGTGAAATGAGTATCGTGATTGCAGGACTGGTAGGCTGGCTCTGGCTCAAAGAGCCGCTAGGTTCGACACGACTGGTTGGTGCAAGCATCGTCTGTCTCGGCGTAATCACACTCGTCTTAATCGGGTAGCATTGGCTACAGTATAATAGAGGTCATAATCGCGTTATTTGCGGGCAGGAAGCACCATGAGTATTCGTGACACCATTATCCGTGTAGTCGGGCATCACAACATCAGTGAAAACGAAACTGCGAACGCCATGCACGAAATCATGACGGGTGTGGCGACACCCGCCCAAGTTGCTGCGTTTTTGACGGCAATGCACCTCAAAGGTGAGACTGCCGCCGAAATCGCAGGCATGGCGCGTGTGATGCGCGAACACGCACTCCACGTAGACATCGCTGCGGGTGCAGTCGATACCTGTGGTACCGGTGGCGACGGATCTGGCACATTCAATATTTCAACAATTGCCGCATTTGTGGCAGCTGGAGCTGGCGTCACAATTGCCAAACATGGCAATCGTGCCATGTCGAGTCGCTGTGGATCTGCTGACGTGCTGGAAGGCCTAGGCGTCAACATCGAACTCGAGCCACACGAGGTCGCGCAGCGTATCCGCACGCAACGATTTGGCTTCATGTTTGCGCCACGTTTCCACCCAGCCATGCGCTTTGCAGGTCCTGTCCGCCGTGAGATTGGTATCCGTACCGCATTTAATTTGATTGGGCCACTCTCTAACCCGGCACGTGTCACCCGGCAAGTGATCGGCACCGCCAACGAAATCCTTGCAGAAAAGCTGGCCAATGCATTAGCATTGCTCGACATGGAGTATGTGATTGTCTTTGCAGGACACGGAAATATCGATGAACTATCACTTGCAGGAATCAACACCTACTTTGTGGTGCGCGGGAGTCAGCCGCCACGTCGTTACACGATTGATGCAAGTGCACTGGGGTTGGCTCATGCCGAAAATACCAGCTTGGCAGGTGGTGATTTGCACGAAAACGTGCGCATTGCACGGGCAATATTGGCTGGCAACGGGACACAAGCGCAACGCGATGTCGTGGTATTGAATGCGGCAGCAGCCATCATGGTGGCCCAACAAGCCGATGATTGGGCAGCGGCCATCCACAAGGCAAACCACGCTATTGAGTCAGGAGCAGCAGCCCAACAACTTGCCATGGCAAGTGCGCCACGCTAGGTGTAACTATATTTACACCACACGTCATCACGCTCAAGCTCAACGAGTAATGCGAATGCGACATACTGCGGTTGCCGAGGTGTCGACAACAGCGGCATATTGGCTTGCTCGGGGGTACGCCCCCCTTTGCGGTGATTACAGTCACGGCAAGCAGCAACGACGTTGTCCCAATCAGTTTGACCACCGTGTGCACGTGGGATGACATGGTCGATAGTGAGGTGGTTGCGACCGAGCTGCATACCGCAGTACTGACACGTTTCACGGTCACGCACAATCACCCCTCGCCGAGAACAGGGCAGACGCAAATTGCGCGGAATGCGGATATAGCGGGTAAGTCGGATGACCAGTGGCACTACATACTGCGATGAAATACTCGAAATGGCTCGGTGGGCTTTTTCAATGACTTCGGCTTTTTCTTGGAGTAGTAACACAATGGCACGGCGCAATGACACCAGCTGGAGTGGCTCATAACTCGCATTGAGGACCAAGACCCGCTGCATGTCTGCCTCCTCGTATAATCGTCAAAACGATGCCGTAGAAGTATCCCAAATACATGCGACTAATCCTGAAAATACCTACATGTAGTATAGAAAAACAATATCGATTACTACAGACAGTATATATCAGCCTACACGAGACTGTCAATTACGGCTCAACGCCCTCCCAATAGACATGCAACCCGATGGAGCCATGCGAGACTTTGAGTCGCATACAAAACAGTGCTATACTCAATAATGGAGCTCTTGAGCTTGTCTATTTCGTTCTTAGAGGAGGGTTTTATGCCGTTTACGCTTCCGGCACTTGCATACGATGTGACTGCGCTTGAGCCGCACATTGATGCGCAGACCATGACCATTCACCACGGCAAGCATCATGCTGCATATGTGACCAATGCCAACAATGCGTTGGCAGAGCACACAGCATTGCAGAGCCTATCGGCCATCGATTTGCTCAAAAAGATCAACGACACACCAGAGAGCATTCGCCAGGCACTCATCAACAACGTTGGCGGGCATGCCAATCACACTTTGTTCTGGGAAATCATGGCACCCGGTGGTGCCAATGCGCCCAGTGGGGCGTTGGCAGCTGCGATTACTAGCACGTTCGGTGACCTTGACAAGCTCAAGGCAGCCATCAACGATGCAGGTATGAAGCGTTTTGGCAGTGGCTGGAGCTGGTTGGTATCGGATGCAAGCGGCGCGCTCAAAGTGATTAGTACACCCAACCAAGACAGCCCCGTCATGCAAGGCTTGACGCCGTTGTTGGGTGTTGATGTGTGGGAGCATGCCTACTACCTCAAATACCAGAATCGCCGTGCCGATTATTTGGCGGCCTGGTGGAACGTGGTGAACTGGACGGTTGTGGCACACAATTACGGTCGCTAGTGATATACGTGACACGGGTCACGGGTATGCCTTACCGCATGCCCGTGACCTTTGTGTCGCACTCGTATCACGATGCTGACTGGCAGCATTTTTCTATACCACTGTGGTACAATACGCACAAGTGATACCGTACGGGTGTTCGTTTCATTTTGAAGGAGCGGTAACAATGGCCATGGAAAAGTCAACCTGGACGACTAAAGCAGGCTTAGCACAGATGCTCAAAGGTGGCGTCATCATGGACGTCATCGATGAGGAGCAGGCCAAAATCGCTGAAGAAGCTGGTGCTGTGGCAGTCATGGCGCTTGAGCGTGTCCCCGCTGATATACGCAAGCAGGGTGGGGTAGCGCGCATGAGCGATCCAGAGCTGATTGTGCGCATCAAAGAGAGTGTCACCATTCCGGTGATGGCCAAGGCGCGCATCGGTCATTTTGTGGAAGCACAAGTGCTAGAAGCCTTGAATATTGACTATATCGACGAAAGCGAAGTACTCACGCCAGCCGACGAAGAATTCCACATCGACAAGCACAAGTTCAAAGTGCCGTTTGTCAATGGGTGCAAAAATCTCGGCGAGGCATTGCGTCGTATCACCGAGGGTGCTGCCATGTTGCGCACTAAGGGTGAAGCCGGCACGGGCAATGTGGTCGAGGCGGTACGCCACGCACGCACGGTCTTTGGCGAAGTACGCAAGTTGCAGTCGATGAGCGAAGATGAGCTTTACAGCGCAGCCAAAAACTTGCAAGCACCATACGAGCTCGTCAAGCAAGTTGCACAAGCAGGGCGCCTGCCCGTAGTCAACTTTGCTGCGGGTGGCATTGCCACACCAGCAGACGCCGCCTTGATGATGCAACTCGGCGTCGATGGCGTCTTTGTGGGGTCAGGAATCTTCAAATCGGGTGACCCTGCCAAGCGTGCCCGTGCCATTGTACAGGCAACAACGCACTACATGGATGCGGCGATTATCGGTGAAGTCAGCAAGCACCTCGGCGAAGCCATGGTCGGCATCGAAATCAGCAAGCTCCCCCAAGATCAGCTCTTGGCCAATCGCGGCTGGTAATTGTTCTTTGCACGCCACCACCTATGCACGGCGTATAGGTGGTGGCGTTTGTACACACAGGCGGCACTATGACGGTAGGAGTTTTGGCGCTACAAGGGGCATTCCGCGAACACGAACAGATGCTCAACAGCATGGGCGTTGCAACACGCCAAATTCGACTTCCACGTGATTTAGATGGCATCGACCGTCTCATCATCCCTGGGGGAGAAAGCACCACAATCGGCAAATTGTTGGTTCTGTACGAGTTGCTCGTGCCAATCCAACAACGCATCATGGCAGGCATGCCGGTCTGGGGCACCTGTGCCGGAGCGATTTTGCTCTCACGTACTATTGTTGATGGTCGTCCAGATCAGCCGAGTCTACGGGTGATGGACATCGAATCGCGACGCAATGCGTTTGGCAGTCAGCTCGACAGCTTTGAGGCCGACATCAGTATGGTTGGTCTCGCAGACCCATTCCATGCGGTGTTTATCCGTGCGCCAATCCTCGAAAAACCAAGTGGTTCGTGCCATGCAATTGCGACGTTGCCTGATGGGCGCATCGTGGCCGCACGACAGGACGGTATGTTGGCGACCTCTTTTCACCCAGAACTCACGCAAGATAACCGCATTCATGCCCTCTTTTTGGGAATGTAGATATGCGAGGTGGGGATGAGTCGACTGCTCACACCAACCGATCTGGTCACACTGCGGCACAAACCGCGAGCGTTGGCGCTTTTACACGACGAAGCACTATTGGTGCAACGGCATCGGCCATTGCTGTTTAGTGTGCGTTCCCTGTTGACCAATAGCGGGCGCTACACCACGTTTGTGCACCACGAACAGGGTGTCACTGCCGTGTTACAAGCAGTTCGCCGAGAGTCACGCCCAGAACAAACGGTGGTTGCCCTCGCAAGCTACGGTGAATTGTATCAGCTCCCCACCGATCACGATCTATGGTTCCGGCTCCTTGAGGCGCATGTAACGCATAGTGCACGCCATCAAATACAGCGCTTGTATGCCACACAATCAGATGGGACAGATGACCTCGGGGAGATCTTTCGGCAGAGTGGGTTTACCCCGTATGTCCGCCAAGTCGTACTCAGGCTCGATGGTCCTGATTGGGATCAGGGAACGCGTATTGCACCCATGCAAGCGCAAAGTCGGCATGACGTATGGGGTGTGCATCAGCTCTATGGTCACATCACCCCACGCCCCATTCAGTTAGCCGAAGCACGTGCAGCGCGTGACTGGATGCTCCCGTTGCAAGCGCCATGGTTGGGTGTCAAACGGCGTGCCTGGGTCGCCTATGACCACGAACACGTGGTTGCATCACTGCGGGTCAGTAGTGGCAACGATGCACATCTCATGCAACTCCTGATTGATCCGTCTGCACGCGAGCAAGCCACTGAGGTGTTGCGTTTTGGCATTAGTCAGATTGCTGACACGTTGCCGATTTGGCTCGTCGTGCGCGACTATCAAGAAGAGTTGTTGTGGGCCGCCCAAGACCTCGGCTTTCAACCGATGGCTGAGCAAGTACGTTGGGTACGACACAACGTGAGCTTTATCCGGCGCCCGGTCATGACCCGTGTGCTTGAACCAAATGATACGGGTACACCAGTACCAACCATCGTCCCAGCCAACGAACAAGCGAGACTATATGCCAGAACCAAGCGCAATCACAAGTAATATTGACCTGTTGCTCGATACACTGCCTGAGCGCATTCGTGTGCTGGTGGCAGGTGGTGACGCACCACTCGACGATTTACTCGAAATCGTCCTCGATTTGGGGCGTCTCCCCGAAGCACGCTACCGCTCATCGGCAGTATTACTCGGCAACGAAGAAGTCACATTTGCTGACATAGAAGCCGTGACTGGGCAAATCAGTGCGTTTGGTGAAGATAACCGTGCGGGGATTCCGCGCACACTGCATCGTATTTCGGCCATCCGTAATCGTTCTGGACGCATCATTGGCCTGACCTGTCGCGTCGGGCGAGCAGTGCACGGCACCATTAGCATTATCCGCGACCTGGTTGAGTCGGGCAAAAGTGTGCTCCTGCTTGGGCGCCCAGGCGTCGGCAAAACTACCATGCTCCGTGAAACAGCGCGTGTCTTGGCTGACGATGTGCGCAAACGGGTCGTGATTGTGGATACATCAAACGAAATCGCTGGCGATGGTGATATCCCGCATGCCGGGATTGGGCGCGCGCGGCGCATGCAAGTACAACGTCCGAGCGAGCAACATGCAGTGATGATCGAAGCAGTCGAGAATCACATGCCAGAGGTAATTGTCATCGACGAAATCGGCACCGAGCTCGAAGCACAAGCGTCTCGCACCATTGCAGAGCGTGGGGTACAGCTGATAGGCACGGCACATGGACAGCTCCTCGAGAACTTGATGGTCAATCCGACCTTGTCCGATTTGATTGGCGGAATCCAAGCAGTCACGCTCGGTGACGACGAAGCGCGCCGGCGTGGCACACAGAAAACCGTACTCGAACGCAAGCAACCACCGACATTTGACGTACTCGTCGAAATCCGGAGCTGGGACGAAGTGCTTGTCTACACCAATATTGCAGAGGCCGTGGATGCATTGCTCCACGGTGACCTCCCTGATGCCGAGCATCGCTCACGGAGTAGTAGTGGTGATATCACCATTGAAATCGTGACCCCTGAACCACCTGCAGGGTTGGCTGGGCAACAGGCGTGGGGCGTACGACGGACACACAGTATGGGTGGATTCGAGCACGAGATGCGTCATGACCGCCACGACCGCCACGGGCGTCATTCGTCACGGCGCCAGTTGGCGCCTGAGCGCTTTCAACGTGAGACGATGGCCACGCCGATGCCAAGTGTCGCCACACCAGTCAGTCAGACTGCACCCGCTGTGCCGCCAGCACCCACACAGCGCATCTACGCATTTGGCTTGAGTCGCGAAAAAATCGAGAAGGCGATTGCACACCTCAAAGTGTCAGCAATTGTGGTCAAAGACATCGACGATGCAAGTATGGTGATGACCATCAAGAACTACTATCGCCAGGGGTCGGCACGCCTGCGCAACGCCGAAGAACGCCGGTTGCCTATTTATGTGTTACGCTCGTCGACTGCCATGCAAATCGAGCGCCAACTGCTTGATATTTTTTTCCCGGATCAAATTCATCGCCCTGACGAGAAACCAAGTGCACTCACCACCCCTGAACAGTATGTGCAGAATGCCATGCTAGAGACAGAGGTTGCGATTAATCAGCTCCTCAATGGAGAACGGAGTGCCGTTGAGCTCACACCACAAGACAGTATTATTCGGCGACTCCAGCACCAAATGGCAGAACGCTACAACATGCAATCTGAGAGTCGTGGGCGCGAGCCCTTTCGGCGCGTTAAATTGTCACGCTAGCACAAACACAGAAAAAAGGGTATGATGGGATTGTTCATCACATTTGAGGGGAGCGAGGGGAGCGGCAAAAGCACCCAGACGCGAGCGTTGTACGAACGCTTGCATGCGCAAGGCTACCCCGTTATCTTGGTCCGTGAGCCCGGTGGTACGCGGATTGGCGATATGATTCGGCGCATTGTGCTGGATTTGCAACATACCGAAATGGATCCCACCACTGAGACATTTCTCTTTTCAGCGGCCCGAGCCCAGCTCGTCCACGAGGTAATCCGCCCCTACCTCAACCAGGGTGGGATTGTGATATGCGACCGCTACGCAGATTCCACCTATGCGTATCAGGGGTATGGGCTTGGACGTGATTTAGTGGAATTGCAAACACTCACCGCCATTGCCACGGGTGGGTTGCGTCCCGATATGAGTATTTATTTGGATATTAGTGCTGACGAAGGGCTTGAGCGCAAACGACGGCGGCGCAATGGCGAGCTTCCCAAAGGGGTGGAATGGAATCGACTCGATGCCCGGGAAGTCGCCTACCATCGACGTGTTGCAGATGGATATCGTGCGCTCATTGACGCAGATCCATCGCGCTGGCGGAGCTGTGATGCCTGTCTGAGTATCGAAGAACTCGCTGAACGTATCTATCAGCATGTACGCCCACAACTGAGTCGGATTACCCGTATTGATGCATCAAACAGATGAAAGGAAGCATATGAAACTTATGATTGCCGTGGTACAACGCCAAGACGCGGGTGACCTGGTTGATGCATTGACCGCACGCAGCCATCGGGTAACGCGGATTAGTAGTGAGGGTGGTTTTTTGCGTGAAGGCAATGTCACGCTGTTGATTGCGGTGGAAGACGACCAAGTGGATGTGGTCATGCGCTTGATTCACACACACTGTCACATGCGCATCCGCTATATTTCACCACTCCCCCCTGTGGCTGAGTCTGGTGAATTTTATCCACCAACTCCCATCGAGGTGCAAGTCGGTGGTGCGACCGTATTTGTGCTCAACGCTGATGCAGTCACACGCGTGTTAAACTAGTCAGTACTTGATGCACATGGAATTTATTAAGTAGGGAGTATTGTTGTGGGCATTGATGGAATAATGAGTGTCATCCTGCCGTTATTGGATATCTTCAAATGGGTATTTGGTGCGTATGTTGTCTTGCTGTGGATGGCCACAGTGATTTGGACGTACCGTGATATCCATGCACGCCACGAAGAGACGCTCCTACAAGTCTTAGCCGTATCTGCGGTATTGTTGGTGCCATTTGCAGGATTAATCATCTACATGATGTTGCGGCCGCGGCAGACCATTGCCGAGCGCTACGAGCGTTCCCTCGAAGAAGAGTATCTACGCCACGACATCGAAGAGCAATTCGTCTGCCCACAGTGCCAACGTGGCATCGAGCACGAGTTCATTTTGTGCCCACACTGCCACACTGCACTCCGCCGACGGTGTATCAGTTGTGATCACGTCATCGACCTGACATGGGCCATCTGCCCCTACTGTGGTGATGATGGGAGCGGACTCGTTGGGCGTACCACCCAGATTCGTATGCGTGAAACGCAACACAAAACAGAGTAATTGTATGCGCATTCGGCACATGTTGGCATTGTTGATCGTCATTGTAGGAATCAGTGCATGTGGCCTTGCTCCCAACGCCACGATACCGCTCGGTGAACCAGTCGTCTTGCTCTCTGAGCAGGTGCCGAATCCGCGTGCATTTGGCGACCCGAATGCGCCCGTGAAAATCAGCGAATTCACTGATTTTCAATGACCATACTGCGCGAAATTCGTCCGTGAGACGATGCCACAACTCACCAAAAACTACATTGATACGGGCAAAGTGTATCTCGAAGTCCACGACTACCCGCTGATGCAGATTCACCCTGGTGCACTGATGGCGGCACAGGCCGCAAATTGTGCGGCAGAGCGTGGGCAGTACTTGCTGATGCGCAATCAGATTTTTGCTGGTGCCGTCAACAAACAATGGAGCGAAGGGTCGCTCGACGATTTGAGCACGTTTAGCAACTATGCGGTGGCGATTGGGCTCGACCGTGGCTCATTTGAGAGCTGTGTAACCACCAATCGACACCTCGGTCAAATCAAAGCAGATATCGCCCGTGCCGAACAAATTGGCGTGAGTAGCACCCCAGCCTTTGTAATCAACGGACGCTTGATGCTGGGCGCCCAACCCTACGCAGAGTTTGCGCGCATCATCGATGTGATGATTTCACCACCGTAGTCACCTCACACGTACTCCACAATTAGGCATTCAACTGATTACGTTGTGCATCTATCCAATCCTGCAGGATTATCGATGCTGCGACTTCGTCGATGCGCGCTTTGCGTTGCTCGGGACGCATGCCGGCTTCGATCATCAGTCGTTCAGCCGCAGCTGACGTATAGCGTTCATCACAGGTGGCAATTGGGATGTGGATGTGCACCATCAATGCATCAATGAAGTGGCGGATGCGCTGTGCTTGCGGTCCCTCGTGACCATTGAGCGACACAGGCAACCCGACCACGAGCTGCACGATGTCTTCAACTGCCACAATGTGTTGGAGTTTTTTGTAGAAGACTGCCTCAGGCGTTGCCTGCAACGTGGTATAGGGTGACGCAAGGAGCCATGATGGATCACAGATGGCCACCCCAATGCGCCGCTCACCGACATCGAGTGCCAGCACTCGGCCCCGCGATGTCATGGGGCAATCTCACTGACGCGCACCGACACCAGTTGTGGTAACGGTGGCATGCGGTCACGATTGGGCAGTGTATACGAGCTAATCACGCCATTAGTTTGCAGTGTGTCGAGCAGTGCCTGTGCATCGGTATACGACATATTTGCCAACTGTGCGGGAAGGTTTGCCAGCACAGTTGCGTCGATTGGCATCTGCGGTGCACAGCGAATTTCGCCGTTGATACGCACATTTGCATCGTGCACCTGCCATGTATCCACACGGAATGCGGGAATTTCGCCAACACGACAAATGGGGGTATTGCCCCCTTGGAAGCGCTGTGGGACTACACTTTGGAGCTGTGCTTGTACTGATTTATCTGCTTGTACCGCATACACACGAAAGGTGACACTCACCACCAAAGATACGGTTGCATTTTGTGGCTCCAACACCGTGCCAACGGGTGGATCCAATGTAGGTACTCCGTAGATGGCCGGTGTCCCCAATGACTCAGGATCTGGTGTGAGCGTGGCCTCATCGAGCTGGAGCATGCGCTGTTGGGCTTGGTCGGTGAGCTCACGCAAGGCCTGGGCATACGCCCGTGATAGTGCGGCACCGAGCAAGCGTGCCATATCACTTTCGGAAACGATGCGGCGCACCGTCTCACTCCCCCCCGTAATGGCATCGTTGCGCAGTGTTAATTGCCCACTTCCAGAAGTAATCGGACCCTGCCCCGGTAACAAGAGCGTGTTGACCGTGTCAGCAGCCACATTGGAATCACTCCCTGCCGAACGCGCCGTCACTGCGACCGTCACATCACCATAGGTGGTGGTTCGCCCGGTCAGCGACGACGTGGTCACCGCTGCCGGAATCGTAGCTGGCTCATCCAACATAAAGCGCACTGAGCCGTTGACGCCCTGTGCTATGAATTCGGTGCCCACCGGTAATGGAATACTCTGCTCAAGCATGTTGATGATACGGATTGACCCTGCGGCACGCCCATCTGGCATTGGCACCTCGGTGAGCGCTTCACCGGGCTCAGTAATCGTCACACGCTGCTCGAGGCGCACTGCCTCGATTTGCATGGCATCTGCGTCACCAACACCAACCACGGGAAACTCGACATCATTGAGTGGCACGACGCGTGCCTCACCGAGTGGCGGCACCACAGTCACTGTAGTGCGCACCAGAATCGCCCACAGCACGATGCCAAGCAAACACCCAAGCATGGCCAGTGCAAACCACTGCCATACCGAGCTCCGACGTGGGCGGCGTTTGGGCGCAGGAGTTTGTGGTGGAGATGCGGGACGCTGACGGACCCCAACGACACGGTCGTCACGGCGTAGTGGATCTCGCATGGCAACGTGTGGTGCGGCATCAGACATGAGCATCATCCTTGTAACACTAAATCAACTGCAACATCACACGAGCCTGGTGGAGCACATCATTAATCTTGCTCGTCTCACGACCACCGGCTTGGGCCATGTCGGGGCGACCACCGCCACTGCCACCAAGCACCGGTGCCAATGCTTTCACCAGATTACCAGCATGATGGATTGTCACCGATTTGGTTATCATGACGAGCAGCTGGGCACGTTCTTCGTGGGCGCCTGCCAGCACGACCACACCGCCACTGCTAAGCTGATCGCGAATCTTGTCACCCAACTCGCGCATTTGCGGCACATCGATACCATCGACACGCGCCAATACGAAGCTGACACCGTCTTTGACAATCGCCTGTTGTACGAGCTCAACGACCTGTCCACCTGTTGCCTGTGATTTCAACGCATCAAGTTCACGCTGACGCGTTTTCAGATCACCAAGCATCACATCGACACGCTCAGCCAGTTGTGTGGTCGGTACACCGAGGCGCCCTGCTGCCTCGCGCAAGAGCTGGAGCTGGCTATCGACCCATTGCTCGGCGCCATAGCCGGTGACGGCTTCGACACGCCGGACACCGCCAGCCACACTACTTTCACCGATAATTCGGAACATGCCAATCTCGCCAGTACGACCGACATGCGTGCCACCGCACAATTCACGTGAATCGCGGCTGGTATATGCCACATCACCAGCGACTTGGTGTGATGCCGCGTGCACCAAACGCACGCGATCACCGTATTTTTCACCAAACAACGCAACCGCCCCGCGGTCGAGCGCCTCTTGGTAGGGCATCTCATCCCAGACTACAGGTTGATCAGCACGCACCCACGCATTGACGCGCCGCTCCACCTCGTGGAGTTGCTCGGGGGTTACTCCACGGTTATGCGTGAAGTCAAAGCGCAAGCGCTCAGGCGAGACCAGCGATCCGGCTTGCGCTGCATGCTCACCGAGCACGTCGCGCAAGGCACGTTGAAGCAAATGGGTGGCCGTATGGTTGCGCATGATGTGATTGCGCCGCACTTGATCGATGACGGCATGCGCAGGCTCACCACGAGCAATCACACCCTCTACCACCGTACCGAAATGCACGGTCACGCCAGGAATCGGGCGTTGCGTATCGGTCACCTGAATCCGTCCTCGTGCAGTGGTAATCACCCCTGCATCACCCACTTGACCGCCACTCTCCGCATAAAAAGGCGTGGTGTCGAGCACCACCTGCACATCGGTACCAGCTGTGGCTTCGTGTTTGATATCGTCGGCACTGACAATCGCAACGATTTTGGCGTCAGCACTCGACTGGTGATACCCAACAAAGGTGGTTGGAACCAACCCGAGCTCAGCCCAGACGTCGACATCGCCACCCTTTTTAAATTGTGCCACTGCACGGGAGCGTGAACGCTGTTCGTTCATGGCCGTATCAAACCCGGCTGCATCCACGCTCATCCCTTGATCGGCAGCGATTTTTTCCGTGAGATCGAGGGGAAAGCCATCAGTATCCTTGAGTTTAAAGGCTTCAGCACCAGGGATGACCGTACTCCCCTGTTGTTTGACGTGCTCGATGACAGCACCAAGCTTAACCAGACCGCCTGACAGCGTGCGGAGGAACTGCTGCTCCTCGGCATCCACGGTTTCCAAAATAAAGTCACGACGCGTACGCAACTCGGGATAGGCATCACCCATCAGGTCAACGACACGCTCAACAACATTGGTGAAAAACGGCTTCTCGAAGCCAATCGTGCGCCCCTGGTAGACGGCACGGCGCAGAATGCGCCGAAGCACGTACGAGCGCCCCGTATTGCCGGGAAGCACGCCATCAGCAATCAAAAACGCCACTGAGCGACTATGATCGGCTACGGCACGGTATGGCGCAAAGTTGGCACGATAGTCGCGCTCACTTTTGCCACCCAACCCCTTGATGCGGTCGATGAGATCGACAAACAAATCGGTGTCGTAGGTGTTGTGCACGCCCTGCAACACCATGGCCATGCGTTCGAGACCCATGCCGGTATCAACGGATGGGCGGGGCAGGGGTTGCATGGTGCTCCGTTCAAACTGCATGAAGACGTTATTCCAGATTTCGACGTAATTGGGATCATCGCTGTTGACACCTTTGGCGTTCATTTTGCTGAGATCATCACCCAGATAGACGGTGATTTCGGAACAGGGGCCACAGGGTCCGGTATCGGCCATCACCCAGAAGTTGTCTTTTTCGCCGAAGCGTAGCACACGGCTGGGGTCGGCGCCCGCCTTGACCCACATGGCCACCGCGTCTTCGTCGGCAGGGACGCGTTCGTTGCCTTGAAAGACGGTAAACCACAAGCGTTCGACAGGCAGTTCAAAGACCTTGGTCAATAGCTCCCATGCCATAGGGATGGCATCCGCCTTGAAGTAGTCGCCAAACGAAAAATTGCCCAACATTTCAAAAAAGGTGTGGTGGCGTGGTGATGGACCGACCTCCTCGAGGTCATTATGTTTACCTGACACGCGCAGGCACTTTTGGGCGGTGGTGGCACGCGTATATGGGCGTTTCTCCAACCCCAGAAAGGTATCCTTGAACTGCACCATACCTGAATTCGCAAAGAGTAGTGTGGGATCGTTGCCAGGAATGAGCGACGAGCTCGGCACAATGGTATGACCACGCTCAGCAAAGAATGACAAATACGCTTGACGAATCTGATTACTCGACAGTTTCTTCATGACCGCTCCGGTAGACATACATCGTCACACGCATGTATGCAACATATGGTATATTTGTCACATTGTAGACGATGCAGAGCGCATGCGTCAACATAATCCACAGGCATTCCCACCTCACGTACCCAAGTATTCATGCATACTCACACACGGAGGGGATATCGCCATGTCATTACTCACACGCGACACACGTCAATGCGCAGTGTGTAGCACGACAACCACACAAACCGTCGTTACACTGCGCCCCATACTCGAGAGCTACGATCTCGATGGGCGCCCCTACGAAGCCAGTTTACTAGCACTGCCGTACTGGGTGCAGTGTTGTGGTGGGTGCAAGTACTGCGCACGTGACATCCGCCAGGCGGGCGACAATCTAGCAGCCATCTGCAAAACTGCCGCATATTTGGCAATATTCAACGACGCAAGTTTTCCCTACATGGCACGTCAGTATCGCGCTGCTGCGCACATTGCGACCCTCTACCACAATCATGCAGAGGCAGGGTGGCATAGTATCCGTGCCACGTGGAAATGCGAGGACATGCAGCACCCACTCGCGCGCATATGTCGCAACGACACGCTGACACACTACGTGAACGCCTACCAACAGGGGCAGCGATTTGGTCAGCACAACGCTGAAGAATGTCTGATTATTGCTGATCTTTACCGGCGCAACAGCGACATGCACCATGCCAATGAATATGCCGAACGGGCCCTCCAAGGCAGTAGCAACGACGCTACATACCTGCAAGCGATACATCACTTGCAGGCAATGATTCGTACAAGTACGACGACACGCCAACCACGGCCACTGCACTAGTCACTACCAGTTGATGACCACCGTTGCATCGGGACCAGTAACGGTCAGGACAGCCACACGTCCATCATGACGCGTTTGCACCTCGACCACACCGTGGGGCGACGATACCACACCACTACATCCGGCCATCTCACTGGCCACCGGGATGGGCAATACGACCTGGTAGCGCTCTGCGATACCTGTCAGCTCGATGCTCGCACTACACTGCCCATGATGCCATTTGTAGGCCACATAGCCACTGCCTGGTGCATATCGTACAACCGCATACGCATCACGGATACCCGCAGCATAGTACCATTTGGGCGCCACGAGCACAGCCCGCATGTTGTCACTCTGATCAACCACGCCTACAGCGCCCTCGATAAACGCATCAAGCATGGACGCAGCACCCCAACCGTCAGTGCTGAGCGTATCTGGTGTCCCCACACCTTCGGCACCATCTGGTGCATACCACAGAAAGCTACGCCCACGACTTAGCATCCCTGCCCAGTAATAGTCGATTGCAGCAAAGCCGTATGTGGTATACCCGTTGCGAAAGGCTCCACGTGCCAGCTCGCCACCCACCAGTGGCATGATGCCCCCATTCACATAGGTGCCCGGCTGCTCGCCTGCACGTCCTCCCATGGTAATCGTCCCAGCGGGGAATGGCGGGTCAATACTATACCACTCGGCAAAGGCATCAGGACGACGCCGACTAATATAGGTGTCGAGCATTGCTTGTGCCTGTGCATCGCTGAGCACGCCACGGTTGAGGGCGTAGGCGTTGGATAAACTCAATTGTTGCTCCACATCCACACCAGGCAACGTGGTCGGCTGATCAAAGACAAAATGGCGATAAAAAGTGCCATTCCAGCTGAGTTGATTGAGACGATCCTGCATTCCATCGGCGACTGACCGCCACACCCCAGCCAATCCTGCATCGCCGACTCGTTCTTCGATGGTGGCCAGCATGCGCAATGACTGAATCATGCCCGTATTGTCACCGTGAAAAATCCCCCAGCGCGTATATGCATCGATCCCGTGCCGTGGTGCATCTGATTGCGCCACTTCAAAATCCCACATATCAATGGTAAATGGGCGACGAACCAAGCCTTTTTGGGCATCCCAACGAATGGGGTCTTGGAGCGTATAGGTCATAGCACGGCGCATACTGCCGAGGTGTGTACGGGCAAAATCATCACCGGCCCCAGCCTGCCACGCCTGATAGACACCCTGTACAAACAAAAATTCCACATCTGCTTCAACAGGGGTGCGATAGGCTGTGTCGGCCCATGGCGCACGCGGCAAAAAGTCAGGAAAACTCCCATCAGCATATTGCTCACGGGCAAATGCATTCATGGGGGAGACAATATCGCTATCGAAATAACGCGCCCCACGCATCTGGTAGACGTAGTCGCGCAACCAAATCAATGGACTATCTGGTGAGCGGTAGCCATGTACCGCCATATCCGCAAATGTCTGATCCAGCATAGCACCACGCATAATGGTTATTGCCGCCGGAATAAATTGATCGTACTGAGGAATACCGGTAGTCAGACTCGTTTGTGGCTCATACAGGTAAAGCTGACCATTTTGTGCGATTATCTGACCAAAACTATCTACGACCACACCACTATGCCAGCCACGGGCACCACGTGGTACGATGCTCACTGCTGCATTGCCGTATTCGAGCACCACCGGTATGACTACAATCTGCCGACCACTGCTATCTGCGACCACCAGTGTTGCACCGCCAGTCGGACCGTCTGGGATGGACACGGTGACGGTGAGTGGTTGCAACGGTTGTGCAACTGCATCCACACGCAACGTAGGCGGCGGCACGGGTGTCGCCGTCGGCGTTGCCATGACCACACGTGGCTTCTTTTTGCGAACTGTTGCGGTAGCATCTTGTGCAATTGCGCTGACTGCCACTACAATACATGCAAATATGATTATGCGTACCAACCACTTTATCACAGCATCTCCATCCACAATATTCACGCTCCTTCTTATCCTATACGATTATGTGAAAAAGGGCAACGGCATACCATCTAGCGACCAGTGCGCGGGCTCGTACGAGCGAGCGGTATTTGACAATTGCTGTATCAATCGCTATCATGCACACAACAGCGATGAAGAGGGAGAGTAGTCACCCGACCAACGCAACAGCGAGCCGACAAATTGGTGTGAGGTCGGTGCGAATGCGGGTGATGAATGGGCCTTGGAGCTACGGACCGAACGGGGCAACCCAAGTAGCATCCGTCGGAGCGTACCACCGTTATCATGGTACATGGTGTTGCCCTAGTTGCCGCTAGGATGCACCACGAGGGCGTTGCATTGCAGCGAAGTGGGGTGGCACCGCGGGTTTTTGCCCGTCCCCTGATCAATGAGGGGGGCGGTTTTTTGTGTCGCAAAACCATGCGCAGAGGAGTGTCATGACCACCAAGAAACGAATTCTCACGGGCGATCGCCCTACGGGCAAGTACCATCTGGGTCACTATGTGGGCTCAATTGCCAACCGACTGCGGCTGCAAAACGAGTATGAGTGCTTTTTCATCATCGCCGACCTGCACACGCTGACTACCAAACCCAGCAAAAGCGAACTCATGCAGGTCGAGCAAAACATTCGCGACATGGTCATCGACCAGCTCGCCTGTGGTCTCGACCCCAACAACGTCACATTTTATGTGCAGTCGTCGGTCAAAGAAATCTACCAAATCAACCTGATTTTCGAAATGCTGGTATCAGTGGCACGTCTGAGCCGTCTGCCCAGCATCAAAGACATGGCACGTGCCGCCCAAATCGACGACGAGCAGCTACCACTGGGCTTGCTGGGCTACCCGGTGTTGCAGGCGGCTGACATTTTGATGCCGCGCGCACATTTGGTGCCTGTGGGCAAAGACAACGAGGCGCACGTGGAGATTACGCGCGAGATTGCGCGCCGCTTCAATTACCTGTACGGCGAAGTCTTCCCCGAACCCGATGTGCTTGTGCCCGAAACGGGCACGCTCATCGGCACCGACGGCCAAGCCAAAATGAGCAAAAGCCTCGGCAATGCGATTTTGTTGTCGGATGACGCCAAAACGGTCGAGCAAAAGGTGCGTGGTATGTACACCGATCCCAACCGCACCCGTGCCGATATTCCGGGTCGTGTCGAGGGCAATCCGGTATTCATCTACCATGATATTTTTAACCCCAACAAAGATGAAGTCAACGACCTCAAAGACCGCTACCGCACCGGTACTGTGGGTGATGTAGAAGTCAAAAAGAAGCTGACCATCGCCATCAACAACTTCCTCGAACCGATGCGCGAACGCCGTGTGCAATACGAAAACAAACCATCCCTCGTCGACGAAATCTTGGCGGCCGGCAATGCCAAAACCCGTGCCGTGGCGAAAGAAACCGTCCGCATGATGGACGAAGCCATGGGGTTGCTGTATTTCAAGTCATAATGACACCACGTGGGGGCGGTGGTACCGCCCCCACATACCCGATTCGTGAAGGAGCGCGCCATGCAGTTTGTACCAGCACTCGCCGATATGCAACAGATGACCAGCCAAGGCAACTTGTGCCCACTCTATGCGGAGATTTCTGCTGACCTCGAGACCCCGGTGTCGGCCTACCTCAAAACCGCACAAGGGCCGTGGAGCTTTTTGCTGGAATCGGTAGAAGGTGGGCAACACCTGGCACGTTATTCGTTTATTGGCACCGACCCCTACATGACGTTGCGCTTTAGCAACGGCAAAGCGCATGCCATCCAGGGTGGCTACAAACAGACCATCGCCTACGACGACCCGCTCGAAACGCTAGCCTCGTACCTGGCCGACTACCGCCCCGTGCGCCTGCCCGACCTGCCCCGCTTTGTGGGCGGTGCTGTCGGCTACATGGCCTACGAGACGGTAGGCAACTTCGAGCGCATCCCACGCCCAATCCATGCCGATTACGACATGCCTGACGGCTCGTGGCAGTTTGTAGACACGTTGCTGGTCTTTGACCATGTGCGCCACCGCATCAAAGTTATCAGTCATGTGCACCTCGATGCCAGCGACCTCGCCGCCGAATACGAACGCGCCTGTGTACGCATCCGCGCCATCGTCAATCGCTTGCGCCAGCCGCTGCCTGCGAATCTGGCGCTGCAGGAGGGCGACGCACCAGCCAAAGTCCCCGTGACTTCCAACGTGTCGTTGGGCGAATACGTGGAGCGTGTGCTGCACGCCAAAGAGTACATCGCCGCCGGCGACATCTTCCAAGTGGTGCCGTCACAACGCTTTAGTCGGCCGGTGACCACCGATCCGTTTACCGTCTACCGCGCCTTGCGCACCGTCAATCCCTCGCCATACATGTTTTATGTGACCACACCAGACGGCATCCTCGTCGGCGCCTCGCCAGAGTTACTGGTACGCGTCGAGGAGGGCATCGTCACCACCCACCCCATCGCTGGCACTGTGCCGCGTGGCAAAACCCCCGAGGAAGACGAAGCACTGGCCACCCAGCTCCTAAACGACGAAAAAGAAAAAGCCGAACATCTGATGCTCGTCGATCTGGGGCGCAACGACATCGGGCGTGTGGCCAAGCCAGGTACTGTGCGCGTGCCACGTTTCATGCAAATCGAAAAATTCAGCCACGTGCAACACCTGGTCAGCCATGTGACCGGGGAATTACGCGACGACATGCGCGGGATTGATGCCTTGCGTGCCTGCTTCCCAGCAGGAACCGTCAGCGGTGCACCAAAAATCCGCGCCATGCAGATTATTGCGGAGCTCGAACAAACGCGCCGCGGTGTGTATGCGGGGGCGGTGGGGCATCTGGGATTCAATGGAGACCTCGACACCTGTATCGCCTTGCGTACCATCGTGATTGTCAACGGCACCGCCTATGTACAGGCCGGTGGCGGCGTGGTGGCCGACAGCGATCCAGAGATGGAGTATCGCGAGAGTTGCAACAAGGCGGCGGCCCCCCTACGGGCACTCGAGCTAGCCGACCGTTTCGTCAAAGAGGGAGGGCTGGCATGATTCTGCTCATCGACAACTACGACTCGTTTACCTACAACTTGGTGCAATATTTGAGCGAGCTGGGTGCAGATGTGCTGGTCAAGCGCAACGATGCCCTCAGTGTGGCTGAAGTGAAAGCACTCAAACCCACAAAAATCGTGGTATCGCCCGGACCGTGTACCCCCAGCGAAGCGGGCATCAGCATCGATGTCATCACGCAGCTCGGTCCCAAAATCCCCACATTGGGGGTCTGCTTGGGGCATCAGGCCATCGGGCAGGCCTTTGGCGGCATCGTGGAGCGCGCCCCGTATGTGATGCACGGCAAGCGCTCGGCCATCAACCACGACGACCACGGGATTTTTGCCGGCTTGCCGCAGCACTTCATGGCCACGCGCTACCACTCACTGATTGTGCGCCGTGACAATCTACCCGACCAGCTCCAAACGACAGCCTGGACGGATGACGGCATCATCATGGGACTCAAACACAAAACACACCCCATTTATGGCCTGCAGTTCCATCCCGAATCGATTATGACGGAGCACGGTCACGCCATGCTCAAGAATTTTTTGGCGGTGTGAAACACGTGGTAGGGGCGCATAATCATGCGCCCCTACCACATCACATCACTGGGACCAATGCTATTCGCCCCTACAATATTCGTAGAGGATATTTTTCGAAAATAGGGAATATATGCAGCCAATCACATACCGCACCGTGCGCGACCACGAACTCACCCACACCCAACACGACGCCATTCGTGAACTGTTGAATGCCGCCTTTGACCAGGAATTCTCGGACGAAGACAACGACCACGCCTGTGGTGGCGTGCGCGTCATCGCCGTGGACGGCGACCAAATCATCGGTCATGCCGCATTAATCAGCCGCACCATCACAATCGCGGGCACGCCATTTTGCGTCGGGTATGTCGAGGGAGTCGCAGTCTGGCCGTCACGCCAAGGCCAGGGTATTGGCAAAGCAATAATGCGCCAAATCACTGACATGGCAACACGTGATTTTGTGATTTCTATGCTTTCAACAGGTGAGCACGATTTCTATGCCAAATTGGGCTGGCAACGCTTTGCTGGCATGAGTTATGTTGACAATCACGGGAGCATTGCACGCACCGCCGACGAAGACGAGGGGCTGATGGTGCACACCAGCCTGTCACCGCTCAACCAACCCGGCGTCGCATTTGTGTGCGATTGGCGCACGGGGGATGTGTGGTAGTTACGACGCCAAGGCACACTGCAATGATCCCACATCCAGATTGCGCCCCGACAAGACCAACACCACCGTACGCCCGCGGAAGCGATCTGCTTCGTGGAGCAATGCGGCCACGGGCGCGGCACCGGCGCCCTCAACCACAAATCCGTGCATGCGCACCAGTGTACCAATAGCGCTATACAATGACGCTTCAGGGACGAGGAGCATGTCGTCCACGTAGCGTTGCATGATGGCAAAGGCCTGCGGCACCGGCGCCGTAGTGGCAATACCGCCAGCAAAGGATGTGGTCGGGCGCTGAACAATCTGGCCACGGCGCATCGACTCTGTAACCGCCGGTGCTGCATCTGATTGCACGCCAAACAGGCGCACATGCGGGTGCTGATGCGCTTTGGTCGCAATAGCACAGCCTGCCACAAAATTACCACCGCCGACAGGCACGAGCATATCACTGACCTGTGGCAGTTGTTGCACCACCTCTAGCGCCACCGTGCCTGCACCGGCCATGATGAATGGATCCTCGCCATCTTCGAGATACAACAATTTTTCGCGATTAGCGTGCTGGCGCGCAATCACACAGCTCTCACCCCAGTCGCCACCATCCACAATCACTCGTGCGCCGGCGTTATGCATGTTCTGCATTTTGATATCGGGAGTGCCATGTGGCACCACTACGGTGCACTGTGCACCTATCGTGGTGGCGGCCCAGGCCATGCCGGCGCCGTGATTACCGGTGCTGGCACAAATGAGTCCCTGAGCGCGCTGTGCCTCACTGAGGTGCAAGAGGCAGTTGAGGGCACCACGCGCCTTGAATGAGCCAATTTCGGCAAAGCATTCGCACTTGAGCCAGACGTCGGCGCCGACGAGGGCGCTGAGGGGGGCCGAGTGGATGAGTGGTGTGCGCACCAGATAATCGGCGATGCGCGTCTGGGCATGCATCACATCGTGTGGCGTAATGTTCATGGTCGGTATACCACCTCTCCGGCTTTCATGACGAGCGCAACAGTAGCCAAACAGGTCAAATCGTCAGCAGGATTCCCTGCCACCAAAATCATGTCAGCCTGCTTGCCGACGGCAATGCTGCCGACCTGGGACTCGACACCGAGCAACACGGCGGCTCGACTCGTGGCAGCTTTGATGGCGTCCATGCGGCTGAGACCACGCTCGTGGAGCAAGCAGATGTCGCGCCATAGCAAGCTGGGGTAAATGTATGGCTCGCCACAGTCGGTGCTGGCCACCACGTTTACTCCCTGGCGGATGGCTTCTTCACACGACCACCAGTGTTGTTCGCGGATGCGCAGCATGCGCTCGCGGAAGGCGGGAGTGAGATCGTCACGTTCGAGCGTAACCTGCGTCACAGCGAGTGTCGGCGTCAACGTAATATTGTGGGTACGCAACGTGCTGATGGCCTCCGCATTCGCCAAAAAGGCGTGTTCGACGCTGTCGACACCTGCCCGTGCCGAACGCATCACGGAGGTAGAGTTTTGCGCATGACTAAAAATACGCAAGCCACGCCGACGTGATTCCTGCACGAGCATGATAATTTCGTCCTGAGTTAATTCCTCGACGGCGGCCTCGGGTCCAGTCAGCATGGCGGCCTCGCTGGCAACGATTTTGATAACATCAGCGCCATCGCGCATCTGGGCACGCACCGCTCGTTGCAATTCGTGGATGCCGTCAGCTTCCACGCCAAAGGTGATGCCATGCCCACCCGTAATCGTAATCGCACAACCGGGGGCGAGGATACGCGGGCCAGGGATGAGTCCAGCGTTGATGGCGTCACGGAGCACGAAGTTGAGTTGGCGTGGTGCGCCCGCGTCACGCACCGTGGTCACACCCGCATAGAGTCCATCACGGGCGGTACGTGCCGCCCGTAACATCGTCATGCCTACCGGCTCGCTGGCAATCTGGGTAAAAGGATTGACCGCCCAGGGGTCGAGTGTGTAGTGCGCATGGCAATCAATGAGTCCAGGTAAAAGTGTATAGGCGCTACCATCGATGATGGTACCTTCGTGGGGGTGGCGTGGACGAGTCGGCTCGATGCGTGTAATCGTGGTGCCGCTCACAATCACATCGAGGCCAGGTTGTGGCTGGTTGTTGATGCCATCAATGACGCAACAGTTATGCAGAATATGTGTCATACGCCCCCCTTTTTGTTGGCTTATGCGAAAAATATCCGCCAAAGGCTCATATTGCGTTAGAAAAAACCGTCTAGTATGGTCATTGTAGCATCAACGTGCAAAACGTTCACGTGATGCGGACGAAATGGCTCATGATTGCAGCCATATTCTGCACAACAGGCACATACGTGGTCAGATGTCATTCCTTACAGAGTATAATGCCTACAACGGGTATTTTTGCGTCAAGGAGTCCGCATGTCACACCATCCACGCCCGGCCATCATGCCACTCGACCTTGGCTGGGTCAATGCCACCGTCATCAATCGCAGTGCGGTCGAACGGCGTTGTGCCAGTCACACTGCACGGCGCAGCGTCAAACAGCACTACCAGCTGGCGTGGCTCCTCCGTGCGATAACATGTATCGACTTGACCACACTTGCAGGCGATGATACTGCCAGTACGGTGCGCCGGCTGTGTGCCAAAGCGCGCCAGCCCGTACGTGCTGATTTGCTCCAAGCCATGGGGATGGCACAGTCGGGCATCACGGTAGGTGCTGTATGTGTGTATCACGAAATGATTCCCTATGCTGTTGCGGCATTGCAGGGGAGTGATATACCTGTGGCAGCAGTATCAACGGGATTCCCTGCTGGGCTGACACCTTTTGAGACGCGCCTGCGCGAAATTGAGCTCTCCGTGGCGGCAGGCGCCCGCGAAATTGACATCGTCATCTCGCGCCGCCACGTGCTCGATGGCAACTGGCAGGCGCTCTACGACGAAATTTGTGCCTACCGCCAGACCTGTGGCGATGCGCACCTCAAAACCATCTTAGCCACAGGCGACCTGGGGACCTACACCGATGTGGCGCGCGCATCGCTGGTATGTATGCTGGCAGGGGCTGATTTCATCAAAACATCAACCGGCAAAGAAACTGTCAATGCCACCTTGCCCGTCAGCCTGGTGATGATGCGCGCCATTCGGGACTACTACCAGCAGACCGGTCACATCGTCGGCTTCAAGCCGGCTGGTGGCATCCGTACAGCCAAACAGGCGCTCGATTGGTTGCTGTTGATTGACGAGGAATTAGGCAAAGAGTGGCTCCATGCGGATCGCTTCCGCTTTGGAGCAAGTGCATTACTCGGCGACATCGAGCGCCAGATCGAACATGGCGTCACTGGCATCTATTCAGCAGCCAATCGCCATGCCATGGCATAAACTGGGATACACGGTGAGTGAACATTGATGTTTAGGATGTCACGGATGGGCTGTTATATTGTGGTTAGGGTGGGGATATGATTACATGGCTGGTGGCGTTGATCCGTTGTGGTCGTTGACTAACATGGATAGGAAACATATGACCGTGTCAGATATTTTTGCATCAATGGCACTTGGGCCAGCTCCTGAGAGCCCAACCATTGCCAATCAGTGGCTTGAAAGCCATGCGCGGCATTTCGGGCTGTACATCAATGGGACATGGCATCAGCCCAGTGATGCGAGTACATTTGAAAGTATCAATCCGGCGAATGGGCAGCGACTTGCAACGATTACCCAGGCACGGCCGAGCGACGTAGACGCCGCCGTGGCAGCAGCCACAGCTGCCCAACCAGCGTGGGCGGCGTTGAGTGGGCATACACGCGCACGCTTTTTGTACGCCATCGCCCGCCACATCCAGAAACATAGCCGTCTGTTTGCAGTACTCGAAACGCTGGACAACGGTAAACCGATCCGCGAAAGCCGCGACATCGACATCCCACTTGTCATCCGCCACTTCTACCACCACGCCGGCTGGGCACAGCTGCGTGACAGCGAGTTTGCCGGATACCAACCAGTCGGCGTGTGTGGTCAAATTATCCCGTGGAACTTCCCGCTATTGATGTTGGCCTGGAAAATCGCCCCTGCCCTGGCTGCCGGCAACACGGTCGTGCTCAAGCCGGCCGAATGGACATCGCTCACTGCGCTGCTCTTTGCAGAAGTGTGTAGCGCGGTCAATTTACCAGCCGGTGTCGTTAATATTGTCACTGGCGACGGGCAGGTTGGCTCCTTGCTCGCCAATCATCCTGGCATCCACAAAGTCGCCTTTACGGGCTCTACCGCGGTCGGGCGTACCCTGCGCACACAACTCGCCGGCAGTGGCAAAGCCTTGTCGCTTGAGCTTGGCGGCAAATCGCCGTTTATCGTGCATGGCGACGCCGACCTCGACGCCGCCGTCGAAGGTGTGGTCGATGCAGTATGGTTCAACCAAGGCCAAGTCTGCTGTGCGGGTACGCGTTTGTTGCTCGACGAACGTATCGCCGAGCCGTTTATTGGGCGCCTGATGCGGCGCATGCACACGCTGCGCGTCGGTGATCCCCTCGACAAAACCACGGATATGGGGGCGATTGTGGCCGAACGCCAACTCACCCGCATCCGCACGTTGGTTGAGCAAGGGGTCGCCGAAGGTGCGCTCTGTTATCAGAGCGATGCACCATTACCTGGGAGCGGCTTCTTTTATCCACCCACACTGCTGACCAATGTGGCGCCAGCAGCTACTGTCGCGCAAGAGGAAATTTTTGGCCCCGTCATCGTCAGCATGACCTACCGCACCCCCAGCGAGGCGGTGGCGCTAGCCAACAATACGCGCTACGGCTTGGCGGCGAGTGTGTGGAGCCAAAACGTGGACTTCACGCACGATATCGCCAAGCAGCTCAAGGCTGGTGTGGTGTGGATCAACAGCACCAACCAGTTCGATGCTGCCGCTGGCTTCGGTGGCTACCGCGAAAGTGGCTTTGGCCGCGAAGGTGGCCGCGAAGGCATGGTCGAATACTTGGTTGCAACGTCCACGCCATCCACTCCACCCACACCATCGTTTGCGGTGCCGACGGATACAGCCATGGGGAGCATCCCCAGCATTGACCGCACTCCCAAGCTGTATATTGGCGGCAAACAGGCGCGCCCCGACAGTGGCTATAGTCGGAACATTACCACGCCACAGGGCATGCCGTTGGCCGAGGTGGGTGACGGCAATCGCAAAGACATCCGCAACGCCGTCGAAGCCGCCCGTGCCGTAGCTAGTAGCTGGGCCAACACGACGGCACACAACCGCGCTCAGATTTTGTATTACATCGGCGAAAACATGTATGCTCGTGCCCACGACTTCACCCTACTCGTCGCTGCACAGCACGGCATCAGCATGCAGGATGCCGCTAGCGAAGTTGAAGCCAGCATCCAGTGCTGGTTTGCGGCAGCAGCCTGGGCCGACAAATACGACGGCATGGTGCACCATACACCACAACGCGCCGTCGTCATGGCACTCCCAGAAGCAATCGGTGTGACGGGAATTGTAGCACCCGATGCGCCGTCGCTGTTGGGGAGTGTGGCGTTGATTGCCCCAGCAATCGCCATGGGTAACCCGGTAGTGGTGGTGGCCAGCGAGACGGCGCCGCTGAGCCTGCTCGAGCTCTATCAGGTCTTTGATACGAGTGATGTGCCCGCTGGTGTCATCAATATTGTGACGGGGACACGTGCCAACCTGGTGAAACCGTTGGCCGAGCACGCCGATGTGGATAACCTGTGGATAGTCGGTGAACAACCACTCCACCTGCTGGGAGAAACCGCTAGCGCAAGCAATTTGAAGCGCACCTGGTGCCTCGATGAGCGCTGGCTGAATATGCCATTTCACGAATTTTTGCGCCATGCCGTACAGTGGAAAAACGTGTGGGTACCATTTGGGGCATAGGAGATACATATGGACAAGACACAATCATCTAAGTGGAGCATTGCATCAACCAATTCGATACTCTGTATCGGCTGTAAAAATTCATTCATGTCGATTGGATCTGTCGGTTCGATGTTTTCCATCGGATCAATTGGCTCATTTGGCAGCATGTTTGCAATTGCATCATTTGTCAGCGTGCTAAGTATCATGTCTAGTCTATCGGTTTTAGGCATCATGGCACGGCGTAAACGATCATCAGGTCACTAGATTTGCACACGCTCGCATGCATGCACATGTAGCCCACAGAAAATGAATAGAGTTGTTGTCATGAGTCGTTTCGCAATGCGCTGGTTGATCCCACTCGGTGCCATGATTGCCTACCTCGCAATCATGTATATGCTTGTGCGGGTGCCACTCACGTTTGCACCCACACACGTCAGCATTGAAGGTGTGACATCGGGGTATTTCGTCGGCGACATCCAACAGACCGATACCGGCATCACGTTTCGCTGGCTTGATGCACGCATCCCCATGATTATCCCCGTGCACGCACCGGGCTCAATCATTTCATTTACCACCTGGTTATACCCTGCTGATGGCGTAACCACACCTGCAAATCATGCTATGGTGAGCTTTGACGAGCGCCTTTATACGACAACGAGTGATGTATTTGTCCCACGCCATTACCGGATTTTGAGTTTGTATGGAATGAGTCCCCGTCATGATCTGCGCGGCATCATGTTTATCCCGTACCCATTTGGTGGTGAGACACCATACTGGGCGTTTAGCGGGGTCACCGCAGTTGCACTAACCATGCCATCGTTGCACACGTCGCAATTTGTGCTGATATTCATCCTCATTCTGCTCACCATCCCCCTCAGCTATGCGGGTGCATATTGGTCTGTGACCGGTAATCGGCAACGGGCGTACATGATTGCGGGTGCCATCGCACTCTGTCTCATCGTCTATCTGCCCGCACTCTATACCGGCTATGTGGGCATGCGCTATCGCGGCATCCTCGGCAATCGCATCCTTGTCGCCGTCGTACTTGCAGTCATCATCATGGCACTCATTGCTATCTCCCGGCGCTACAATCAGCCACTCCAGCGCATCAGGCAGATGCTGGGAGTGCATCTCCCAAGCGTTGAGCCAAGTTGGTTTTGGGGCACGACGCTGGTGATTGCCGCACTGTGGGGGGCTGTCACATGGGACTACGTGCGTATGAATGCCGGTGATTGGGGCATCCATATTACCCACGCCTATCAGCTCATGAATCATGGTAAATTTATCAGTCATTTTCTCTTTCAAGCCATGCTGATTGGCATCCACTATCTCTCCATCGGGCTACTTTCGCTGGAGCTGGCAGCAGTGGTGCTCGTGATACTCATCATGGCGTTGATTTGTCTGGTGCTCTGGAATATGGGAGCACGCGTCTGGCCACAACCGCTGTTTTTGGTTGGCACCACTCTATTGGTATGTCTGTCAGCGCCTATTGCCGTGCTATACGCCGTAGATGGACATCTCTACACGGGCTACTTTGCCACCAACGTGTTTCACAACCCGACTGTACTGATGGTCAAACCCTTGGCGTTGCTACATGTGCTCATGCTCATCTCTTTTTTTACCCACGCGCCGCATGACGATGATCGTGTCTGGTGGGGGGTCTTGTGGGGGATCACCCTCCTCGGTGTCCTCGCCAAACCCAGCTACGCCATCGCCATGATTCCCGCCCACGGGCTCGTAGTCGGCTGGCGGTTGTGGCAACGTCATCCATGGTGGCGCCGAGATATCGCCACGCTCATCATCAGTGCGAGTGCCTTCGCAATCCCGCTCATCATTCAGTTTGTGATGCTCTACTATGCC
This sequence comes from Roseiflexaceae bacterium, assembly GCA_046303375.1. Classification (GTDB taxonomy): domain Bacteria; phylum Chloroflexota; class Chloroflexia; order Chloroflexales; family Roseiflexaceae; genus UBA965. The sequence continues at coordinate 31,248 of JBKCGB010000007.1, forward strand.
GGGTCACGCAGCATCGGTATCAAATCGTTGAGCGATATCACTGCGAGTGCCTGTATGGCAAGCACCCAGCCGTTTTGGTCGTGTGTGATAGTGTTGTATGGCACGGCCATCATCAAAGGCATCGCCTCAGCGGCCATCCTACTGATTATCTGGCGCGTGGTGCCGCGTATCACACAGCACATTGACATACAACTGCTAGGCATTGCCAGCATGATTGGCATCGTCTACGCGTATGTGATGCGTGAGGGCGTGGGGAGTGGTGGTGTTTCAGAGATGGATAATTACGGGAATTTCGGCTGGTCTATCCAGATTATCCTCTTTTTGTGTATGGCGGTGGCCATCCCACATGTGGGCAAGCAGCTACGCCAAGCAGCAGCAACACCTACGTGGTCATACGCTGTACTGTATGGTGTTGCAGGTGCACATCTCGTGAGTGGTCTCGTCTGGTATGCCACACAGTTTTGGCGGTGCTGCTGGTAGGTCTGTCACCCCCGTTGTTTGTATAATTAATAGTGGAAATGCGATGCATACGAAGGAACGTCCATGAAAACGATTGCAGTTACTGGTGGCACAGGCAAAGCAGGGCGCGCCACTATCAACGAACTCCTCAATGCAGGGTATGCCGTGCGCAACATCGATATTGCGCCACCAGTTGAGCGTGTCTGTGATTTTCTCAAAACCGACCTCAACCAGCTCGGTGAAACCATCGAAGCACTCCACGGTTGCGATGCAGTGGTGCATCTGGCAGCCAACCCGGATCCACGTGGTCGTAGCGAAGAGGTGATGTTCCGCACCAACACGGGCTCGACCTACAACGTTTTCCGTGCTGCCCAGGTGCTGGGGATGCCCCGCGTGGTGTGGGCATCGAGCGAAACGGTGCTCGGGTTGCCCTTTGAGCGCCGCCCACCTGCCATCGCACCCGTCAACGAAGAGACCATTGCTCCCGAGAGTAGCTACGCCATGTCGAAGCTCATCAGCGAAGAAATGGCGCGCCAGTTTGCCAGCTGGACGGGTGCGACCTATGTGGGTTTACGCTTTTCCAACATCATGGAGCCACACGATTACGCACGCTTCGAAAGCTGGCAAAACGACCCCCATGCGCGTAAGTGGAATTTTTGGGGGTATGTGGATGCTCGCGACGTGGCGCACAGCTGCCGGCGCGGCCTCGAAGCATCCCTGAGCGGTGCTGAGGTCTTTGTGATTGCGGCCGCTGACACCTGTATGCGCCGCAGCAACGCCGAGCTGATGGCCGAGGTCTTTCCGCATATCGCACTCGCTCCCGGGCTCGCTGCCAACGAGACACTCCTCTCCATCACCAAGGCCAAACGTATGCTGGGCTATGCGCCACGCCATTCGTGGCGGGGGTGATGCGGACGATTACGAGCCAAAGGAGGGGCGAATGGTATTCGCCCCTCCTTCTTATTTCATACGTCTATCCCCATGCTATACTACGCCTATCCCGCCGTAGGAGCATTTTGTATGGCCACTTCCCTTGCCCCCGAATACCAACAGCTCGTCACCGACCTAAGCGTTGCCATCGGCGCGCGTTATGTGCTGTGGCGTCCCGAAGAGCTGATGATGTACGAATACGATGGCAGTGCCCTCGACCTGGCCCGCCCCGACGTCGTCGTCGTGCCACACAGCACCGCTGAGGTCGCCGCCTGTGTGCGCATCGCTGCCGCCGCTGGGATGCCCATCGTGGCGCGGGGCGGTGGCACCGGGTTATCTGGTGGCTCTGTGCCTGCCGCCGGTGGCGTGGTCATTTCGACGGGACGCATGGCACGCGTGCTCGCCGTCGACGAGGTGTCACGCACGGCGCGGGTGCAACCTGGGCTCATCAACACAGATTTGAGCGAGCACACCGCACCGTGGCACCTGCACTTTGCGCCGGATCCATCCAGCCAAAAGGCATCGACCATTGGAGGCAATGCCGCCGAAAACTCTGGTGGCCCACACTGCCTCAAATATGGCATTACCACCAGCCATATTTTGGCAGCCACCGTCGTGCTCGCCGACGGCAGTATCATCGACATCGACAACACTGCGCCCGACACCCCCGGCTACGATCTGCTGGGTGTTATAGTCGGTAGCGAAGGCACGCTGGGTATCGTCACCGAGCTGACCGTACGCCTGATGCCCAATCCCGAAGGTGTCAAAACATTCCTCGCCATCTTTGATGACCTCGACAGCGCCTCCGACACCGTGTCGGCCATCATCGCGCAGGGGGTCATCCCTGCCGCACTCGAAATGCTCGAAGGCCAAGGCATCGCGCTGGTCGAACAATCGGTCCATGCTGGCTACCCGCTCGATGCGCAAGCAGTATTGCTGATTGAAATTGATGGTATGAACGAAGAAATCGAAGCCCAGACGGCGCGCATCGAACAGATCTGTAGCCACTTCGAGGCACGTGAGCTGCGTGTCGCCAAAGATGAAGAGCAACGCAAAAAACTGTGGGCGGGTCGCAAAGGTGCGCTGGCAGCCTGTGCTCGGCTGGCGCCGCACTACCACATCCAAGACGGCGTGGTGCCACGCTCCAAACTCACCGAGGTGCTACGACTGACCCGTGATGTGGCCAAACGCCAACGGGTGCACATCGTCAACATCTTCCATGCCGGTGACGGCAATCTGCATCCGCTCCTGCTCTTTGATATCCGCGAAGAAGGCATCATCGAGCGGGCCATCGCCGCCAGTGAAGAGATTTTGCAGGCCTGTGTGGCAGCGGGTGGCACCATCAGTGGTGAGCACGGCATCGGCATCGAAAAACGCGACTACATGGCATGGCTCTTCAACGAGCACGACCTGTGGGCTATGCGCCAAATGCGCGCCTGCTTCGATGATCGCGGCGTGATGAACCCCTGCAAACTCATCCCCACCGGCGCCTCGTGTGGTGATGTCAAAGCGGCGCGTGGTGCCGCCAAAGCCCTGGCCGCAGGCGCATGGATTTAGCGGGAGCACAGACATGTACACACCAACCACCATCCACGAACTCGCCGACATCATGCGTGGCCATGCTGGTCCCGTGACGCCGACGGGTGCAGGGCTGCATCAAGCCCTCGGTCATGCGCCCGTGGCTGACGCCACGCCCATCGATCTGACCGGGCTGACCCGCGTCAAAGATTATATCGCCTCGGATCTGACGGTCACCGTAGAAGCAGGCATGACACTGGGTCATCTGCAAGCCATGCTCCATGTGCACCGCCAGTGGTTGCCATGGGATGCCCCCCAACACCAGCAGGCCACCATCGGTGGCCTGCTGGCCGCTGGTCTGAGTGGTCCACTCCGCCATAGTGCTGGCACGCCACGCGACTGGGTACTAGGCATGCAGTTTGTTACGGGGGATGGGCGCATCATCAAAAGTGGCGGCAAAGTGGTCAAAAATGTGGCGGGCTACGACATGCACAAACTTCATATTGGTGCCTTGGGAACACTGGGCATCATCACCGAAGTATCCTTCAAAGTGGCCCCACTTCCTGAAGTCGATGAAGTCATGCGCATCACCTGTGCTGGGCTCCTGCATGCCCATAATACGGCGTTTACGTTGCGTGCGCCCCCCTACAATCCATCCGCCCTCCTTATCGAAGCCACCCCGCAACACATCCAGCTCTGGGGGCGCTGGCAAGGGGTGGCTGCTGCAGTCGCACGCAACTTGACGTTTGTGCGGATGCGCAATCGGTTGGCACAACCGACAAATCTAGGGGCGTGGGAGCACCTCGTCAATCAGCCCTTTGCCCACCAGCACACGCAGATTCGGCTGGGCTGTGCACCGCAACGATTACCCGAGCTCTATCCCGTGCTCAGTCAGATGACCGACCATATCAGCATGCATATTTTGCCCACAGTGGGCGTGGTACGCATCTTTCATGCCACCCTCCCCGACCTTGCAGTCCTGCAGGCGGCAGTCGTACCACTGGGTGGCTATGTGGTTGTAGAAATGGGGCAAAGCGCAACACGCTGGGGTAGCCCACCCGCCAACATCGAAATCATGCGACGTATCAAGGCAGCGTGGGACCCAAACAACAAACTCAACCGGAATCGCTTTATCATCACGTAGTCCGTCTTCATCACAGAAATAGAGGAACGAGAGATGCTTGATCCGCGGATGACCAAACTCGCCGACTTGTTGGTGCAACACTCGATGCATGTGCAAAAAGGCGAAAAAGTGCTCGTCGAAGCCTTTGACATCCCCAGCGACATGACCGTAGCCCTGGTACGCGCCATCGCCAATGCTGGCGGGCATCCCATCGTCAGTACCTACCAGCAACCCGTGCTGCGCGCCCTCTACCAGAATGCCACCGCCGAGCAAATGCAGACCATTGGCGCCGTCGAGCGCGCCCGCATGGAGGCAGTGCAGTGCTACGTGGGTATGCGCGGCTCGCACAACACCACCGAGATGAGCGACGTGCCCCGCGAGCGCATGGAGCTCTACGAAAAGCACTGGTGGAATCATGTACACTCGGCCGTGCGTGTCCCCAGTACCAAATGGGTGGTGCTACGCTGGCCAACCCCGTCGATGGCGCAATCAGCCAGTATGAGTACCGAAGCGTTCGAGGATTTTTATTTCAATGTGTGCGCTGGCGTCGATTATGTGGCCATGCAAAAAGCAATGGAGCCACTCAAAGAATTGATGCTCCAGACCGAAAACGTGCACATCAAAGGCCCTGGTACTGATCTGCGATTCAGCATCAAAGGCGTGGGAGTTGTGCCCTGCTACGGCGAACGCAACATCCCCGATGGTGAGATTTACACCTGCCCTACCATTGACTCAGCTCAAGGGTATGTCACCTACAACTGCGAAACACTCTACCGTGGTACGCTGTTTACCAATGTGCACTTCGAGTTTGATCGTGGCAAAATCGTCAAAGCGGAAGCTGGCGCAAATACAGCAAAACTCAACGAAATCCTCGACGCCGATACCGGCGCCCGCTACCTCGGCGAATGGTCACTCGGCGTGAATCCCTACATCCTCAATCCGATGCGAGATACACTCTTTGATGAAAAAATCGCAGGCTCATTCCACTTGACCCCTGGTCAGTGCTACAAAGAAGCCTCCAACGGCAACAATAGCGTCATTCACTGGGATATTGTCTGTCGCCAAGATGAGGCGGTGGGTGGCGGTGAAATCTATTTTGATGGAGTGCTCGTACGCAAAAACGGCATCTTTACCCTGCCCCTGCTCCAAGGACTCAACCCTGACGCCCTCAAACGTGCATAGGGTATCGGGCGGCAAGGGCATTGTACGGGAGAGTCTAAGACCCTCCCGTACAATGCCCTCCTAATTGACAAGTTTTATATAAAATATATAATTTACGCAGACACCGCAACGAAACTGTAGGAAGACGGCCATGAGTGATACCCCACTCACGATTACAGATCAGGTATTAGCACATTTACGCAGCAAAATACTCAACGGCGAAATTCCACCAGGTGCGCGCATTGATCAAGGCGACGTAGCACGGATTTTTGGTGTCAGTTTGGTACCAGTGCGTGAAGCGTTGGCGCGTTTGCAGTCGAGTGGTTTGGTCTATATTGTGCCCCATCGTGGCGTCTTTGTGGAGACGGTCTCACTCGAAGAGTTGATTGACATCTACTACATGCGCGAGGTCCTCGAAGAGCAGGCAGCACAGCTGGCCGTCAAACACGTCGACGAGCAGATGCTCCAGACACTCGAATCGACCATTCAGCAGATCGATCAACACATCACAGCACATGCTACCGATCAATTTTTGCATGCCACGCGTACGTTCCATTTCGTCATTTACCATGCGTCACGGCGACGTAACCTGATTCGCATTATCAATCAGCTGTGGGATCAAAGTGACCGCTATCGGCGTTTGCAAATGGATTTGTTGCCGGAGCGTTTTTATGAATCGCAGTTTGAGAATCGTGCCATGCTGGCAGCTTGTCGCCGGCGTGACGGGGATTCGCTTGCCCTGATGGTGCGCTACCGTATCCATCAGACCACTGCCGGATTACGCGATCAACTGCAGAAAGCCAGCATGACCGACCATTTTTAGTACATCACACACATTGTCGTGTCGATAACAACGGAGTTATGTCATATGACCAACATTACGCTACGTGGGATTGCCTGGGATCACACACGGGGATTCTTACCGATGGTGGCGAGTGCGCAGCGCTTCCACGAGCTCCATCCACACGTGGACATCGTCTGGGAAAAGCGCTCGCTCCAGGCCTTTGCTGATGCGCCCATCGAGGTGCTCGCACAAACCTACGACCTGCTCGTCATCGACCATCCGTTTGTGGGATATGCAGCCGCACATCCTGTGCTCATCCCACTCGACCAGCACCTCGATGACGAGTACCTCGCCGATCAAGCAACCCACAGCGTCGGCGCATCAGAGCCAAGCTATTGGTATGACGGGCATTTGTGGGCGCTTGCCATCGATGCGGCCACACCGGTAAGTGCCTGGCGCCCCGATCGCCTCGCTACCCCACCACAGACGTGGGATGAGTTATTGGCACTGGCGCGCCAAGGACGCGTAGCAGTACCAGCGATTCCCATCGATAGTTTGATGAACATCTATATGTTGTGTATTGCGCTGGGCGAAACACCGTTCCAGACTAATACACACATGGTAAGTGATACGATTGGCGTACAGGCACTGACTCACCTCGCCGAGCTAGTACATGCCTGCCACCCTGATTGTCTGACACGCAATCCGATCCGCACCTACGAAGCACTGGTGCGTGGTGACGCTGATTATTGTCCCTTTGCCTACGGCTACTCAAACTATGCGCGACCACACTATGCTACGCAGCAGTTACGCTTTGGAAACCTGGTAACGTGGCGTAATGGCAAACGCTTGCGTTCAACCTTGGGGGGGACGGGGCTGGCGATTTCGCAACGCTGCCAGCACCTCGATGTAGCAGTGGCGTATGCCCAGTATGTGGCGTCACCAGCCTGCCAGACACACTTGTATGTGACAAGTGGTGGTCAGCCGGGGCATCGTATGGCGTGGCAGGCGGCGAGTAGTAATCAGCAGTGCGGCAATTTTTTCCACGATACGCTGCAAACGCTCGATGAGGCCTTTTTGCGGCCACGCTACAACGGCTACCTGCACTTCCAAGACGAAGCGGGTCCCGTGGTGCACGAATTTTTGCGTAACGGTGGCGAGCCACGTGTCTATCTCGACCGCATCAACACACTTTACCGCGCCTCATTGACTCACGCCTAGCTGCCAGGAGACCACCCCATGCAATCTGACCTCCCACTCGCTGGTCTCGTCGTCCTCGACATGAGTCAATTTTTGGCGGGGCCCTCGTGTGCACTCCGCCTCGCTGACTTGGGTGCCAGAGTCATCAAAATCGAGCGCCCCCAAGGAGGCGATCTATGTCGTCAGCTCTATATCAGCAATTTGGCACTCGACGGCGATAGCACGCTCTTTCATTCCATTAATCGCAACAAAGAAAGCTACGCTGCTGACTTAAAAAATAGCCATGATGCAGCCAATGTGGTGGCATTAATCAAACAGGCTGATGTGGTCATCCAAAACTTCCGCCCGGGAGTCATCGAGCGCCTCGGTCTCGATTATGCCAGCGTCAGGGCCATCAATCCACGTATCGTCTACGGCTCGATTACCGGCTACGGCACGCAAGGACCATGGCGCGACAAACCGGGACAAGATTTGCTGGTACAGTCGCTCTCCGGCTTGGCTTGGCTCAACGGCAATGCCGACCAGCCACCCACTCCCTTTGGCTTGGCCGTCGCCGATCTGATGACAGGCGCCCATCTGGTACAGGGGATTTTGGCCTGCCTGGTGCGGCGTGGCATCACGGGCAACGGCGGCCATGTCGAGGTCAGTTTGCTCGAATCGGTGCTCGATTTGCAGTTTGAGGTACTGACCACTCACCTCAATGACGGCGGGCAGCTGCCGCAACGGAGCACCCTCAACAATGCCCACGCCTACCTCGGCGCACCCTACGGCATCTATGCCACTCAAGACGGCTATTTGGCACTTGCGATGGGCTCGATTCTGACGCTTGCTGATTTGCTCGAGTGTCCACCTCTCACCGCATTCACCGACCCCCAGACGTGGTTTAGTCAGCGCGACACCATCAAACAGATCCTGAGTGAGCATTTGCGCACCCGACCCACGGCGGCCTGGCTGGCGCGCCTCGAGGCGGCCGATTATTGGTGCGCAGATGTATTGACGTGGCGCCAGCTCATTGACCACGACGCCTTCAAAGCACTCAACATGGTGCAACAGGTCAGCCGACGCAATGGCGCAAGTCTTGCAACAACGCGCTGCCCGATTCGCATTGACGGGCACATTATTACGTCACCACGGGGGGCACCCACCATTGGTGCCGACAATCAGCAAATTAGCCATGATTTCGCACTCACGAGCACGAGAGGCACCGCATGATACGTGAACAATACTTCGACGAGTATGAAATCGGTAGTAGTCGTACCTCGTTTGGCCGCACCATCACTGAAAGTGATGTGGTGACTCATGCTGGACAAACAGGGGACTTCTTTCCTCACCACATGGATGCTGAATGGTGCAAAACGCAACCATTTGGTCAGCGCATGGCACACGGCACGCTGGTGTTTAGTGTGGCAGTTGGCATGACCGCTGGTGATATTAATCCCCATGCCATGTCGTATGGATATGACCGCTTGCGCTTTGTGAAGCCGGTGTTTATCAACGACACCATCACGGTGGTAACCACAATCAGTGAAAAGCGCCCACACGCTAAACGGAGTGATGTAGGAATTGTGGTCGAACAGCTCACAGTCACCAACCAACACGGTGCAGTCGTGCTCGCATGTGAGCATTTGTACCTAGTGACTCGTCAACCTGTCACTGGATAATTTATACAATTTTGGTCATTAGTTGTTACAACAGTTGACAAATGCCAAATTTCTTCCTATGATAGGGGCATCCAACACGGAGTTGTTTTGAGATTATATATATTTCACAGTGTAGTGAAGTAGTGTCAATGGTGAACACGGCGATGAACATTCCACAACCACAATACAAGCCGGTGCTCCCACCGATTCATAATCATGGAATTGCCATCATTGGCTGTGGTGGTATTGTGAATTATGCACATCTCCCCGCATATCGGTCACATGGACTCACCATTGTCGGGTGTTTTGATATCAATGCGACAGCGGCGCATGACACCGCAGCCCGGCACGGCATCACGACAGTCTACCCAGATATTGCGACACTCTTGGCCGACCCCCGGGTACAGATTGTGGACATTGCTGTACCGGCATGGGAACAACGCGCGATTGTGGCACAGGTAGCAGCTGCTGGCAAGCATATGCTCTGCCAAAAGCCACTTGCCGAGACGCTCGCGGATGCGCGGGCAATCGTAGCAGCAGGGAGTGCTCATGGGTGCACCATCGCAGTCAACCAGCAGATGCGCTGGAGCGCAGGCATTGCAGCCAGCAAGGATTTGATTACACGGGGATACATCGGTGAGCCGACCGATGCGCAAATCCAGGTATCGACGCGCACACCGTGGCACATGTGGCCATGGTTGCGTGATTCCGCACATTTGGATGTGATGTACCATAGCATCCACTACCTCGATAGTATGCGCCATCTGTTTGGCAATCCGGAGTGGGTGACTAGTCGGCATAGTCAATACCCAGGGCAACAAGAGCGAGCCGAAACAAAAACCGTCACTGTGCTCGACTACTCCAGCAAGTTGCAGGTCGTAGTCATGGTCAACCACCACGACAACTCACACGATGTCTATGCCACATATCGCATACTCGGCACCAAAGGAATCATCAAGGGCACCATCGGATTGCTGTACAACTACCCGGATGGGCGTCCTGACACATTAGAAGTAGCCACACACGGCGAATCACTTGTGGCGATTCCACTCGAAGGATTGTGGATTCCCGATGCCTTTATTGGGCCGATGGCATCACTGATGGAGTCGATTCAAAGTGGGCATCCAGCAGTAACAAGTGCCAGCGACAACATCGGCACGTTGCAGCTCGTGCATGGAGCATACGCTTCAGCATCGCAAGGACGGAGTATTCGTCCTGCTGACCTCTAGCGGTCAGCGTATTCTACTCGGCATGTCCTGGGGTATTCCCAGTGAAATATGCATACAGGTTGTTTCTACTGTCACAAAGGAGTTGACAATGGGCAAACACGAGGAAGAGTTGGCACGCGAAATGCGTCGTCGTGGCATGAGTCGCCGTGACGTCATCCGCATCGGCTTGCAGTTGGGCTTGGGTGCCGCCAGCATGGGCATGCTGTTGGCCGCCTGTGGTCAGACAGCGAGCACCGACGCAGAAAAGCCTGCCGAAGAACCAGCCGCCGAGCCAGCATCAGAGAGCATCTTTGATGCCAATGCGGGCAACACAGGAGCCTGGCCCAGCAGCGCAGTCGCCGACCCCAGCGAAAAGGTCGAAATTAGCGTTGGGCACACGTGGGATGCAGTCTTCTTTGAGCGCCAGCTACAATTCGACAAGCTCTTCATGGAGCGCCACCCCAACATCGTGGTCAAAGCGGAAAACACCCCGTGGGGTGAATTCCGCCAGAAGTACACGGCTGCCGCAGCTGGCAATGCGTTGCCAGACCTGCTCTACACGCAGTTCTCGTGGGCCCAGGAAACCATTCGCAGTGGCATGTACATTGCGTTGGATGACTGGATTGCCAAGGAGAAAGATTTCAACCTTGATGACTTCACCAAGCCATCAATGGTGTCGTACCAGTACGACGGCAAACTCTGGGGTATCCCGTACGATGAGGGTCCGGGGAATCTCTACTACAACAAGGATTTGTTTGATGCTGCCGGCGAAGCCTATCCCGACGATAGCTGGGACTTAGAAAAGCTCAAGGCAGTTGCCATCAAACTGACCTCGGGTGAAGGTCCCAACAAGATCTTCGGCTTGGGTGAGCTGCCCAGCCCCGGCGATTCGTTGATGGCGCCCAACTACCTGTTCCCGTTTGGGGCACAGTACTTGAGCGAGCCCAAAGAAGACCAGTGTCTCATCAACAATCCCGAAGCAGTCACCGCCATGGAATGGTGGGAAGAACTGCGCGCCAAGGGTGCAGTCCCCAGCCCCGCTGACCTGCAGAACGTGGCATGGCCGGCCTTCCAGTTCGGCAAAATTGCCATGACGTTGCAGGGTTCATGGGCCACACCACCCATTCAGGCAGGCTCAAAGTTCAACTGGGACATTGCCAAGTGGCCCAAAGGTCCCAAGGCACACACCACCTTCTCGGCTGGTAGCGCCTACATGATTACACGCGACAGCAAGCATGTCGAAGCTGCATGGATCTACTTGAACGAGTACCTCTCCACCGCTGGGCAGACCTACATGTGGGCCAGCACCGGTCGTGGCAGCCCGTCACGTCTGTCGGCGTGGCCGGCATACATCGGCTCGAAGTTTGCCCCAGCTGGTGCCAAAAACGTCGAAGAAGCCATGAGCCAGGGTATCGGTACCCACGACATCATTGACCAACCCACCGGCCCACGCGTCACGCAAGCCGCTGGTCCGATTTGGGACTTGGTGGTGGCCGGGCAAAAGAGCGTCAAAGATGCCCTCGCAGAAATCTTTGCTGCTGTTGACCCGATCGTGGCCGAAAACCGCGGCTAATCTCCGTTCACCGTGCGACTGTGGGGGGCTCACCATCCACAGTCGCCCCCTTGTATGTATCCCACCACCGCTAGAGCGGAGTTGCACATATGTCCATTCCTCAGTCTGCTACACCAGTAATTCCCACCGGAAAGCCCAAAATGCGTGAAATGGCACGCAAAGAAGAGCGCTCGTTTTACCTGTTTATTTTGCCGTGGATCATCGGCTTCCTGCTCTTTGATGCGGGGGCAATTTTGGCGTCGTTTGGCATCAGTTTCACCAACTGGTCTGCGTTAAGTGCGCCATCATGGACGGGTACGCTCAACTACACCAAACTCGCTGCTGATCCATTGTTCTACAAGGCCATGGGGAATTCGCTCTACTATGGCATCGGGAGCGTCGGTCTCGGCACGATTGTGTCGTTTTTGTTGGCATTGCTGCTCAACCAAAACGTATGGGGCATCACCTTGTTTCGCACCATTTTCTACTTGCCATCCGTGGTAAGTGGGATTGCAGTGGCGATTTTGTGGATTATGATTCTACACCAGGATTTCGGTCTGGTGAACTCATTCTTGGCGTTTTTTGGCATCAAAGGTCCCGGCTGGCTCGTCCAACCCGAATGGGCCATGCCATCTCTGATTTTGATGAGTCTGTGGAGTGCGGGTGGCTCAATGGTCATCTATCTTGCTGGTTTGCAGAGCGTCCCCACCCACTTGTACGAGGCTGCCGAAATCGACGGCGCCAATACATTCCAGAAGTTCTGGACAGTCACCGTGCCCATGATGTCGCCCGTCATCTTGTATAACCTGATTGTCGGGTTTATTGCCTCCATTCAAGGATTTGTGCTGGTCTACGTGATGACCAATGGTGGGCCGGCCAACGCCACACTCGTGTATGGACTCTACATCTACCGCACCGCATTCATCAACTTCCAAATGGGGTATGCCTCCGCACTTGCGTGGATTTTGTTGGTGGTGATTATCATCATCACCGCAGTGCAATTCACCGTGGCACGCTACTGGGTCTACTACGAAGGCGATTTGAAACAATAAGCGTAAGGTGCGCATCTATGCAAGCTCAATCATCACTGCGCAAAAGTGCGCTCGGGATTCGACGTACTGCTATCGTTCTCAAAGTTATCACCTATCTCCTGCTTGGTCTACTGTCAATCAGCTTCGTGTTGCCCTTCTTGTGGATGGTATCGACGTCGCTCAAACTCTCACAAGACGTATTCACCTATCCACCCTCATTCTTTCCCAATAGTTTTGAATGGCAAAATTACCCGAAGGGCTGGAGAGTACTACCTTTTGACACGTTTTTGGTGAACTCACTCATCGTCACTTTCGCCAATGTGATTGGCAATATTTTGTCGTGCTCGCTGGTCGCCTTCGGTTTTGCCCGACTCAAAGGGCGTGGGCGGGAATTCTTGTTCCTGATGCTCCTTGCCACACTGATGATTCCACGTGAAGTCACGATTATTCCACGCTTTTTGATGTTTAGTGCAGTTGGTCTCACCAACACATTATGGCCGCTGGTACTACCCGCTTGGTTCGGCTACGCCTTTTTCATCTTTTTGCTACGGCAATTCTTTATGAGCATCCCGCTCGACCTCGACAACGCGGCGCGCATCGATGGTGCCAACAACTGGCAAATTCTCACCCAGGTCATTTTGCCGTTATCACAACCCGCACTCGCAAGTGTCGCCATCTTTGCTTTTATCGGCAACTGGAGCAATCTGCTCGATCCACTCATCTATTTGCGCTCCACAGAGCTGTATACACTCGCTTTGGGGCTCAATCTGTTCCGTGGCCAGAACTTCACCCAGTTCAACTTGTTGATGGCGGTGTCGATTATCACACTGATTCCCGTGTTGCTGATGTTTTTCTTTTCGCAAAAACTGTTCGTCCAAGGTGTATCACTCACCGGTATGGGCGGTCGCTAAAGCGAGGACAGCATGCCGACGTTGTCGATCAAATATCGTTCGTTTGATGGTTTTGAGCGCGCCATCAATGCCCAAATGGCGCACTTCCAACGCCTCCATCCTGATGTGACATTCACTGCCAGTCATGCTGGTCCCGAAGAGCTTTACGACGAAATGGTGACGCACGGCGGCGTACACAGCGGGCAATACGACATCATGCTCATTTTGACTGACTGGCTACCCGACCTACAGGCACGCCACGGGCTGGTCTGTCTCGACGACTTCTTGCGCACCACCCCACCCGTCGATTGGCCACACGGTTGGAGCCCATCACTGCTCGAGCTGCAACGCAACAGGGCCGGGCAGGTGTTTGGATTGCCGTATCACGATGGTCCAGAAATGTTCCACTACCGTGCCGACTTGTTCGACGATGTGGGCGAACACCAACGCTTCCGTGCCACATACGGCCGTACCTTGCGGGTGCCACAGACATGGGACGAATTCCGCGACGTGGCACAGTTTTTCACCCGCCCCGACCAAGGCCTGTATGGCGCCGTGATTGCGGGACTCAACGACGGACACAACAACGTCTATGACTTTTTTATTCACTTGTGGAGCCGTGGTGGTCGGCTGTTTGACGACCAGCTCAATCCCGTTTTCAACGATGCCATCGGGCGCGAGGCGCTGCAGTTTTATGTCGATAGCCTGACAACCATGGGCATCACCTCGCCACAAGCCCTCAGCTACGACAGTGTGGCAGCCGGTGTGGCCTATGCCGCCGGCGAAGGTGCCATGATGCTCAACTGGGCCGGGTTTATGTCGGTGGCACAACTCCCCCCCAGCCAAATCATCAACAAAACACGCTGCACCACCATCCCCCGCGGCACAGGGAGCGGCGGTCGGCACGCCAGCCTCAACGTGTATTGGGTATTGGGCATCTGCGCTGGCAGCCAACAGCCGGCGCTCGCATACGAGTTTTTGCGTGAGACCGCCTCGCCCGCCATGGACAAAATCACGTCGCAAGCCGGCGGCAGTGGGGTGCGTAAATCCACCTGGAACGATCCCGAGATTCGCGCACAATTCCAGTACTACGAGGTCATGGAGCAGGTCCATACTGGTATCGACACGTTGCCCGCACTCCCGCAATACCCAGCACTCAACGAGGTCTTTAGTCGTATGACGTGGGCGGCCGTCACTGGCACCAAAGGTGTCGCACAGGCACTCGACGATGCCGCCGCCGAGTGTCGCCAGATTTTGGGGATAGCATGATGGTGGCGATCGGGTGGGGACTATCCGCTCTTACTTCCTACTTCGTCAAAGGATTCGGTTATGCAACAGCCCTGGATTGACCCACATTTTTTGCAACAGCCACCACGGCGCTTCCGCAAAATCCACCTCGACTTCCACAACTCACAACACATTCCTCGCATTGGCGAGCGCTTTGATGCCGATGAATTCGGCGATACCCTCCTCGCTGGCAACGTGGATGCGGTGGTGGTCTTTGCCAAAGATATGCACGGGTACTTCTACTACCCCACCCAGCGTGGTCCCATCCACCCCGGGCTCGACTTCGACCTGATGGGTGCGCAAATTGCGGCCTGCCGCACACGCAACATCAAAGTGTACGCCTACTACTGCGTCACATGGGACCATTACTTGGCCGAGCGCCACCCCGAATGGTTGGTGTGGAAACGTGATCGCACCACCTATCTGCCCAAATTCGACCAAACACCGGGTTGGACGGCCTTGTGCCTTTCCAATCAGGATTTTGTGGCACAGGTGCTAGCTGATACGCAGGAGTTTTTGACGCGCTACGACCTCGATGGACCGTGGTATGACATGCCCTTTCCCATCGGTGGCGAGTGTTTCTGCCCCAAGTGCTTGGCACACTTCCACGCCCACGGGCTCGACCCGCACGACGTGGCCAACCAGCGCCAGCACAAACAGCAACTCCTCACTGACTTTATGCGGCAATGCCACGACCTGGCCCACCGCATCAACCCGACCTACCAGGTCGACCAAAACAACCAGACGAACATTGGACTCGGTGAACGCATGGTCGGACTCGACAATGTCGACATCGAGGCACTGCCCACCGGCGGCTGGGGCTACCTCTACTACCCGACCAACGTGCGCTACGCGCGTACATTTGGCCAGAGTGTGGTCGGCATGACGGGGCGCTTCCATCGCTCATGGGCCGACTATGGCGGACTCAAACACCCCAACCAGCTCATGAGCGAGCTCCCCGGGATTGTGGCTCACGGTGCGCAAATCTCGATTGGCGACCAACCACCACCCCATGGGCGCCTTGACCCAGCCGTCTACCAGAGTATTGGGGTGGGATTTGGCTACATCAAGTCGATTGAACCATGGTTGGTGCGGGCTGCCCCCGTCACCGAAGCCGCCATCGTCGTCGCCAATCTGCCCTTGACTGACATCGGCGACAACCTGGTCATCGGTGGTGATGGTCGCCACGAAAAAGAAGGAGCCGTCTACGGCGCCGTCAAGCTCCTCACCGAGCTTCAGCTCCAGTTTGACATCATCGAAGGTGGTGCCAATCTCGCACGCTACCGCCTCATCGTATTGCCTGACAGCCTGGTGGTCGATGCCACCCTGGCCAATCAACTCAACACCTATATCGCTGCCGGCGGCAAGGTGCTCGCCAGCCATACCGCGCTGCGTGGTGCTGATACCACCAGTTGGTGCACAGCGCTTGCCATGGAATACGCCGGCGAATCGCCATTTGCCCCGGCGTTTTTGCTCCTCGACCAGACTCGCTACCCGCACTTGCCCGCCTTTGAATATGCGCTCTACTACGGGAGTGCCCAGTGGCGGGCTGCCCAGGGCGTACGTGCCTATGTGGGCGAGCCACGATTCCAGCGCAGTGCCGCGCACTACACCAGTCACGCACAGTCGCCCTACGACCATCCTACCGAATATGCCGCCATCGTACACCAGCAGGATGTGGCCGCAGTCACATTCCCCGTCTTTAGTAGCTACTTCAAAAGCGGCTACTGGATCTACCGCGACGTCTGTCGTGCCATCCTCGCCGAACTCCTGCCGCAGCGCCTGATTCAAAGCACTGCGCCACTCAGTAGCGAATTGAGCATCACCTATCAACAGGCCGATGCCACCCATCCAGCCCGCTACATGGTACATATCGTCAACTATTCGCCCAATCGCCGTGCCACCCCACACATGGAATACCTCGAGGATCCCATTCCCCTGCACGACATCACCGTCACACTGGGGATTGATGCACACATCACCCGCGCATACCTGGCCGGTGACACCACATCCGTCACCCTCACCGGACACGCTGGTGCATGGCAGGTACAGATTCCCGTCGTGAAATTTAGTGCCATTGTTGTCTTTGATGTTGCTCCATAGGAGGATATGTTCATGCCATTCGATCGTACACTCACCGCGGTCAAAGCCCATCAAGTCCCTGCCTGGTTCCACGAAGCCAAACTGGGTATTTTTATCCACTGGGGGCTGTACTCGGTGCCCGGTTGGGCCCCAAACACCGGTCCATTACACGACGTTGTCGCCAGCGAAGGCTGGCAAGGCTGGTTCCGCCGTAATCCGTATGCCGAGTGGTACATGAACTCGTTGCGTGTGCCCGGCAGTGTGACCGCCGAATACCACAATGAGCACTTTGGTGACAAAAGCTACGCCAGCTTTGCTGACGACTTCAACGCCAATCTGACCAGTTGGAATCCCGACACCTGGGCTAAGTTGTTTGCTGACGCCGGTGCCAAATACGTCGTCCTCACCACCAAGCACCACGACGGATTTTTGTTGTGGCCGAGTCACAATCCCAATCCGTTTATCGCCGACTACCACACCAAACGTGACCTCGTCGGTGATTTGAGCGATGCCGTACGCGCGCAGGGGCTGACCATGGGACTCTACTACTCGGGCGGGCTAGACTGGACGTTTAATCCGCACGTAATCGCAGACATTGCTGATTTGTTCAAAGCAGTGCCGCAGAGCGACGAGTATGTACGCTACGCCGATGCGCATTGGCGCGAGCTGACCGAACGTTACCGCCCCGCCTGCATGTGGAACGACATCGGCTACCCGGTCGGATCCGATCTCGGTGCCCTCTTTGCCGACTACTACAACGCTGTCCCCGAAGGCGTCATCAACGACCGCTTCACGCAGGCTGGACCCGAGCAGGTTGCGCAAATCAGCCAAGGCATGCTCCCCAAACCGGCGCATTCCGACTACCGTACCCCCGAATACGCCGTCTTTGATACCATTCAACCCGACAAGTGGGAATCTTGCCGTGGGCTGGGCTTCTCATTTGGCTACAACCGCAACGAATCCGTCAACGACATGCTCTCACCCGTCGAACTGATTCGCTCATTTATCGACATCGTCAGCAAAAACGGTAACTTGCTCATCAATGTTGGACCCCGCGGCGACGGCTCCATTCCGGCCGAACAGGCCGAGCGCCTGCTGGCGCTGGGCGCGTGGCTCCGCACCAACGGCGAAGCCATCTATGCCACGCGCCCATGGAGCCGCGCCGAAGCCAGCACCGATAGCGGGTTGCCGGTGCGCTTTACCTGCACCAGCCACACGCTGTACGCCAGCATGTTTGGCACCCCACGTGGGCGCACCGTCATCCCTGCGATTCCCGTATCCGACCAGAGTGTGATTACGCTGCTCGGGCACGACGGCGCCTTGGTGTGGGAACGCATCGGCGACGGTATTGCCGTCACGTTGCCCACCACCCTCACCGATGCGGCCGCCTATACGCTGCGCATCACGCCCATTTCTATTTGAACTATTCCTCCTCCTTCGCCACATCCCCCCATCTCCGTTCTGGCCGACGGTGGTGGGGGGATGTGCTATCATGCCACTAGTGCTCGTTCACCCGAGGGGTGTGTATGCTTGCCTATCATCAACGCCATATTCGCGTCAGTCCATCACTCTTGTCGGCCAATTTCGCTACCATGGGCGCCGATGCCGCCTTGGCACTCGCCGCCGGTGGCGACCGCCTGCACATCGATGTCATGGATGGGCGTTTTGTGCCCAATATCACCATGGGCATGCCCATGGTCGAGGCACTACGCCGTACGCTCGGGCCACAAGCCTATCTCGACTGCCATTTGATGATTGTCGAGCCCGAGCGCTATGTGGAGGCCTTTGCCAACGCCGGTGCCAACCAAATCAGCGTGCATGTCGAGGCCTCGCCCCACCTGCACCGCACCATCCAACTCATCCGTGCCACCGGCACCCATGTGGGTGTCGCCATCAATCCAGCCACGTCACTGCATAGCATCTACGAAATCATCGATCAGATTGACACTGTGCTGATGATGACGGTCAATCCGGGCTTTGGTGGGCAAAAATACATCCCACAGTCCACCCAAAAAATCCACACGGTGCGCCGTTTTATCGACGAACACAAACTGACCACGGCCATTCAGGTCGATGGCGGCATCGGCTTCGACACCATTGCCACCGTGGCCGCCGCCGGTGTTGATGATGTGGTTGTCGGCAGCAATTTTTATATGACCGATCGTACCCCACAGCAAGCCCTCGCCGAATTACAACGCCGCCTCGGCTAAAATGGTACAATGACGCCATATATCGTGTATTGGAGGAAGTGAAATCCATGGCTAAAGACGGGATTACCCCACGCGCCAAAGATTACTCGCAGTGGTACCTCGACATCGTGCGCGAGGCTGATTTGGCCGACTACGCCGAAGTCGTGCGCGGCTGTATCGTCTTCAAACCCACCGGCTATGCCATCTGGGAGCACATTCAAGCCGGTCTTGATGCCCGCATCAAAGAGACTGGTCACGTCAATGCGTATTTTCCCTTGCTCATCCCCAAAAGCTTCCTCACCAAAGAAGCCGAGCACGTCGAGGGCTTCGCCCCCGAAGTTGCCGAGGTCACACGTGCCGGTGGCGAAGAATTGACCGAGCCCTACGTCATCCGCCCCACGTCTGAGACCATCATCGGCTACTTTTATGCCAAATGGGTGCGCTCGTATCGCGATCTACCCATCCTCATCAATCAATGGGCCAATGTGATGCGCTGGGAAATGCGCACACGCCCGTTTTTGCGCACCGCCGAATTCCTCTGGCAAGAGGGTCATACCGTGCACGCCACCGAGGCCGAAGCCGAACAAGAAACGCTGATGGTGCTCGATGACGTCTATGCCGACTTTGTGGAAAAAGAGATGGCCCTGCCCGTGCTCCGTGGTCTCAAGTCCAAGAACGAGACCTTCCCTGGCGCCTTGCGCACCTACTGCATCGAAGCCATGATGCAGGATGGCAAAGCGCTCCAGGCCGGCACATCACACAACCTCGGTCAAAACTTCGCCAAGGCCTTCGATATTTCCTTTACCGATCAAAACAACACCGTACAACACGCCTGGACCAGCAGCTGGGGTGTCGGCACACGCCTGATTGGCGCACTCGTAATGGCCCACAGTGACGATGATGGCTTGGTCATCCCACCTCGCCTCGCCCCCATTCAGACGGTCGTCGTACCAATTTACAAAAACGATGCCGAAAAAGCCGCCGTCATGGATGCTGTCAAACGCATCACTGCTGACTGGAAAGGCAAGATTCGCTTCAAAATCGACGAGCGTGAGCATCTCTCTCCAGGCTTCAAATTCAATGAATGGGAAGTCAAAGGCGTGCCCGTGCGCATCGAAGTCGGTCCCAAAGATGTCGAAAAAGGCTCCGTGGCCATCGCCCGCCGCGACATCCCCGGCAAAGAAGGCAAAAGCTTTGTGCCCCAGGACGGTTTGACAGCGCGCATCACCGCCCTGCTCGAAGAAATCCAAGCCGCCCTCTACCAGCGCGCCCTAGCCTTCCGTGAGTCACACACCAAGCACGTCACAACCTACGATGAGCTCAAACAGCAAATCGAAGTCGGCTTCGCCACCTGTTGGTGGGCTGGCAGTAGCGACGACGAGCTGCGCATCAAAGAAGACACCCGTGCCACCATCCGCTGTATCCCCAACGATCAGCCCGGTGGTAGCGGCACCTGCATCTATACGGGCAAACCGGCCACCAAAATCGCCATCTTTGCCCGCTCCTACTAGGGGAGCCAGCGACCGACAGCGGTGTGCGACA
>JBKCGB010000008.1:0-5404 GCA_046303375.1 Roseiflexaceae bacterium
AAAAATCTCGTCACTGGCCGCGGCAATCCCCAATCCCTGCGCCACACCCGTAAACGGATCCATTTCGACCATGGCGGCACTGCCGAAGCGTTTGGTGAGCATGCGCACAAACGCTGGGATGCGTGAAGAACCACCAGTGCGCAGTACCACGGTGATATCGTCGTGGCTGAGCCCTGCTGTAGCTACAGCACGGTCGACGCAGGCCGCCACGGCACGCACGTCGGGCCCGATGAGGCGTTCAAAGTCCCAGCGTTCGACTGATTGCTCGATATCAATGCCGGGGACGTGCATTGATATGTTGACATGTTCGTGCTCGCTGAGAGCCACTTTGGCGCGTTCGACTGCTTCAAATAAAGTGAGGCCGTAGTTTTGTGAAGTGAGCACCACGAGTTGCTGAATGAGTTGTGGCTGATTGCTGGTGCCTAGGAGTTGTTGGAACAAATTGTGATACTTGGGGTGCGCCAATTCAAAAATATGTTGCCATTCACTGAGCATGTCGCTAATTGATGCAGGAAAGGGCATGCGCAGCGGACCAATTTTGGATTCGGTGCCAAAATGTGGCAAGAGTTTGCCCACCATCAAGCGCCGATCGATGATGTCACCACCCACTGGTACGCCATCATTGCTCAGCACACGACTCCCGCCGCGGCCATCTGTTTCGATGATAGTCACGTCGAGCGTACCACCACCGAAATCAAAAACTAGCGCACGCTGATTGGCAGGGGCGCGGAGTGCATACAGCAGCGCTGCTGCGTTTGGTTCCGGCAAAAAGGCAAATTCGGGGAGCTCGGCGAGCTGGCAGGCCAGGCGCATCCGTGCCAAGGCTGCTGCATGAATCTGCGGGTCTTCGCTGTAGTTGACCGGTCGGCCGATAACCATGCGTGTCACCGGTGTGCCGAGCACGTCTTCGACGCGTGTGCGTATCATGCGGAGGACGATGGCGATGAGTGCTTCGAGTGTTTTCCGCTCACCAAAGACTTCGGTATCGATGTAGTCCACGTCACGCAGGTGTGATTTGAGCGACTGAAACAGGCGTCCGGGGATGTTTTGGTCGACCATGGCGCCGAGCGCTTGTTTGATAACATTACCACCGCCGTCGTATATCTCCGTCTCACCAAAGTTTTGCCACGCATATTCGATTTGTCGTCCTACATTGGACTGAATAAAGCGATCAATGGCTTCACGACCAATGAAACGTGCCCCAGGTTGATATGTTTTGCCATTAAACTCACGCATGATAAACAACGTGGTGCGCATCACCTTGGGGTTGATGCTAAATGAATCGAGTGGCAAGAGGGTCACATTTGTGCCATCATAGAGAGAGACACTTGAATTGGTGGTACCAAAGTCGAGACCGATATGCATAGGAGGAACCTCTCATGAGCAATAATCAAACAACGGTGGCCCGTGTCTTGTTGCAGGCCAAAGCGGTGCTGTTGCGCCCGCACGAGCCCTTTACCTTTGCCTCGGGCATCAAGTCACCCATCTACTGCGATAATCGCCTGCTGATTGGCAACGTGACCGCACGGCGCGCCGTCAGCGACGCCTTTGCACAGCTAGTGGGCGCCACTGCCATCGTGGCTGGCACGGCGACGGCAGGTATCCCGTGGGCTGCCTGGGTAGCCGAGCGCGCCGATCGCCCCATGGCGTATGTGCGCAGTGGCGCCAAAGCACACGGGCGTGGGCGCCAAGTCGAAGGCGCCGATATCAATGGCGCCGATGTGCTCTTGCTCGAAGACACGGTCTCGACGGGCGAAAGTGCGGTGACTGCTATCGAGGCATTATACACCGAGGGAGCACGCAGTGTGACCTGTGCTTGTATCTTTACCTACGGTTGGCAAGCCACGTTTGACCGCTTTGTAGCCGCCAAGGCACCGCTGACCACGCTCACGTGGCTCACCCCCGTGCTCGATGTGGCCGTGGCTGAGCAGTACATTGCCGCCAGCGATCGTGCTATGGTCGAGGCCTGGTCAAACAATCCACAAGCATGGGGGCGTGCGTAGTATGTTGTAGGACTGGAGATGTCACCGCGCTATGGAAGGTGACCTGTCATAGTGATAATGCGCTGGAAGGGACCCATACGGTGATGCGGATTTTGATTGTGGCATGTATCGTGGCACTCACCGCAGGGATTCTCAACGGAGCTGCTGCGCTCGCTGATTATCTGGCGGCGCGACAGCCCGCCAAAGCACCTGACGAAGAGCGAGGTTTTGTCTTGATTGATTTCACCAAGCCGGATGCGACGAGTGCCTGGTTTAGCCTGAATGACGGCGTGATGGGCGGCGTGAGTCGGAGTGCGCTCGTGCCCACGGACACAGGGAGTGCTATCTTTCAAGGCATCGTCAGCTTCGAAAACAACGGTGGCTTTGCCACCATGCAGACTAATTTTGCACCGGCCCGTAATCTGCGCGTCTACGACGGGTTGCAGTTGCGTGTGCGCAGTGACGGCAAGCGCTACGGCATCTACTTGCGCACAGCGCAACAATCAGTCGTCTACCAAGCCACTTTTGTCGCCCCACGGGATGAATGGCATGAGGTGCGCCTGCGCTGGAGTGACTTTGTGCCGACGCGCTTTGGGCGCCAGGTGCGTGCCGATGCCCTCGATCCCAGCGACATCCGCGCGCTCAGCCTGCTGATCGAATTCAAACAAGAGGGGCCATTCGCCCTCGAAGTCAAGCATATTGGGGTGTTTGAGGAATAAAAACAGCCACTCGTGTGGCGTATTACTCATCACCCATGAGTGTGACCATCTTTTCGAGCGCCACAATCTCGTCACGACTCATCTGCGCTAACGGCGCCTGCGCATCAGCGGGAATGATGGGGATTGCATGCGCTGGTTGCGATGTGTGGGATGGCGCATTCAGTCCGTTGCGTATGTATTCGGCGACCAAATCATGCATGGTGCGTCCCTGTTGGGCAGCCCGAATTGTGACGGCACGGACCAGATTGTCGGGGAGGTCGATTGTTGTCTTCATAGACCTAGCATATCAACGTGCTGGGTCTATTGTCAATGATGCGAGTGACCTGATTGGGCGATGTTTCGTGGTGCGGTTATCGGGCGTAAGCATTGTCGATGAAAATGAGCAACGTAGTATATTTTTTTCCAAAAAAGGCGTATACTTGCAGGGAAGTCACACACAAGAACGAAAAGTCCCCGATGCGCGGGTCGATGATATGGACTCATATGTGCAAGCGCATGTGTCACACCCACGCGAGTTATGATGAACACGGATACATACCACACATTTGCTGATGGCGATACGCCACGCGAATATGGATTGTATCTGCCACCACGACTGGGCGCTGATGCCCCGTTGGTCTTTGTGCTGCATGGCTTTACCGACGATGCCATGTTGATCCGTGATACCACACAGATGAATGTGGTTGCCGACCGTTACGGCTTTGCGGTGGTCTATCCCCGTGGTACGCGTGACCGAGATGGGCGGCGCTTTTGGCAGGTGGGCTATGATTTTCATGCCAGTGAAATGGTGGATGACGACGGCTTTTTGGTGGCACTCGCACACCATCTACAACAGACCTATCAGCTGAGTACCACACGGACTTTTATGACGGGCATGTCCAATGGTGGTGACATGGCGTATGTGATGGCCTGCCGCCACCCCGACGTCTTTCGAGCAGTGGCGCCGGTGGTAGGCACCATGATGCGTAGTGGGCGTGATGCGTGTACGTCAGCGTCACCTGTGCCGCTGTTGGCGTTTAGTGGCACGGCGGATGGGACGACGTTATATGCGGGTGATATGGACAACCGTGATGGCTGGGGGGCGTATTTGGGCACCGATGCGGTGATTGAATTTTGGCGCCACCACAACGGCTGTACGACTACGACCATGCAGGTGCTGCCAAATCCCAATGCGGCCGATCCCCGGCATGTTGAGGTGTACACGTCCGTAGGGTGTCAGGCACCCGTCGTATTCTACAAAATCATCGGCGGTGGGCATGATTGGCCAGGGCGTACGGACTCGTTGTTTGTGGATGCGAGCGACCTGATTGGGCAATTTTTCATGGCACAGTAATCGGTATACTCTTTAAAAAATACCCCACGGGATGGCATATCCATCCCGTGGGTCGTCATTTTAAGCGTTACGCAACGCGTCGCGCACACAGCTGGCCAAGATGTTTTTGAGCGAGGGCACATCGGGCATCAGCGTCATGCGGGTTTTGGTCATGGCAAAGGCCATCTCGAACTCGGGATCAGCAAATCCGGTGGGACCGCCGTAGCCACAATGCCCGAAGGCCGTGTCGCGGCTGCCGTAGAGCGGATTAGCGCGCCCCAGCTCCCAGCCCAGGGCATAGCCGGCTTCGGGGCGTTCGGGATTGTCGGTGCGTGCCCAGTACTGGGCGCGGGTAGCGTTGGCCACACGGTGCGGTGGCAGTAGGCGCACACCGTCGACACCGTTGCTGATCAGTGAGGCATAGACGCGCGCCACGGCGCGGGCGCTCGCCACCATGTTGGCTGCCGGGATGCAGGTGGCGAGGATCGCAGGATCATTGGCCATTATCGTCGGGTCGGGGAATGGATTGTCGGGATTTGCGAGGACTTCGGGGGTGGCATCGTGTGACAGCGGCACCACATCGCCTGCGCGTGATGCCGGCAGCCCCATAAACAGGTCGCTGATACCCAGCGGGGTGCAGATTGCCTGTTGAATAAAATCGCTGAATGACAGGTGTGTGACGGCTTCGGCGACTTTGGCGAGCGGCCAGCCGTACGTCAAGGCGTGGTAGACGTGCTGTTGTGCGGGTGGCAGGATGGGCTGCATGTCGGCCATGATGGCGCAGATGCGGTCGTAGTCGCGCATGACGGTGTAATCGGGTGCAGCCGATCGTGGCACTTCGTAGACGCCAGCGGTATGCGACATCAGGTGGCGGATGGTGATATTGCTCTTGCCGTGTGCCGCAAACTCCGGCCAGTAGTCGGCGATGGCGTCGTCGTATTCGATGAGGCGGCGCTCGGCGAGGATGTGCATGGCAGTGGCAGTGATGCCCTTGGAGGTCGACCACACCAGCGTCATGTCGTTGGGGCGGAGCGGTGTGCCAGCCGCATCACGCGTGCCGCGTGTGATATCCACGATCAGCTGGCCACGGTGATAGACAGCCAGTTGTACACCGGCTTCGTGGCCAGCGGCGATAGTGGTGTCGATGATGTCGGTCAGGGTGCGATGCAGGGCGGTGTAGTTGGGCATGGTGTGTCTCTTCTGTTGTACATCCGTTGAAACATGTGGTGTTGCTATGAAAAATTGTACACCATGACATTGGGGGGCGGGGGTGACATCGGGGCGCATATTTTCGCCCATGCATCATACCGCTATACCTCTGGAATGCCCAAATGTGTGCGTACCGCTTGTGCCACAGCCAGACCCACGGGTGTGATATCGATGTTGTGATT
>JBKCGB010000009.1:0-5035 GCA_046303375.1 Roseiflexaceae bacterium
CACCGCCCCAAAGCCGGTGCGGGTGCTAATCTGGCGGATCATGCGCTCGATGGCGGCATGGTCACCGAATTGGAGATCTACTGACCCGAAGCGTGTCGCATCAATCAGCCCGCGCTGGTTGGCCTCCATGGCAAACGAGAGGGTAAAGCCCAGCGATACTGGGTCAAGTCCGAGCTGATTACACAAATTGTTGAGGCGCATGACGACTTGTGCATCACTCGTACCGATATTTGGACCAAGTGATCCACTGATTTCTTGGTGGATGGCACTCGCACGCACATCCAAGTCTGCATCGTTGCCTTGGTAGATTTTCATGCAGTCGTTGACACAGCCAGGGCAGGGTGAAACACCCTTGTAGTGCGGCATCCATTGCGGGGCGGCATAGGCATCGAGGTGCTCAAATGATGCTTTGCTGAAGTTATAGGCGTCAATGGCGGTATCCAGCCCGTGCGTATGAATCCACACCGCAAAACCGGGCAAATCGAGCTGCCAGCGTGATAGTGTGTTGTGCTGGATGTCCTGCGCAAATTTGTGGTTGAGCTGTGCCAAGGTATCTGGGTGGGCTACCGGTGGCAACGTCCCCCCTTTGATGACAATAGCTTTCAGCTTTTTGCTGCCCATCACGGCACCCACACCATGGCGCTGTGCCTGGTGCGTGCGGCTACTGATGATATTGGCATAGCGCACCTGATGCTCGCCGGCGGGACCAATCGCAGCCACGTCGATATCGTTCCCAAAACGGGCCTCGAGCGTGTCAGTACAGGCACCGACGGAGCTGCCCCATTCAGCACGAGCATCAAACAACGATACGACACCGTTTTCGATGAGGAGTCCTGTTGGCTGTTTGGCGGCACCATGGATGACGATGGCATCATAGCCGCTCTGTTTGAGCGAGACCGCAAAGCGGCCTTCGGCGCGCGTTTCGGCGATGCCGTTGGTGAGTGGTGATTTGGTGGTGACGATATAGCGTACCAGTCCTGCAGCTGGGTACCCTGCTGCCACACTATTATTGAACACGAGTACATTCGCTGGATCGAGTGAATCAATGCCGGGAGCGGTATGTTTAAGCAGGTAGTACGTGCCCATGAGTGCACCACCTGCGTATATGCGATAAAAGTTATCGTCGGGATGCTCAACAGAGGTCTGATTATTACTCAAATCGACGTGCAACACTGCACCATGGTAGCCGTACGCCATTGTCGTCTCCCGTGTGGTAAATGAGGATAACTATATTGTACTGCATATGTACAGTGCCGTGAATATCACGTGGGGGGGGCACGCAGTGGCGCTCTCGGCATATGGGCATCTGGCGCGGCGGCACTGGACAACCACGGCATCGGTGAGGACGCCGTGATTATTCGACTTTGTTGGTGCGTTTTGATTTAGGCGCATGCATACCATCGTGTCGTGGTGGTATCCATACACCAGCCAGATCGCGGCATTCTTCGATTTTACTCATCAAGGTGGCCATATCGCGTGCCACAATGGTGAGGTGCCCCACCTTGCGGCCGGGACGTGCGGCTTTGTGATAGAGATGGACGTGGACGCCCGCAGGAATCGTCGCCACGTCGGGGATTTCGCCGATGAGATTGAGCATGGCACACATACCACGCAGCCCGGCAGGGGCGAGGGGGAGACCGCTGACGGCGCGTACGTGGTTTTCAAACTGCGAGGCGATGGCACCCTCGATGCTCCAATGCCCCGAATTATGCACCCGCGGCGCCATTTCGTTGATGAGGAGCATGGGACCAGTGGCTGTCACGACTTCGAAACATTCAATGGTCAGCACACCCACGTAATCGAGCGCCGTTACGGTGCGTTGCGCAATCGCGTCGGCCAGGGCTTCGATGTGGGGGTGGACGTTGGCGGCTGGTGCAATTGAGAGGCGCAAAATGCCCTCATGATGATGATTTTCTACCAGTGGATAACGCACAATCGTGCCAAATGTGTCACGTGCCACCAAAATCGACAACTCGCGTACAAACGGCACCACCCCTTCGATGATGAGGTCGTGTCCGGCCATGTCGACGATGGTCTGGTAGGCATGTGTCAAACTCGTGATGCGTTGTTGCCCTTTGCCGTCGTAGCCGTTGCGGCGGGTTTTGGCGATGGCAGGCAATCCTGTCTGCTTGATGGCCGTTGCCACACTCCCCGTGGCATCTACCGCTGCATAGGGCGCTGTCGCAAAGCCGAGCTCCCCAAAAAACTGCTTTTCGCTGAGGCGATCTTGGGCAATGGCCAACGCACGTGCAGGTGGGTAGAGCGGTTTGTGCTGCGCAAGCGTGGTTGCCGTGCTAGCCGGCACATTTTCGAATTCATAGGTGATTGCATCCACGTTGCCGGCAAACTGTGCCAGCGTGAGTGCATTGGTGTATTCAGCGACAGAATGCGTGGCAACCAACTGCGCTGGTGCATCAGGGCTCGGATCATAGATGTGGCAACGCACACCGAGTGGTACTGCTGCTAGGGCCAGCATTTGTGCTAATTGGCCGCCGCCGAGTATTCCAAGTTTGCGTGTGTGTGTCATATCTGCCACCAATTCTCATGTGCTTACGTCCTATTGTACCAAATGCACATTCATGATGACAGGCGTGGGTCGGGATGATCAATTACCTTTTGGGCGTTGGCGGCGCGCCGTTGCGCAAGGGCAGCTGCAATGGCAGGATGATCATGACATAACGTTGCTGCCGCCAAGAGCGCCGCATTGATGGCCCCCGCCTTGCCGATGGCGAGGGTGCCCACCGGTACCCCAGCAGGCATCTGCAATATCGACCACACCGCATCGACCCCATTCATGGCACCATTGGGGACAGGCACGCCAAAGACGGGCACGAGTGTTTTGGCGGCCAACATGCCAGGCAAATGGGCGGCACCGCCGGCACCGGCGATGATGGCACGGAGTCCGCGCCCTTGCGCTTTTTCGGCAAATGAAAAGAGCAAATCGGGGGTACGATGTGCCGATACCACCTGTGCCTCGTGGGGTACTCCCAGCTCGGCGAGGGTGGCTACGCTGTGTTGCATGATGTCCCAATCAGAATGTGAACCCATCACGACGGCTACGAGTGTACTCATACGTGCCCCTTACGATGCTGAATAGCCTGCTGATAGAGGTGGATGTAGGCCTTGGATGAGCGCCCCCAGGTGAAGTCTTCGCGCATGTTGCGCTGTTGTATGCTCACAAACGTTTCACGATCGTGATAGCACATCACGGCACGTTGGACCGCGTCTCCGAGCGCCTCGGGGGTGTATTCGGTGAATCGGAAGCCGTTGCCGCTACTGCCCTCGCGCACGGTATCGTTGAGTCCACCCACCGCCCGCACCACCGGCACGGCGCCGTAGCGCATCGCAATCAGCTGGCCCAGCCCACCTGGCTCGAAGCGTGACGGCATCAAAAACAGGTCACAACCGGCATAGATGCGATTGGCTAGGGCCGCATCGAAGCCGATGTGGAGGTGCATGCGTGTGGGGTAGCGCTCGGCGATTTCGCGCATGCGCTGCTCCCAGTGCGGTTCGCCACTGCCCAGCACTACCAGTTGCATATCGGTCTGGGCAAATATTGCGGGCAAGGCGGCATCGAGCAAATCCATGCCCTTTTGCGAGGCGAGGCGCGTCACCATGGCGGCCAGTGGCGGGTCGCCCGCCGCAGGGAGTGCACACGCAGCACGCAACGCCGCCTTGCACTGCGCTTTGCCCGCCAGCGTGTCGGCCGTGTAGTGGGCGGCGATCTGCGGGTCAGTGGCCGGGTTAAAAAATGCAGTGTCGATGCCGTTCAGAATGCCACTATGGCGGTCACGCAGACTGCGCAAAATGCCGTCGAGACGCTCGCCATAGGCGGGCGACAAAATCTCGCTGGCATAGGTCGGGCTGACGGTGTTGATCATGTCGGCAGCGAGCAAGCCACGTGCCATGAAATTAAACGTGTCGCCGGGTAGACCGGCATGATGTTCGATGCCACCCCATTCGTCGAGCCCGGCCAGATGGCGTGTCCAGCCGCCGTATTCGCCTTGGTACGCCAAATTGTGGATGGTAAACACCGTCGCAATATGCCCAAAGGTGTAGGCATAGCGTGTGCGGATATAGGCCAACACCAGCGCGGTATGCCAGTCGTTGGCGTGCACCACGTCGGGACTCCAGCGCTGGACTTCGCGTAGGTGCTGGATGAGGTGCATTACACCGCGCGCAAACAAAATAAAGCGTGCATCGTCGTCGTATTCGCCGTATACGGCATCACGATCAAAGGCGGCTGGGATGTCGAGCAGGTAACGCGGCGTGCCGTCGGTGTCAGACACGAGGTAGACGCGGATTTCTTCTTGGCGCTCACCGAGGGTCAGAAATCCGGCACTAATGGGTGCCGTGGCATTGATGACTGCACGCATTTTGCGGTAGAGGGGCATGACAATCAGTGCGTCAATCCCGTCGCGGCGTAACTGGGCGGGTAATGCGCCTGCCACATCTGCCAGCCCACCGACTTTCATAAACGGCGCAGCCTCAGCGGCAACAAATAAGACGTGCATCGCATACTTCTTTCTATGGCGTCATTGCCAACAGATACGCATCGTCGCGTATCGCATCCTACGTATCAGCGGGGTGTGTGGCGGGACGAGCCGATTGCCCAATCACCAACCAGACCCCGATAAAGGTGAGTGCTGACCCGATAAAAAATGCCGGTGGTTGTTGCTCGTTGAGCCACACCCAGGCCAACGCTGCCCCTGCAATCGGCTGGAAGTACATCATGGCGGCCACGTTGCCCGACGTGGTCTTGGTGAGCGCCCAAAAGAGTGTCAAGTAGCCGACCACGGTGACCAATAACCCGGTGTAGACGACTCCCAGCAGCATGGGGGCAGTGATGCGCGTCGGCATGCCCAGCATATATTCGAGGATAACAAATGGGAGCAAACTTATCACCCCAATGGTGGCGGCAGCGGCGGTGGTGGGCAATGGCGGGTGGCGTTGCATCATGTCGCGCCCCATGACATTGTAGGCCGCCCAGCCCGTGGCACTAATCAGGTAGATGGCATAGCCGAGCCACGTCCGC
>JBKCGB010000010.1:0-2014 GCA_046303375.1 Roseiflexaceae bacterium
GTGGCCGCCAGCATGATGGTGTAGGGCAAACGCTTGCCTGTGGCGATATGGGATTCGAGCAGACCGAGTGCAATCGCCAGACTAGCTTTGGTATCGACGGCACCACGACCGTAGACTTTGCCATCACGGATATCAGCAGCAAACGGATCAATGGTCATCTGCTCGACGCCCACGGTATCGACGTGTACATCAAGCAACAGCACTTCGGGAGAATCTCCATACCAGATACCATACAAATTATCGCGTTTAGGAAGCACGGGGTCATAGACGATTTCGTCGGCTTCCAGGTGCTGGAATGCCTGTGCAAGGACAGTAGTCATGGCGCCTTCGCCAGGAGTAAGTGCTTTCGGACCAGCGTGATTGGGGGTCACACTCGGTGTCTGCACCAGCCGTTGCAACCAGTGCACAATGCGTGCGTTCATGGTGTGTGTGTCCTTTAAACGTTTCAAGCATACGCCTATTATACGGTGCATTTGTGGGTAGCATTCACCCCCACACTGTTCAATTATTTTCGTTGTAATCTGCGGTAATCTTGTGCAATTGATTACAGTTTGATGAGCATGCATGTCCCCCACTATCATTCACAACACCTGTGTAGTAGAATACAACAAGTGAGCAGATTCATCTGCGGTGTATAAGGCAAAAATCGCTTTCATGTTTGTCATTGTGCTGTAATGATTTATGACACATTACAGTTACATGATAGATAGCGATAAGTAATCAGTTTTTGCTTTACTTCATGATATGCATACTATATTATGTAGTTCATCGTACATGGATGTGACAGGCACAAGATTCCTAACGAGAGAGAGAGGATGCGCCATGCATTCATCATCATCGGCTCAGCGGTTACAGCGCCTCCGCGTTATCACGAATAATTTACTGAAATCGATTCACGGATTTCGGCAATTTTCGCACCAGCACAGTATTCACACTGGGTTGCGCATATTGGTAGTGCTACTTATATTGGTAGGCGTACAACTTGTGCTCTGGCGCGTATCATTGTCAAGCCTGGCAGAACGTGCACTCACTGCACCAACCACATATCAAGAGGTGCGTGTCCCAGCAAACAATGTTATGGCGGTGGTACAGCAATCACCCATCACGCGTATTGAAATCCCTGCTGCAGACATCTACACCCCAGTGATAAGTGTGGGGGCAACTGCGAATCAAGACACGCAAGAATCATCGTGGCAGTTCTCGCGCTTTGCGCTCGGTCACTACGCTGGAACCGGGTTACCTGGTCAAGGCAAAAACATCATCTTCAGTGCTGAATCAGGCAAACATGCACGCATCATGTCGTTGCTGGACCGCGTTAGACCAGGCAGCTTGATTACCCTGTATATGGGTGAAACCGCCTACTCATACACGGTAATTCAGCAAGAGCTCATCAATGCTGATACCCCCAACGTCACAAGCTGGGTAGACGCACATCTGTTGAATAACGATGCTGGGGAACAAGTGACACTGATTACCAACTGGCCGTCCACGGGAACCGATCACAATACGCGTTATCTGATGGTGGTGGCAACACCGACCCCCTAATAACACCATACCGACGCACAATCACGCCGCCGCCAGGGTAAACCTGGCGGCGGCGTACTATTGCAGAGTGCAGAGACGAATTAGCGCAATGGAATAACGAGGTGATTGTCGGGCACAAAGAAACTTCCCTCAGTGGTGCCTTGTGGCGCAGCATGCCGCAGGGCACGTCCGATGTCGCTCCAGCTCATGGCACCACGGATACCTTGCTGAAAGAGTGCAACCACTTGCGTTATCTGTGCAGGCGATTCTTGAACGAATTCGAGGCGGATATGTTGGATACCCGCATTTAACCAACTCAGCAAATGTTTGCTAGCTTCTTGGGCTTCACTGCCAAAGACCGTGTTGCGACAGCCCACATCGGCAATGACGGGATGGTGCCGCCAGTTGCGATCACGGAGCGCAACTTGGTGAGATTCACACGGGCGGCCACAGTCTTTGTAGCTTGTCCCTGTCGACAAAAAGCGACAGA
>JBKCGB010000011.1:0-19810 GCA_046303375.1 Roseiflexaceae bacterium
GCTGAGTTCTGCGATGAGTGCGGGCACCACCTCGAGTGCATCACCAACGATGCCGTAGCTCGCCACTCGAAAAATTGGAGCATCCGCATCCTTGTTGATGGCAACAATGATGCGTGATGAACGCATACCGGCCAAATGTTGAATGGCGCCAGAAATACCGACTGCCACATACAACTTGGGACTCACTGTTTTGCCGGTCTGACCAACCTGATGCTCGTAGGGGACCCAGCCTGCGTCGACAATGGCACGAGATGCCCCATATGCACCACTGAGGGCTTCGGCGAGCGCAGGAATCAGCCGATGGTAGTTTTCGGCATTGCCCAGGCCGCGCCCACCCGAAACAATGATACTGGCATCGCTCAGATTGATACCGCCACTTGCGCGACTGCTGCTCACCACCTGCACTCCACTGGTAATCCCGCTCACTGTAGCGCGATGAATGGGAGCAGCGGTGGCCCCTGCCTGGGCCTCGGCGTGTGTCTGCTTTCGCACCGACACGACAACAGGTGTTTGCGTATAACGCCATGTACTGACGACATTGCCCGCATGCGAGGCACGCACCACATCGACATGAGCATCGTTGATGCGCACATCGCTGACATCGGCGGCTAGTGCACCACCACACTCTGCAGCGAGTGCCGCACTCACGTCACGCATGCGCAACGTGGTGGTCGTGAGGATTACATCCACCTGCTGGCCACGGATGCATGCAACCAGGGCGCTAGTGAGTGCATCAGCAGCACGAGATGCCAGCTGCGCATCATCGATGACAAGCACATCAGCAACTCCGTACCGTGCCGCATCAGTAGCAAGTGCATCCACATGATGACCGATAACAACTGCAGTTGCGGTACCAAGTGCGTTCGCCCGTGCAATAATTTCACGTTGTGCTGCAGAAAGTACGTTATCTGCGGTTTGGTCAATCAAGACCCAAATATTTGCCATGATTGATTCCTCCCTACAACGCTTGATCGGCAATCAGCCGATCAACGAGCGTGGCAACTGTGTGTGCCACGTCGGCACCTGCAATAACTTCTCCACTTTTGCGCGCAGGCGGTGGCACGCGGTCGATGAGCTGCGGCTGAGTCGGGAGCGTTGACAATACCTCTGCAACTGCACGCGTAGGAATCTCCGCTTTCGCAAATTTGCGCACGCGCAACAACGATGGGAACCGAGGCTCTGTTTCGCCTTTGGCGACACTGATGACTGCGGGCAACGATACCCGCACGATTTCTTGTTCGTCTTCGAGTTTACGCTCGAGCTCGAGCTCGGTTTCACTCGCTGACACCACACGCGACACATAGGTGACATGTGACCAACCAAGAATGCGGGCAAGCATGGGCGCCATGGCCGCACTATCGTCGTCGGTGGCATTACGCCCACACACTACCAACTGCGGTGACTCGGTCTGCTTGGCTGCAGCAGCCAGAATGGAGGCTGCGGCATACACGTCATATTCGGCGTCTGCGTTGATGAGAAGTGCGTCAGTAGCACCCATCGCCAAGGCGCGACGATGCTGATCAATCCAATCCTCGTGACCGAGTGAAAGCACCGTCACTGCCCCACCAACCGTATCATTGATGTGGAGTGCGGCCTCGAGTGCGTACTCATCAAACAAATTGGTAATCATTTCGATGCCACTCGCATCGATAGTGTTTTGTGACGTAATCGCCACTGTATTGTCACGTGGGACCTGCTTGAGACAAACCACAATATTCATGGATTACTCGGCCTCCCATTCAGCCTTGTTGTACGCTGGCAGTTCACAGCGCAGCTTTGGGGCAATTTCGCGATGACCAAGTGCATAATCAGCCTGAAGCAACTCTTGTAACTCGCGTGTGCCTTCATAAATTACGCCACCACGCGAATTACGCAAAAAGCGTTCAACTGGATATTCATCAGAAAACCCGTAAGCACCGTGAATCTGCACTGCATCATCGGCAGATTCCCAACTCGATACCGTGGCATGCCATTTGGCGAGTGTCGTTTCGCGCGTGTTGCGGCGCCCAGCGTTTTTCATCCAGCCTGCTTTGTAAACCAACAAGCGCCCCATGTCCATTTTACGTACCATGTGGCTAATCATTCGTTTGACCAGCTGATGATCACCGATCGGCACACCAAACGTGTGACGCTCTTTGGCATATTTGACTGACGCATCAAGCGATGCGTGAATCAAGCCCACCGCACCCGCAGCCACCGTGTAGCGACCGCTATCGAGTGCCGTCATGGCAATTTTGAAGCCTTCGCCTTCTTCGCCGAGGCGGTTTGCCACGGGGACACGCACATCCTGCATCACGATTCCACCCGTATTGCCGGCGCGCACACCCAGTTTCCCGTGCAATGGATAGGTGCTCAAACCAGCCATGCCACGCTCAAGCACAAAACACGAAATACCACGATTGCCTTTGGATGGGTCAGTTTTGGCAAAGACGACAAATGTATCTGCGATATCAGATAGGCTAATCCAAATCTTTTCGCCATTGAGAATATAATGATCGCCATCACGACGGGCAGTTGACTCCATTGCACCGGCATCCGTACCACTGTTGGGTTCGGTCAAGCCGTACGCACCGATTTTGCGACCTTGCGCCTGTGGCACCAGGAAGCGTTGCTTTTGTTCTTCGGT
Source organism: Roseiflexaceae bacterium (assembly GCA_046303375.1). GTDB lineage: Bacteria > Chloroflexota > Chloroflexia > Chloroflexales > Roseiflexaceae > UBA965. The sequence goes on from JBKCGB010000011.1 coordinate 2,627, forward strand.
ACCCCACTGAAAGATGGTCATCGAGTTGAGCCCGATGTGCACGCTCGCCACAACCCGCAAGAAACTGTCGATGCGTTCGAGCTCTTCGCAGAGCACTGCCAACGCCAAATAGTCCATTCCGGCACCACCATAGCGCACCGGCATACAGATACCGAGAAACCCTAGCTTGCCCATTTTTTCAATGAGCGGACGTATGTACGTGCGGGTTTCAGGGCCTTCGCCGTGAGCAGCGCCACTGCGATCCCATTCACGAATATGCGGCAGCACCTCGCGCTCTGCAAACTCGCGCACCGTCTGACGCAACATATCGTGCTCCTCGTTGAGGAACATATCAAAATTGTTGGTGAAGTCCATGATTGACTCCTTTTTCTGATGTCATTCGTCACAAAACCGTTCGTATTATATCCTATTTTGATGACTCCCTTGTGCACAGAGATGCGACCATGATGTATGCGGTTACATGGTACACTAGTGACACAGTTTTTTGATGGTAAACCGAGGTATACATGCGGCAGGCAATCAGTGTCATTCCCGTTGCTGGTATTGGCGAAATTCCAAATGGCAGCAATATTGCGCAGATGATTCAAGAAGCACTCTCCACCCAACAACTGGCAATTCAACACGATGATGTCGTTGTCATCACACAGAAAATCATCTCAAAAGCGGAAGGGCGTGTCGTCGACCCCGCCTCATATACTCCTTCTCATATGGCACATATGGCCGCCGCACAAGGTCACAAAGATGCCCATTACTATGAAGTAGTACTGCAAGAAAGTAAGCGTATTGTTAAAATGGATCGTGGTGTGCTTATTTGCGAGACGCATCACGGTCTGATTTGTGCCAATGCAGGTGTTGACGAATCAAATGTGGATGGCGGCCGACATATCACACTTTTACCTATTGACCCAGATGCGTCAGCACACGCGATTCGCACCACGCTCATGCAACAGTTCGGGGTACGTTGTGCAGTCATCGTATCAGACACATTCGGACGAGCGTGGCGTGATGGACAGGTCAATGTGGCCATCGGTGTTGCAGGCATCGCGCCACTAGACAGTTATGCGGGGGTCGACGACCCATACGGGTATCGCATGCAAGCGAGTGTGCTCGCAATTGCGGATGAAATCGCTGCAGCTGCTGAGTTGGTCATGGGCAAAATCGACCGCATTCCGGTGGCACTGGTACGCGGTGCGACCTATGTGGTTGATGAGCAGGCATCAGCGCAACAGTTAATTCGGCCTGCAAATAAAGATTTATTTCGCTAAACAGGTACATTCCATGGACATATCACTGCAGGATGCGATACAGCGTCGCCAAACAGTACGACGATTTCGCACTACTGAATTGTCAGTATCACAGCGCGACGCACTCATTGATGCGGCATCACGTGCACCTTCGGCGCATGGAAGACAACCGTGGAAGTTTGTCGACATTCCAGCAGGGGGTGTGCGGCAGCAACTGTGCGCTGCAATGGAAGTCACATGGCGAGCCGACTTGGCCCGCGACGGGCAGGATGCCCTCCATATAGCACAGCGCATCGAGATCTCGACAGCGCGCATTACTACTGCGCCGCTCCTCATTATGCCCTGTGTAGATACGAGCATGCTCGATCACTACCCAGACCAGGCTCGCCAAGATGCAGAATATCTGATGGCCGTACAAAGTATCGGGTGCGCCATACAACTCATGCTGCTCACAGCAGTCCAGTTGGGATTTGATGGTGGATGGATGTGTGCACCACTGTTTTGCCAAACCACAGTCCGTGGCGTATTGCGCTTACCAGAGACACTCATTCCACAGGCATTCATTCCATTTGGCTACATGGCACAGCCACCGTTACGCCGCCCCAAGCGCAGCGGTAGTGAACTCTTGATACACGTCAGCGAATGCTGATGGATGCATAGTTAAGTTTGGTAGAATAGACACATGCAAACTCCACCAACTATTCCTGACATCACCAATAAAACAGTCGTCTTTTCAGGCGGCGTCGGTGCAGCACGCTTCCTTGAGGGGCTGATTCGCGTCTTACCCGACAACGCCGTGTGTGCGATTGTCAATACGGGTGACGACATTGAAATGCATGGGTTGCTGATTAGTCCGGATATCGACATTGTGTTATGCACGTTAGCTGGCCTGATTCACCCAACCCAAGGATGGGGAGTTGTCGATGACAGCGACCACTGCATGCAAATGCTTGGCAAACTCGGCGCACCGACGTGGTTTATGTTGGGCGATAAAGACCTCGCCTTCCACATTCAGCGCAGTGCATTACACAAGGCTGGATGGCATGCAACACACATTGCAGAGCACTTTCGCCAGTGTTTAGGTGTCAAAGCGCTGCTCTTGCCGATGTCACATGATACGGTGCACACACACATTGTGACTCCGGCAGGAGTACGTCATTTTCAAGAATACTTGGTACGTGATCGCGCACAGGCAGTAGTAACCGGGATTGAGTATCATGGCATAGAAACAGCACAGGCAACTCCATATGTACAGCAAGCCCTTGCCACGGCAACAGGTCTAATCATTGCCCCAAGCAATCCGTTTGTGAGTGTGGGCACAATCCTGGCACTACCTGGAGTACGTCAAGCTTTGATGCAGGCGCGTGTACCACGGATAGCGATTAGTCCGATTGTTGGTGGGGCGGCCATCAAAGGCCCTGCAGTTGCGATGTTGACACATGCAGGCGTCGAAATTTCAGCATACGGAATCGCCACGCTTTACCAAGGATGTATCGATGGCATGGTTATCGACAACGTCGATGCTGCGTTGGCACCACGCATAAACGCACTTGGTATCAAGGTGTGTGTGACCGATACAATTATGCGTGACACGGAGCACAAACAACGTCTCGCAGAGACCTGTGTGCGCTTTATGGCAGAGGTACGATGATTACAGCAATTGTGCCGTTCAAAACGCTCGAGGAAGCTAAAAGTCGGCTATCAACGGTGCTGTCACCAGCGGATCGACGCGCACTGGCGTTGGCCATGCTCGACGACGTACTCACCGCACTCGACAAGAGTCAATATGTAAGCACGGTACTTGTGACTGCGAGTGATGGTGCTGCACATGCATTGGTGGGGTCGCGGAACATCCAGTGTGTCAATGATACCGGTATCAATCTCAATCATTCGATTCAACTGGTGATTGAGCAGCTCCAATACCCGTCGCCGGTACTGGTGATGCATGCAGACCTCCCGTTGGTCGAAGCCGATGACATCGATGATTTTGTGCATCGAATGCCGAGTGGCGGGATAGCGTTGGCGGGGTCACATGATGGTGGCACAACCGCTATTGCTTGTGATGCTGTAACCCGCATGCAATGGTCGTTTGGTGAGGGGAGTCTGCAGCGACACACCGCAGCAGCACGTGCCGCAAATATCCCGGTGATGACGGTACGCGAGGGTCCAATCACGTTCGACATTGATCGGCCAGTTGATTTTTATCGACTCTGCAAAGACCCGGGTGGTCGACAAACAGGGCGGCTATTGACACGCCTCGGCATTCAACCGCCATCGGTGGTAGAGTAGTAGTGGAACACAGCTGATTAGGGGAACGTTATGGGGATTATTGGATATGCTGCTGCGCTTGAACAGTTTCATCCAACCGAGTTACTCCAATATGCAGTCACTGCGGAGCAGTATGGGTTCAAAGCGGTGATGGCTGCTGATCACTTCCAGCCATGGGTGCCACAACAAGGACACAACGCCTTTGTATGGAGCTGGATGGCGGCACTCGGCGTGCAAACAAACTCTATGACGTTTGGTCCAGGAGTCACCTGCCCCAGCTTTCGCTACCATCCCGCTGTCGTTGCCCAAGCCGCTGCCACACAAGCAGCCATGACACCTGGGCGATTTTGGCTGGGATTGGGGAGTGGTGAAGCCCTCAACGAGCATGTGGTGGGTGGTGTATGGCCCGAGGCGCATGTGCGGCTCGCAATGATGCAAGAAGCGATCGGCATCATCAAACAACTGTTGAGTGGGGGGGTTGCAAAACACGATAATGGCAAATATTTCACCATGGAGCGGGTCAAACTGTGGACGCTCCCAGATGTACCTCCTCCGCTGTATGTGGCCACTGCAGGACCCATCACGGCAGCGTGGACGGGGCGTGAGTGTGACGGCATTATTACGCCGGGAGCATCGCCCGATAAACTGAAAATGCTCCTCGGCAAGTTTGCAGATGGCGCCCGGAGTGCGGGCAAAGACCCGCATCGCATGCCCAAACTCCTGCAACTCCACATGTCATGGGCAGAAACATACGAAGAGGCGCTACACTACGCCATGACTGAATGGCCGAACGGTGGCATGCCCTTTCCCAAACAAGATATCCGCAGTCCAGAGGATTTTGCAGAGATTGCCAAGCTGGTACGTCCTGATAATTTTGTGAATCGCATGTTGATTTCTGCTGATATCGAAGCACATTTCACCTACATCCAACGTTTCGTAGATCTCGGTTTTACGGAGATTCATGTGCATAATGTGGGACGCAATCAAGCCGCATTCATCAAAATGTTCGGTGAACAGATTATTCCTGCACTGAAATGGAGCCACGAATGAAAGCGATTCCTGATGCATTCATGGATCTAATCACACGACCACTTGTTGCATCACTTGCGACAACCATGGCAGATGGTACGCCCCAGGTCACCCCAGTCTGGTTCAATGTTGCCGATGGATTATTTTATGTCAATGCAGCTGCTGGTCGCATCAAAGACCGCAACATCAAGGCACGTCCGTATGTGGCATTGATGGTTGTAGACACGAGTCAACCATATCGCTACATTGCCATTCGTGGCCCAGTCATCGACATCAGCGCTGGTGCAGTCGGTCAAACGCACATCAACGAGTTGTCGTTTCGCTATACGGGCAACCCGACATATCAGTTTGCGGCACCAGGAGAAATCCGCGTACGCTATACAATTCAACCAGCGCACATGACAACCAACGGATAAGCTGTGAGTACTGAACGAGTCAACCACTACAAATCACTGTTGCATGGCAAAACACGCTTGTTGCAGCGCTCACGTCGCATGCGTGCAGCAGTTGCACTAGCACGCGATGCGTCGGTACGTGCGTTGGACGTATTGCTCGAAGTCATCATGAGTGGTGGTGATAGTGATGCAGTGAATGCTGCAGCAACCGCGTTGAGTCAACACGCCGATTGGCGGCACATCAACATCATCTGTAGTGTCTGGGCACTGACACGGCACCCCACGCTCGGTCGCCTGATTTCACAACATGGCTGGATTGCGAATGCTCCCCCAGATGCGCGTGTACTTAGCGCCCTGCACATCGGTCAACTCGAATTACTCGTCAGTGCCCGCCCTGGGCTCCTCCCCGCCCTGATAATCGCCACCGGTGACCGCAATCAATCCATTGCACAACGGGCACGACGCACCTTATTGGCATTGCAACGCAGTGATACACGGCAAGCGCTATGTATGCTCGCTGTCGAACAACAGATTCCCATTGCACTCGACATTGCGCGACGTGCAGGATATCTCCCCGACGATATGATGTGGCGGGCAGTCTATCTCTTACTAACCGATCAACGTGATGCTTACCGAAATTGCGATCCTGATTGTCAACATGTCATCAAAGCGTTTGCCGTGAGTTCACCACAGCTGCGTGAACGTATTGCACGGGCGCTGTACGACGAACCCAATGCACCACCCATCATGCCGCCATCACTCATCTACATCGCAGATCTCAATGATGCACAATGGCACGAAGCCGTGCAGTTTTTGTGTAGCCCGCTCAATCATCATGTAGCTGCAGTCGTGGCACGCTATGCGCCGGCACGTTGGGCGGCTCAATTACTCGTGCACCTCGAAGAAGGCGCTGAACCAGCTACTCGGAGCAATACGATGCCGCTCGGCGTACTGCGTTCGATTGCTGAAACCTGCTTGGCAGGGCAAGAGCCTCAGCCACTCAAAGGTGTCACACTGCATGCAGGCAATCGCGGTATTCATCATTTGGCACTCAGCCATAGTGGTGACTACTTGGCCGCAGCAGATGGAAATGGCGGCATATTTGTGTGGCATTTGAGCCATGGTGGTGCACTGCCCACTCCACATGCCCATCCGTGGCCAGTACGCTCTTTGCTGTTTTCGCGGAACGATCAGTATCTGTGTAGCGCTTCGAGTGTCGGACCAATGCAAATCTGGGATCTCAATCGCCATCAGGTGCATCATCGCTTTGATGGACGCATGCCCATTCAGCTCGTACCAGACAGTGACACATTTTTGTCGAGTGGCGAAGAAGCCTTTCATTTTTGGTCGTTGCGTGGCACGCATCTGAGCAGCATTCGTACCCCTGCATCACGTGTCGCACAGATTGCGCTGAGCCCTGACGGCCAGTATTACGCAGTGGCAGGTGCAGCACCAGCGCTTGCGCTCGCCAACCAGAGTGTACCTCGTGATCACGGCATCAGCGTGTGGCGTATGCCCAGCGGTGAGCTTTTGGCGGGGGATGCATTAGCCCGCTGGCTAGATCGCGGCGATCCGATTACATTGCTGGATTTGCCGTCTGTCGCCGAAGAGGTCATCTTTAGTCCAAATAGTCAGTTAATTGCTGCAGTATGTGGCGACGGATTTGTGCGCATCTGGCGCTTGCTCGATGGCATGCAACAACAAATGTACCCAGGCACCGCCCCCATTGTTTTCTTGCATGATGGCACACAGTTGCTCAGCGGATCAGCAACTGGAGGATTCCAGATTCGCCAAACAAACAGCAGCGAACTGGTAGCCAATGTACCACTGCAACACGGCATACCAAATGTGATGACAAGTGTCTCTGACCGAGGCATTGTGGTAGGGGGGAGCACCGATGGCACAATTACACTTTGGCGCTTGCATGAATCACTCGAAGCAGTAGAGCTTACTGCTCATGCGCATCGTATTACTGCGTTAACTATCAGCGACGATGGGCAAACGCTGGTCAGTGCTGACATCAGTGGCACCATTATTGTATGGGATATCGCAGTGTGTGATCTGATTCGACGCATCCCACTCCATGTGCGCCCGCACGACCGCACGTGGATTAGTGATGTGCTCAAACAACGGCGCTACAAAAGCACCGAACGCCGCTGGCTGGAATTCATGAATGCGCTGTATCGTACTCCGCCAGGGAATCGCCGTGGATATGACCCGTCGATTCCTGTTGATGTGGGGTCGTTTCGATTACGTTTAGAATAGTCGTATTCGCGACTTACGTGTAGAGGAGAAAACCCAATGACGAGTGCTCCGTTGCAAATGCCGTTGCCCGAAATTGCGTCGCAGTTTAATCTGCGTCGTGATATCGTCTTTCTCAATCATGGTAGCTTTGGTGCCTGTCCACGACCTGTGATCGCTGCGTATCGACGGTGGCAAGACGAGCTCGAATCTGAGCCCTGCCTCTTTTTTGGTCGTAATCGGCTGGGGTATCTGGCTGAAGCGCGGGCTGCGCTCGGTGCCTATGTCAATGCGGATGCCGATGATGTGGTATTTATCCCAAATATCACCTATGGCATGAACATCGTAATCAACTCGCTTCAGTTGGCAGCCGATGATGAAGTGCTCACCACCAATCACGAATATGGCGCCATCAATAATACGTGGAATTACCACTTACCACGCCGTGGTGGCAAACTCGTCATACGCGAAATGCCAATTCCCGTATCAGACCCCCATGCATGGGTCGAGCATTTCTGGGCAGGGGTTACACCGCGCACCAAAGCAATTTCAATTAGTCATATCACCTCAGCCACTGCGCTTATTTTTCCCATTGCCGAGATCATCAAACGTGCCCGGGCAGCAGGCATTTTGAGCATTGTTGATGGAGCACACGTACCAGGCCATATTGACCTCGATTTACAAGCCCTCGATCCTGATTTTTATTCGGCCAACTGCCACAAATGGCTTTGCGCACCCAAGGGTGCGGGCTTCTTGTATACACGGCGCGACAAACCAGATATGCTCGAGCCATTGGTTTGCAGCTGGAATCTGAGCAGAGCGGTGATGACGGGTTCACGCTATACCAGCCTCTATGAAAATGTGGGCACCAATGATCCATGTCCATGGCTCGCCGTGCCCGCAGCCATCGAATTCCAACGATCACATAATTGGCCTGCAGTACGTGCTGCCTGTCACACACTTGCATCACAAATCCGCCAAGAGCTTGCTGGAATAACCAAACTGCAACCCATTTCCGATGAATCACAACAGTGGTGGAATCAGATGGCACTCTGCCCTGTACCGAGTGATGAACGGTTCAACTACGCACGGCTCTGGGATGAGTTCCAAATCGAAGTCCCCGTAGTGCGCTGGGAAGGACACACGTTCTTACGTGTGGCCATCCAAGCATACAACACCCCGAATGATGGCGACAGGTTAGTTGAAGCAATCAAACGCATCATCGCCAAATAACCATCGCTGATTCACACACCGTGTAACGCACTGATTGCCCACAAGGTGCCCCTGCTGATGAGCCAGCAGGGGCACCTCGTGATGAACTACTGCAACGGGACACCGGCTTGTTGTGCTGCAGCACGTACATAGGCCGCCGCCGCCGCATACTGCTGGGCTTCTTGCAGGTGTTCGAGCATCAGTGGCACATCACCGAGGGGTGCCAACGTACGTAGGATTGACACATAGTCGAGCATACCAAGCCCAGGTGCACATTCAGGTAGTGCCACCACAAATGGGCGCTCAATACGCATGTCTTTGATGTGGCAACTTTTGATGAATGGTCCGAGCAGGTCAACACAATGACGAATAAATTCGCGGTGTTGAAAAAACCGTGGCACGCTATTAATGAGATTCACCGGATCAAAGTGTACCGCAAATTGCGGTCGATCAATGGCACGGATAAGTTCCTGATAGACTTCTGGCGAATCAGGGTACATCCACGGCATGGTTTCGAGCGTGTAATAGGTGTCTTTCGGTTTGACAGCATCGATGATGGTGCGCACCGTGTCAACAATAAGCGCAAACGTATCAGGGTGGTAATTTGCCGCATCAGGGCCGTCCCATTCTGCTCCACGGGATCCTGCAATGTTGACACAACAGCGAGCACCTAGTGCATCAGCAAGTGCCAAACGCTCTTGGCAAAATGTGATTGCTGTGGCGCGTTGTGTCGCATCAACTGCAAGTGGGTTACTCCACGCACCGACTTCAGCAATCACGACGTCATGCTGCGCTGCTGCCTGCCGAAACGCGGCAACAGTAGTTGCAGATGCCTGTTGATCGACTGGTGCGTAGGCGGCACGATAGCCGTGTTGGCGTAGCGAGGCGATCCACTCATCCGGCTGCGTCACCGTGGTAAAAATTGGGCCTCCAAGGCGCATGACGAGCTCCTTTCAACATATGACACATCCAAGAACAGGATTGCATATAATACAGACAGGATAAACAGGAACAAGTACTCGTATGATACACGTGATTTTACATCGCTGGCGGAGCATTCTGACCATCACTGGAATCGGTGCCGTGCTATGCGTAGCAACGTTGCTTCGCTGGCCGATGATTCATTTTGCGTTACCCTATACCCCACATCCCGATGAACCATACGTCATCAATATGATTTTTGACATGTTGAGACGCAACGACTGGATTCCCAATAATTTCGAACGCCCGCATCTGTCAGTCTATTTGGCCTATATCGCAGTGTGGCTGGGTACGTGGTGGCACCCCATCGACTCCACCGTGCTCAGTATCCCCACAGACCGCATTACCGTTGTTCCACAGGCATTCGTTGATGCACGTACCGCCATGGTATGCACCGGTGTCGCAAGTATTCTGGCCGCATATTGGCACCTACGTCAACGTGAGTTTACCTGGGGGGCGTGGGTCGGCATGCTGTGGTTGGCATTTTTGCCATGGCATCAAGAGCAAAGTGGCTTAATTACCCCCGACGTCATGGTTGGTCTGTTTACCTTCCTTATTGCCGTATATGCCTGGAAATACGCCCAGCACGCTACAACACTGCGATTGTGGGTGCTGGCACTGGTTATTGGCATGGCCACAGGCACGAAATATAACATTGGTGCCGCCATTATTATCCCCGTCATCCTGCAGTGGCCACTCCTCACGGCACGCATGTGGCGTGCCATACTACGCAATGGGCTCATTATTGGCGCAGGGAGTTTCATCGGATTTTTGCTTACCACACCGGGTATTTTGTGGTCGTTGACTGAACTCCAAAATAATCTGGGCTATCAGATGTATCACTATGATCGCCCAGATGGCAGCACCAATCCGTGGGATTGGCAATACTACCTGTGGTTTTTCCAGCATCAAGCGTGGCTGTGGGTCGGCAGTATGTTTGCAATAGTGGGGATCAGTGTAATCATCAAACAACGGCGGCTCGTCGATATTAGTTTGCTTGTGTTTTTTGTGGTGCAAATCCTGTTTTTTATGTCACGTGAACGCCATTATATGCGTAATCTGATGCCAATCGTAGTCTTCGGGGTGGTGTACATGGTCATCGGTGCCACGTGGCTAATCGATCAGCTCAAGCGCTGGATACAGCCATACACGCTACGCGTTGCCATCGTCGCCGTAGTTTTGCTCATCCAACCGTTGGCACAAGGACTAGAATTCCATACCTTCATGGAACGCCCGTACAACATGCTCCAAGTCGACCACTATACCACCTCGCACCCACGTGGGGGCATACTGCTGTGTAGCTTCGAAGCCATCACTGTACCCATCACCCCAAGCTGCGATGCCATCGTCACCAAACAGGCAGAATTTGCCGACTGGGAAGGTGCGGGTGTCCAACAAATTGTGATTAATCGCACCCAATATCCCAGTTGGCAGCTCCCTTCCTCCTGGCAACGTGTTGCGCAGATTCCTGGGAGCAAAGCAGGGGGCAATGGTGAAATGTATGATATTTATCGAGACCCGTCGGCACGAGCCATCACTGTGGGCACGTCCGCAACGACCAGCGATGGTATTCAGATTGACGGAGTACGGCTGGGGTACACCGATGTGCGTGACCGCATTACCCCGCTCTACGCCACACAACGGGTTGCTACCGGTGGCACGGTGCTCAACATCAACGCATACTTTACCGTGACCGTGCCTGTAAGCGAGCCAGGGTGGTGGTTATTTGTGCATCTGATTGATGCCCAAGGGAACAAAGTGGCCGAGCGCGCCACCGTGCCACGCAGCGATTATGCAATCGCCACATGGCAGGCAGGTGAGCAGGTGGTCGTCAACGCAGATTTACCAGCGTCGCTGCCTGCCGGCGACTATGTAATCACGCTTGGATTTTTCCGTCCCAGCGACGGCGCACGCATGATTATTAGCAACAGCAACGAAGGTAGTTGGCAGATCCCAATCAGCATTATTCCCTAACGCATGCTGAGCCGTGTCAAGGTCGGAATAATAGCCATCCAGATGCCGCCCTGCACCATGCTTACCTCGCTGACTCCATCGAGATAAAAGAAGCGGAGTGGGGCTTCGCCGTTTTCTTTGCGCCACTCAATATCAAAGACTAGTCCATCTTGGAAGAGTACGGCGCGACCACTCCCGACCACACTTACATCCATGCGGCCTTTGGGATCACCCATGATGCGCTGGCTTGGCACCTCAAGCACAATGATGTTTTTGGTCGATATTTGTGATTTGCTATTGGCATCAATCGCAGCTTTGCCGCGCACAGAACGCATGTAGCAATTACAGTTTGGATCGTAGCTCCATGCTGCACCTGTGGCTTTCGTCAAAAAGTAATACGAAATCTGCATACCAGCAGGACGCAATGTCACATCTGCGTCGCCACGATACAGATAGCCGATATTGCTGTCGACTCCCTGACTCATAGTGCCATCAGCATTTATGACTGCAGGGAGCGTGTATGTGGCATTGTTGGCAGCCACATGGCTGGCAATACCATCACCACTCGTAAACAAATTGTGCGGTGCAACATTCGACTTGCTCCGATAAAACGGTGCTGCGTGTGCACGCTTGAGCCCATCGACATCGTATACCAAGGTACTTGTGGCCATCAGATTTAACCCTGCAGGTGAACCACCGGCATGGACGTGTACTGCTGCAAAACTCTGCGCGAGCTGGCCGTAGTAGAGGCGCGTGCTCCGTACTGGACCGATGGTACTCGGCAGCGGCATATCCGCATTAAAGAGCATCATGAAACGGGTGATGCCCCCTTCTGCAAGTGCCTCAAACACAATCGCAGCCTGGTTAAAACCACTCTGTGGCACCGCATTCACATGGTTGTCGACCATCACAGTAATGGGACGTTTTATGACCGTACCACGTGCAAGTATCTCATTCGTTTCTTCGGCATGCAATGGTGGCACAAGCAACACACAGCAACACACCAGTAGGATTATTCGTGCAAACAGACGTGGCATGATCCCTCCATCAACTCATTACTTTCGCTTGCATTATACCGCCTATTAGACTTGTGTTAGATTTCGCTAAAATGCGTTGACACTGCCGAATAAGCTATCGATAATACCAAAAGTAGTAGCAACACCAGGTATCGTTCTAGGCATACTACAGAAAGCGTCAATACCCATGAGTGAAGAAGTTACTTTTTTTCCACCAACACCCAGTCATGACATACATGCGCCAGTGACGACGATTACTGCAGCACACACACTGCCGCTCATTTGCACGAGCGCAACAGTCGTGCTCCCGCATACCGTGGTGAGCATACCACTCACCGACGACACCAGTGCTGCCGTTGAAGCCAGTAAGCAATATGACCGCCGAGTTCTCGTGGCAATCCGCGACCCCGAACAAGAAGCGCACACCGATTATCGCGATCTTGTGGCAATTGCAACACTGTGCAAAATCGAGCAAGTAGGACGCATGCCAGGACCAAATGGCGGCAATGCCGTCGTAGTACGTGGCATCGAGCGGGTTCAGATTACTGCTGTCGAAGTCGTCGATGTACTGCCCATGGTGGCGTATCGTGACATTGAGGAAGCATACGTGCATGATGAAGCACTTGCAAACCTCAAACTCGAAGTACATGCTGCAATCGATGCAGTCCTCGAGCACCGCCCAGAAATCCCCCAAGAAATACGCAATTTTGTGCGCAATATTGAAGACCCAGGGCAACTCGCAGACAACACGGGATACTCACCAGATTACACGCTGGCAGAGCGAATTACCCTGCTCACCACAATTGACATGCACGAGCGGCTACGCTTTGTACGTGACGCATACCGCAAACTTCTCAATCTCCTCGAAGTACAGCAACGTATCCGCCAAGAGGTCGAGGATGGCACAGCCAAACAGCAACGTGAGTTTTATCTGCGTCAGCAGATGCGTGCCATTCAAAAAGAACTCGGCGAAGATAGCGAATCACTTGATGACATTGAAGAGCTTCGGCAGCGCTTGGCGCAAGCAAAACTCAGTGATGCAGCGCGCAAAGAAGCAGATCGCGAACTCTTGCGACTCCAGCGCATGGGTAGTAGCGCTGCTGAATCACATGTCATCCGCACCTACCTCGAATGGTTAGCAGATCTCCCATGGCAGCAGTACAGCGCAGTCTCCATCGATGTTGCGCATACACGCACCGTGCTCGATACAGATCACGATGGTCTCACAAAAGTCAAAGAGCGTATCTTGGAATATCTTGCAGTGCGCAAGCGTACACAACACCACGCTGACACACACACTGAGCGTGCCCGTGAACCGATTTTGGCACTCATCGGTCCACCGGGAGTAGGCAAAACCAGCCTTGGTCAATCGATTGCCAAGGCACTTGGGCGTGGTTTTGTACGCATGAGTCTTGGCGGTGTGCGTGATGAGGCAGAGTTACGGGGCTTTCGTCGCACGTATATTGGCTCTGCACCAGGGCGCATCATCCAAGAACTACGCCGTGTCGGGAGTGCAGATCCAGTGATTCTCCTCGATGAAATCGATAAGCTTGGCAATGACTTCCGTGGCGACCCCGCATCTGCACTGCTCGAGGTGCTCGACCCCGAACAGAATGATTCCTTTACTGACCACTACATCAATGTCCCGTTTGATTTGAGTCGCGTGCTCTTTATTGCGACAGCAAATACAGTGGAAACAATACCAGTAGCCTTGCGAGATCGGCTCGAAATCATCGAACTCAGCAGTTATGTCGACACCGAGAAACAAGCCATAGCACAGCATCACTTGGTAGCCAAACAAGCCCGTGCCAATGGGCTCACTGAAACGGATGTCGTCTTCACCGATGATGCACTCACTGCGTTGATTGGTCGCTATACGCGTGAAGCAGGTGTGCGAGGACTTGATCGCCAGATTGGGAGTGTGATGCGCAAAGTGGCACATCAACTCGAAACCCATCCCGACACTCCCCTGCCAGTGACCATTGACGAAGCATGGTTGCTCACACAACTCGGTCAGCCACGCTATCAGCATGAAGATCGTGAGCAGTTCGTGTTACCTGGAATTGCGACCGGCATGGTGTGGACTGCAGTGGGCGGTGACATCGTCTTTGTTGAAGCCGCCTTACTGCCAGGAAACAAAGAATTACGGATCACGGGCCAACTCGGCAATGTCATGCGCGAGAGTGTTGAGACCGCACTCACGTGTGTACGCAGTCGTAGCCACCTGCTTGGGATTGATGCAGCGCTCTTTGATACACATGCACTCCATGTTCACGTACCAGGTGGCGCCGTCCCCAAAGATGGTCCATCTGCAGGAATCACATTGGCAGCAGCAATCGCATCTGCGGCAAGTGGACGCCTCGTACGTGATGATATTGCAATGACGGGTGAGATTACGCTACGCGGTCGCGTGCTGCCAGTCGGCGGTATTCGTGAAAAATTGCTCGGCGCATATCGCGCCGGCATCAAGACCATTGTCCTTGCACAGCAAAACATGCACGATGTCAATGAGGTTCCCGCTCACGTGCGTGAGCAACTTGAAATAATCGCAGTCGATTCGATTGATCAAGTGTTCCAGCACGTACTACGCGAGCATCGCTAGTCGCCCATCACCCCACCGCGTAGACCCTACACGATTCATTCCATTGAATTGCAGGGTCTACGCATCAGCGAGCTCAATGCGATACACATTACCAGTGCGGTAGTCACTTATGTAGAGATTGCCGTCTACATCACTACCAAAAGATGCAATCTGATAGTCGGTGTCTGCCAAAAGCGTTGCACCGTTGAGCGGATCCCACACATAAATTGTTCCGGCACAGAAATCACCGTACATGACGGCACCACCGAGACCTGCATAGCGAGTTGGCACCATAGCGCCCCCAGTAATCGAGCACTGTCCTGCACTATGGTCGTACTCGGTCACGGGATCGATGAGCCCTGTACTCAGACACGATTGCGATGCATCAAAACAATGTGCGCCTTCACGTTCACTCCAGCCAAAATCTGCCCCGGGCAACTGCGACAATGGAATAACACTCAACTCCTCGTATCGACCTTGACCAACATCTGCCACCCAAAAGCTCCCATCGGCACCGAATCCAAAGCGCCACGGGTTGCGCAACCCTTGTGCTACGACTTCGGGGAGCCAATCGCGATACACTGGTTGTCCGGCTGGGATGCTGTAGGGCACCGCATCGTTGCTGACATCAAGGCGCACCAATTTGCCAAGTGGTGATGCGGGATTGCGTGCCATTTTGTCGGGATCCCCACCAGAACCACCATCACCCAACCCGATGTAGAGTAATCCATCAGGACCAAATGCAATGTGCCCCCCGTTATGATTGGGGTAGGGTTGCGACACAACGTAAATCTCTTGCAAAGAATCGACCTGTGGAACACCATGCGTGAGTGGGATACGCGCAATCGTGGTTGCGGCATCTACAGCACGACTATACGACACAAAGACCCAGCGTGCGTTTGAATCAATGGCAGCCCCGAGCAAGCCACGTTCTGGTGCAGTATCAGCGATGTACGCACTGATATCGAGCCAATGTGAGCCATCGGCAAGCAATGCAATGGTGCCACCTTGTTCAACGACAGCTACACGCTGGTCAGGGAGCGCAAAGACTAATCCGGGACGATCAAATTCGAGGCCAGCCAACTGAAACGTAATGGAGGGGATTCCTTGCGACGAAGCGTGCGGCTGCGAGAGCGCAGCCAATTGCTGGCAGGCACTCAACCAGAGCGCTCCCCACAACAGGACGCAGTGCAACACGCGAAGTTTCACAGATGCCTCCTCGTTTGGTCATACGATGTCACAGTATTACTCGTTGCGAAAAGGCGGCGTCACATCACGAGGCGGAATCGGCGCATTCCCACGTTGACGCAACTCGTTGATAGCCCAAATTAATAATGTGGTCACCCCTGCTTCATCCAAATTACCGAAAAACGGCAAATTATCAGGGATAAACTCTACAAATCCGCCTGTGGGATTCGCCAAATAGAGAATACTAAAAATAGCGGCTCCGATAGCGACAAAAGAGGGGATACGTCGTTTGGTGCTCATAAAACTACTCCTGCTACTACGAGTAACACACGGTTAGACCACACATTGGCCAGAAATGTTGCATTACTACACTTCGACTAACGAACCAAGTATAATGCGCATAATACATCAGATGCAGGAGATGAAAAACTATGCAGATGGCCAATCAACGAGTGATGGCGATTTTTGCACATCCCGATGATCCGGAATTCATGATTGGTGGCACCATTGCCAAGTGGGCACGTGAAGGCGCACAGATTACCTATGTGATTATCACCGATGGCAGTGCGGGGAGCAATGACCCAACAATGACCAAAGAAGCACTCATCGAGTTGCGTCGCGATGAACAACGTGGTGCCTGTGATACCGCAGGGGTACAATCACTTGTTTTTCTGGGGTACACGGACGGTATCCTGCAACCCACACTCCAGCTTCGCCGTGATCTAACCCGTCTCATTCGGCGTTTCAAACCGACCATTGTGATGTGTGGCGACCCCACGTCGTGGTTCTATGGGAGTGGGTACATCAATCATCCCGATCATCGTGCCGCAGCGACTGCCACACTCGAAGCCGTCTTTCCTTCAGCTGAAACGCGCCCCATCTTTCGTGAACTACTCGACGAAGACTTGCCACCACACAAAGTCCATCAGGTGTGGATAGATGGTCACCCACAACCAGACACGTGGGTCGACATTTCTGCAGACATCGAAACAAAAATCGACGCATTACGCCATCACAAAAGCCAAGTCGAAGTGGGTGATGGTGAATTTATCCGTAAGTGGGCTGCAGAAACTGGT
>JBKCGB010000012.1:0-22437 GCA_046303375.1 Roseiflexaceae bacterium
GGTTTGGTCGGCATGTCATTGGCGGTCAGCGTCTTGGCGTGGGTCAGTGGTAGTGGCTTGTGGTGGGCGATTGGGGCGATGGCGCTGATTGGATTGACCCAGCCGTTGACCAATGGCCCACTGTTTGCTATTTTGCAATCCACCGTCCCCGTCGAGTTGCAGGGGCGCATCATGGGCTTGATGGGTAGCATGTCCGGGTTGGTGGCGCCACTTGGCTTGGCGCTCGCGGGTCCGGCATCCGATTATTTTGGCTTGCAGATTTGGTTTCGTGTGGCGGTCGTCATCATGTGGGGATTGGTACCGCTCATCCTGTTTTGGCCCACGCTGCGCAACCTCGAAGATCAACACACTGGAGCCCGTGCATGATGTCACGACGCACACTGTATCGGCGTATCGGTTATGGCGTCTGCGTATTCAGCGCATTCCTCGTGCTTGCGTATATCGGTATGCGGAGTGCGATGACGGTGGTTGCTGGGACCCATGATACGTGGTACGTGCGACAGTGGTACGACCCTGAGCAAATTGCAGGTCGTACGATGCGTTGGTCTGCGCCACAGGCGTCGGTGACATTCCCCGCCATGCGTACAGGCTTCCATGTCGCAGAGTTGTGGTTGCTCAATGGGCGCCCCAACGGTACGCCTGCACAGCTGGTGACGGTCACGGGAGCAACCCCTGCGTTGCGCATAGCGGTTGAGGGGTGGCAAATGCGACGCTATGCCGTGCTGTGGCATGCGCCCACGTATGCGTGGGGTGACGACGTGACGTTGACAGTCGCCAACGCAGTGCTCACCGCAGAGCAACGCCAAGTAGGCGTGTTGCTAGCGCAATTGCGCACTACACCGACCATGATTGCTTCGGTGTGGCAGTCATACGTGGCATTCATCCTTGCACTAACTGCGCTCACCCTCTGGCTCTGGTTGAGCCTGCTCGATGTGCAGCGCACCGTATTCCGCGTAGGGCTGCCGTTGCTGCTTGTGAGTGCCCTTGCCGTGGCACTCGTGCTTCGTCCCGTAGAAACACTCCCGTGGCTGCAATGGCCGTTGGTATGTCTGCTGGCAGCCGTCGCTTGGCAGGGCTGGGTGCGCCTGATGGGCTGGGTAACTGTCACTCCCCAGGGGCGGCTCGGTGTGACGGGTCACGTCATCCCGCTGCTGATGGGGAGTGCATGGCTAGTTATGCCGTGGCTCCAACACGCGGTCATGGCTGCTGGTATTTATGTGCGTGGGTTTGCAGTGTATCCCTTTGCGTTGCTGTGGTGGTGTACACTTGCACTGGCGGTACTGGGTGGGCTGAGTCTGGTGGCGCGCTGGCGGCAATGGCACTGGTGGGAATCTGTCAGTCAATGGAGCGTTGCAGCCGTGTGTAGTGTGGCCACGATTCGTTATCTCATGAGCAGCTGGCAGGCGCTCCACCACGTCGGCAGTGCTGATTTCGATGTATGGGTCATCGCAGCACGCCGCTGGGTGGCGACAGGTTCATTCTATGATGTGCCACAGATTGCGGGTGACGTCTTTGGCTATGTGTACAAATATCCGCCACTGTATGGCATGTTGTTTATTCCATTGGCTGGCTACAACGAAATGGATCTACTCCGCATCTATCGTGTCATTGATATCGGGTTGTTGGTATGCACTGCAATGATCTGGTTGCATATTATCAAACCACGTCAGTGGGGTTGGTGGTTGGGGGCGTTGTTCATCTGTGTCAACCTGAACCCGGTGTTGGAAACGCTCAAATATGGGCAAATCGACATCGTGGTCGTGTGGTTGTGTAGCATCATCTACTGGTGCCTGTACCACGAGCACGATGATGTGGCTGGATGGCTCGTCGCACTGTTGATTAGCATCAAAATGTACCCCGCCGTGTTTCTCATTTGGTTCGTGCTCAAACGGCGTTGGTATGCGGTACGGGGCACTGTTGTTGGTGGTATCATACTCAATCTTGTGACGATGGCGGTGGTAGGGTGGCAAGAATACTACACGTTTGTGTTTGCCGTGTTGCCGATTATTGGGGGTACCACGGCATATATTGAAAACCAAACAATTGCGGCATTTGTTGCACGACTCGTGGCGCCATCATACCCGTTGGCCCCATTTGCTGATACCATCGTTGCACCAGTGACAACCCTTGTCTCACTCGTCGTGTTGGTGCTGTTGTTTGTGGTGGCGGCCAAGCCTGTGCCACCTCGTCACCCTGTATATGCATTGCAGTTTGGGATTGTGGTCATGATGACGGCACTCGCTATTCCGGTGGCGTGGATTGGTTACCAGGTGCCACTATGGCTGGTCTTCATTGCAGTACTGTGGTATGCAGTACCACGCACCATGATCTGGTGGCAGGCGACGTTATTGGCGGGGAGTTTTGCCTTTATCGGGTTTGGCAATTTTCTCAGTTTCGTGTTTGCCGTGGATGTGGGCTGGTTGACTGTCATCACCGACTCATACAAACTCTATGGGATGATTGTGTTGACTGCACTCCTGTGTGTGTGGGTGTGGCAGACTGCACCAGATGCACCAGAAAGACCATCACTCGGATGATGGGCTCAACACGTGTTCACACATATAATGCACGTGGCGGGTGTGGACGACGTTGCCACACCAAACATAGCCGGCGCGGTGCGCAAATTGATGCGATTCACTGACTTCTGCATACAAGTGACACCAGAGCGCATGATGCCCGAGGCTGTGTGCGAGTGCATGGGCGCGCTGGATTGCCCACAACCCGACGCCGCGTCGTTGAAACGATGGCAACACGCACATGTTGTACAGGTACCCTGCACTTGGCGCCGGGCTAAAGAGCGAGATGTCGTACCACGATGGCGGGGTCGGGGCAATTGCATACGTCGCCACGCATACTCCCATGTAGCTGATGACCATGATGTGATGATCGGTCATGTGGCGCTCCATTTGGCGAATGGTGGTGGCGATCCCCCAGGGACCGATACCATAACGCACCCGTAGTGTGGCAGCACTGTCGTCTAGCAACGTCTGTAATAACGGGAAGTCCATGATGCGCGCTCGGTGCATGGTCAGTTTATTGAGATGTAATGCGGTATCTGGTTGCGCGGACATGCACACACCTTCGTGATAAATGCGTGTTATGGGGCAATCAATTTGCTATGCACTATAGTACCACATCAATGAGTACTTTGCATAATACGCTTTTT
Source organism: Roseiflexaceae bacterium (assembly GCA_046303375.1). Lineage (GTDB taxonomy): Bacteria > Chloroflexota > Chloroflexia > Chloroflexales > Roseiflexaceae > UBA965. The sequence continues at coordinate 3,167 of JBKCGB010000012.1, forward strand.
TTGCGAAAACGCAACTTTTGTGCGGTCAGGGTATTTTCATCGTTATAATGCATAGCAGTGAGTACACAAGCGAGAGAACTATGCAATACCCCCATCTTGTGCGTCGTGTCGTTTTGGCAATCATACTGCTCATCAGTGGTATCGGGCTGTGGCACGTAGTCCAGACAAGCAATCACCGTCATGCCATGGTGACCGTTGGCGTATATGACACACGTTGGCTAGATGGAGTCTATGCGAGCGAGGGGGATGAATTTACGTATCGCTGGACGATGCCCCAGAGCACCGTGCGATTGCCTGTAATAGCGAATACATGGCTGATTGGCATGCTCGAGTTGCAATCAGGTCAAGCAGTTGCAGGCCCTCCCATCGAGACGGTGGTGCAAACCGACCACGGGCAGCGTATCGTGCTGCCCGTAGTGCAGGCACCGCGCCAGTTTCACGTACTTGTGGCACCACAGACCACGCCGACGTGGGCTACCACGCTCGAAATCGATGCTCCACGTCAGCGTGTTGCTGGTGATAATCGTGACCTCGGTGTGGTATTAACGCGCTTTGGCACGACGCCGACGACCCCTGTGCACGGGTTGCCGTATGCGTTTTGGATGGCACTTGCTACCTGGGTGTTGGTGGTAGGTGGCATCCGATTGCTTGATTACTCATGGATGCGCGCTGTTGGTGTGGCGAGTATGGTGACATTCAGTGCGAGTGTCATTGTGGCATGGTACGTCGTCGAAACGCTCCCGCACTGGCACTGGTTGGTGGCATGGTTGGCGATTTGTGTGCTTTGGCTGATTGTGATACGTATCACCCGTCTCACTGAACAAGATGCTCAAGGTCGCTGGATGGTCGCTGGCGCCGCAGTACCGTTGATATTGGCTCTGGCATGGTGGATGTTGCCCCTCTTTCAGTTTGTCTTGGTCGCAGACAACATCTACATCAGGTATTACACATATCAAGCGTGGATGGGGTCCGTGGTGCTTGCCACGCTCGGCGTAGGAGCAGCGGTTGCGTGGATCCAACGAGGTCGTCCATGGGCCATACCACATCTGCATCTGTGGATTCTCTTTGGTGGTTTATTGGTTGTATCCATCTTTCATCAGTTGCGTGTTGCTGCTCCCATGTTTCGCTATGGGAGTGGTGATTTCGACATTTGGTTGACTGCTGCCCGCCGCTGGGTTGAGACAGGTATCTTGTATTCTGTCGACAAGGCAGTTGCAAATCCGTTTGCCGTCTACAAACGCCCACCATTTTATATCATGCTCTTTACGCCGTTTGTGTATTTCGACAACAAAGTCGTGCTTGATGCCTATCGTTGGTTGAATATTGTGCTCTTTGTGGCGACGGTGGGCATCTGGCTGCAGATGATGCGTGTGCAACTGGTGTGGTGGTTGGCAAGTATTGTACTGCTGATGAACTTTCAAGCACTCTATGACACGATTGCCTACGGGCAGACGGATGTCGTGTTGCTCTTTTGTTTCACCGTGATGTTGTGGACCACCCGTATGCGCCGGGATGGCTGGACGGGTGGTGTGATTGCATTTCTGACCATGTTCAAAATATATCCCGTCCTGTTGTTGGTGTTTTTGCTCATCAAACGGCGTTGGTGGGCACTTGGTGGTTTTGTGGTGGGGATGATTGTCTGTAATGCGCTTGCGATTGCAGTGATTGGCTGGGATATTCACGTGCAATATGTGACACAGGTCTTCCCGAGTATTGGTGGGACAACGTCTTGGATCGAGAACCAAACCATTGCAGGTTTTGTGACACGATTCTACGCTGAACCCTTTATCATGCTCCGTTTCCCGATAAAACCAATTGAGCAATTCGCCACCGTGCTGTCGGCCATATTGTCGGCGCTCGTGTGTCTGGCTGCGCTTCGTGATGTCGACGAAGACCAGAGTGCATTTGCGGTGCAGTACGGCATGTTTGTGATTTTGATGGTGGTGGCAATCCCGGTAGCGTGGATGCACTACACCACACTGTTGTTGTTGGTCTTTTTTATCATGCTGTGGCACTTCCAAGCACACCGTGTCTCATTGGCCATGGTAGCAGGCGTGGCCGTCAGTTATGCGCTGGTCGCCTTCGGTAATTTTCGCAGTTTCAACTACCCAACCCATTTGGGGATTGTATCGATTCTGTTGGGGTCATACAAGTTCTACGGCATCATGTTGCTGACTGGACTGATGCTTGCAACCATCTGGCAGCGCCACGAATCATGGGCGGCACGCTGGGTTGTTGATGCACAGCGGTTGTGGGCGTTTATACGCGCCCGACGTGCATCGCCACACTAAAGGTAAACGGCATCGGGTGATTGCTATCGCCATTCCAGGCTGCACGCAGGGCTGCGACCCGTTCTGCCACCGGGTCGCGGCCCGTGTCTTTGTGGTAGCGGCGCACCCCCGACCAGGTGCCCAGATAGCCGATGAGACGCTCAAGGGTGAATTGGGCGGTCATGGCTGGTGGCGTATAGGGGATGCGTGTATAGGGGAAGGGCAGTTTGGCATAGCCGTCGTCTACGTGGTCGCGATCAGCAGGCCACCATGGACGGGTATGACTGTACATCTCGACGATGATGTCAGTGATGGCTGGTGTGCTCTGGAGCAGTGAATAACTCCAGACTGCGACGATGCCGCCCGGACGTACGATGCGTTGTACCTCACGGTGGAAGGCATCCACATCAAACCAGTGCATGGCTTGTGCCACAGTCACCAAGTCGACGCTGTGATCTTGCAAGGCGCTGTGTTCGGCACGTGCTACATACGGTGAAATCTTGGGGTGTGCTGGCATGGCCACCACTTGCGTATCTGCCACATCGCTGGCGTAGACGTGTTTGACATAATTTGCAAGTTCAAGGGTGGCTTGCCCGTTGCCACAGGCCACATCGAGTGCCACGGCCTGTGCGCCCCCGGCGAATGCCGCCACATCAGCGATGAGTTGTGGTGGGTAGGTGGGGCGAAAGGTCGCATATTGGTTGGCAACATCACCGAAATGACTCTGGACTGGACGCATTGCAAGCCTCATTCTACGACTATCTGATGCCCGGCAGCGGTTAACGCGACCACGGCTTCGGCGTATCGACTGCTAGGGACGAGGATGTAGTCGGTGTTGTAGGTGGCTAGCGTAAAAATAGGCACGCCAGCAGTAGCAAGTGGCTGGGCCACACGCACCATGATGCCTGTGAGCGTCAAATCAAACGCCCCCATGAATTGCAGGCAGCGCCAGCCGTCATCGACCACGGCGCCAGCAGGTGTCATGTTGCTGGCGCAGACACCTGAGAGCTCGTTGGCGGTGCGAATCACACACACAAACGCACCATCCGGCCACGCAGGCAGTGGTGCATCGCATGGTAGTTGCCAGATGGCGTAGGATGCAGGCAAGACACGCAACGTGAGCATGGGGCTCCTCGTCAGCGCTGCCGCTAGTTGTCGGCAGCGCTGGTGATGTGTGGTTAGACTACAAAATTGACCAGTTTGCCAGGCACCACGATGACTTTGCGGATGGTAGCGTTGCCGATCAGTTCCTGGATGCGTGGGCTATTGCGTGCCCATGCCTCGAGCTGGGCTTCGTCAGCGGCGGCAGGTACCATGATGCGACCACGGACTTTGCTGTTGATCTGGAGCACGACTTCGATTTCGCTGACCAGCAACGCGGCATCATCCCATGCGGGCCAGCCGGCGTCGTAGACGCTACCTGTGCCCCCAAAGGCGGCGTACAGCTCTTCGGACAAGTGTGGTGCAAAGGGGCTGAGCAGGCGTGTAAAGGCGTGGGCTACTTCGCAGTAGACCGCACCGACGGGGTGCTCGCTCCGGTAGCGTTGTACTTCGTTGAGCAGCTCCATCATGGCCGCAATGGCCGTATTAAAACGGAATGATTCCGTGTCTTGGGTGATTTTGCGGATAGCCACATGCAGGGCGCGCCACAAGTCCTTTTCGTGGTCTGCAACACGTGCAGTAGTGACGGAGTTGACTGGATGTGCGCTGACGCGTTCGCGCTCGCTCAAAAAGAGCGCCATGATGCGATTGAGGAAGCGCTGGGCGCCGGCGACACCTTCGTCTGTCCACTCCATGCTGTTTTCGGGTGGGGCGGCAAAGAGCACCACAATGCGTGCCACATCTGAGCCGTATTGGCGCACAAATGGGCCGACGGGGATGCCGTTGCCGGCACTCTTGGACATGGTGACAGGACCACTGACTGCCTCAAATCCCTGGGTGGGATCGCCTTCGAGCGTATAGCCGTGTGGTTTGAGTGCTGCCCGTGCCGCATCTACGGTCAGTGAGCCACCAGGCAGCTCCAGTTTGCGGCGCAATTCTTCAGGGAATTCGACGCTACCCGTCGTGTGTGGCAACGGTGTGCGTACACGGCGTTGCACCATGCCCTGGGTAAAGAGCGCTTCAAATGGCTCGTCGTAGGGCACCAAGCCTTCGTCGTAGAGCACTTTGGTGATAAAGCGCGAGTAGAGCAGGTGCAAGATGGCATGCTCGATGCCACCGATGTACTGGTGCACGGGCATCCAGCGATTGATTTTGTCTTTGGCAAAAATCTCGCTGTCGTTTTGTGCATCGGGAAAGCGCAAAAAGTACCACGACGAATCCACGAACGTATCCATCGTGTCGGTATCGCGTGTGGCAGGCTGACCACTGACGGGGTCGGTCGTATTGACCCAAGCGGTGGCGGCGGCCAGGGGAGATTTGCCTTTGGGCAGGTAGTCGTCGACTTTGGGGAGCTCGACGGGCAACCGTGGGTCGGGCACCATGGTGCCGTCTGCCAGGTAGAGCATGGGGATGGGCGCACCCCAGTAGCGCTGCCGGCTAATCAGCCAGTCACGCAGGCGGTAGGTGGTGGTGCCGTTGCCTTTGCCGTGCTGTTGCAACCAGGCAATAGCCGCCTTGACGCTTTGTCCGTCGCCTTTGCCTGCAGGGATGCCATCGAGTGGCCCTGAATTGACCATTACGCCCTCGCCGGGCCACGATTCGGTCATGGTGGTGCCATCGAGTGCTTGCCCGGTGGGCTGCACCACCACGATGATATCGAGGCCGAATTGGCGTGCAAAGGCGAAGTCGCGCTCGTCGTGTGCAGGCACTGCCATGATGGCGCCGGTGCCGTATCCCATCAGCACGTAGTCGGCTATCCAGATGGGAATCTGGGCGCCATTGACGGGATTGGTGGCATACGACCCCAAGAAGACTCCACTTTTTTCACGGGCTGTGCTCGTACGATCGATTTCTTTGGTGAGCTTGGCTTTGGCCACATAGGCATCGACTTCGGCTTTTTTGGCAGGGGCAGTCAACTGTGCTACAAAGGGGTGTTCGGGGGCAAGTACCATGAACGTGGCTCCCCACAGCGTGTCAGGGCGCGTGGTAAAGACGACCAAATCACCTGCAGCGCTCGCAAAGGTGACTTCGGCACCCTCGCTTTTGCCGATCCAGTTGCGTTGCATGGTTTTGACTTGCTCGGGCCAGTTGGGCAGCTTGTCGAGGTCTTGGAGCAAGCGCTCTGCGTAGGCGGTAATTTTGAAGTACCACTGCTCAAGCTCGCGCTTTTCGACTTTGGCTCCACTGCGCCAGCTGCGCCCCTCGCCATCGACCTGTTCGTTGGCCAGCACCGTCTGGTCAACGGGATCCCAGTTGACCAGTGATTTGGCACGGTAGGCCAGCCCACGTTTGTAGAGGAGCTGGAAGAGCCACTGTGTCCACTTGTAGTAGTTGGGGGCACAGGTGGCCAGCTCGGTGCTCCAGTCATACATGATGCCGGCAATGTTGAGTGAATTTTTGGACTCTTGGATGTTGGCGTTTGTCCAATCGGCTGGATTGATACCACGTTTAATGGCCGCATTCTCGGCAGGCAAACCAAAGGCGTCCCATCCAAAGGGATGCATCACATCGTAGCCGCGTGACACGTACAGGCGTGTCAGTACGTCGCCAATGACGTAGTTCTTGAGGTGGCCGATATGCAAATCACCGCTTGGGTAGGGGAACATTTCCAAAATATAGCGGTGTGGTGCATTGGGGCGGCGGCCCGCATTGAAAATACCCTGTTTGGCCCAAAATTCACGCCACTTTGGCTCAATAGATGGGTCAAAACGATCACGTTTACTATCAGTCATACAGGTGGCTCCTCGTGTGGGTGGCGATAAAAAACCTCCCCCATAGGTGGGAGAGGGTCAAGTGCGTGGCATAAACCAAACTCGTCACACACATGACCCGCGCATGCGGGGTAGTAAGCGACGTAGTAGTAGTGGGTGTGTGGCTGTTGCCATAGGAAATACGTCTATCCTCACCATGTGTGGGGCAATCGTGCTATGCGCAAGTATAGAGCGCATCTACAGGCTTTGTCAAATATGTGTATGTCGGGGGGCATTACACAATGACGAATGAAAACAACATGTAATGACAGGTCACAGGTCGGCGTAGCATAATATGCGCTTGGAAGGTGCAGAAATGCACAGAACAATGATGGTTCGGCTACCCATGACAGATGTGTTGTCGGCGGGGAGTGATTAGATGCGCTGCACACACCGGTAGGGCACATACCATGCGCCCGAGCCATGCGCCATCGCACCAGACCTCATTTCGCAGCATGGCATGGTGGATGGGGAACGGAAGCATCGTTCAGTGTCGTCATCTTTTCCATCGTTGACGCACATCATGCATACGCAAGTGGCGATGTATCCGTCTGTGCTCATTGTATGGATTTGCGTGTCATCACGAGCCCCACGATGGGCAATGCGAGTGGGATGTAGAAATACCCTACACCCCAATGTGACCAGGCGGTGGCATAGGCAAATGGTGCGGATTGTTCGTAGAGACTGACGGCAATCACCCCGCCACATTCGATGATGAGCCCGATGCGTAATGCGCGTATCTGGCCATACCACGCCCAATAGGCGATGCCGAGGTAGAGGATGCCGGCAAGTGCTGACAGATGTGTGGGTAGTGCAAATTGTTGCTCCACGGTGTACTGCCAGAGGGCGCGACTACAGACGGCAAATGCCCAAAATGCATAGAGTGTGGCCATACCAGGGGATTGGTTAGTCATGGTAGGGCTGCTCGGCGATACAATTGATGACTGCCAAAGTGCAGATGATGAATGCATAGATGACGTTATAAACAGCGTTATTGGCCTGGTGTCGTGCTGAGGTGATGCCGATGCTGGCACAACAGTGCATTAACACCATCATTACACCCCAGATAGTGGAGGGGATATACCAGAAGCTGGTCCGTCGCATCCAGTGTAGTGACATGGGTGACTCCTATTAGCGCAGGCAACGTGACAATTACATTGCATGTTGGTGCATACCCATCATAACAAATGGACAATCAAACAAGGTATGGTATAGTTTATTACGATTGGTAGTACGTAATTAAGAGGAGATGTGCACCGCTATGGCGCAGTCGCCGTTTCTCTTACCCAATGGGGCCGGAAAAGCTGCTCGGCGTGGCTTGTCCAACAAAATAGTCATGCTTGATCGGGCGCGGCGGCGCGGTATTGCCGTGCCTGATGCGCATATTCTCTTGGATGATGCCTGGCGCTTTGTGCAAAACCAAGAACTGGTGGTGCGGCGTGATGGTATGGTGATGCCGCGCAATGTTGATGAATTGCTCCAGGCCATGCATATCTTTCATAGTATGAGTGACCTTGCTTCTCGTATCACGGTGCGCCCGTTGTTTGTGCGTGACAGCGAACATGAAATCCAGCAACCAACCATGATTAGCAAGTTGCGTGTGGATCGTCGTGACCCACAGGCCTTAGCGACCGCGATTTGTGCGGTATGGGCGGCAGCAGGCCCCCTGCCCGCACATGTGCGCCGTGACGTGTTGCTGATGAGTATGGTGGATGCACAACACGCAGGTATGGCGGTGAGTGAGCCGGCATACGAAGATGATTTGGTGAATTTTACTGCTGGTTCGGGGGAGCAGCTCGCACGGGGGCATTCGGCTGGAATCACATTGACGTTGCCTCGTATCATGCGGGGGGAGGTACCGAATGCCAATTTACCTTTTGCACAGCGGTTACAGCAGTTGATGCGCCAGATTCGTGCTATTTTTGGGGATACACCGTGGGAGCTTGAATGGGCCGATGACGGGACCACGTGCTGGTTGTTGCAGATGCGTCCCGTGGTGCAATCGCCACGGCGGAATGAACGCCTCGGTCTCGGTGAACTCCGGGAATCTATATCTGATATGCCATCGTACTTTATGAGTCAGCTGTTGCGCAGTACAAGTGCAGGTGTGTATGCCCGGTGGCATCAACTCGACCGCTCTTTTACCACAGAGCGGCAACTCATTGAACTGTATGCGGGGCGCCCACGGTTTAACTACAGCTTGTTGGCTGATATGCTGAGACGCTGGGGGCTGCCAGGCAGTATTGTTGGTGATCTCAACGATCCAATGTTGGCAGCAGTTACGTATCAACCAGCACGTACATGGCGGCAATGGTGGCGTATTCTGCATATTGGCTGGGACACGCTGCATGTGCCGCGCGCTGCGCTGCAAAAAATGCGCACACTGTACGCACGAGCACGTGGCTTTAATGGTGATGTGGCTGATGCAGTCGCGATCCTGCATGAAACCACAGTCACGCAAATGTATGCGAGTATGGCGCTGGCACGAATTATTGGCCCACTCGAAATGTGGATGCGGCGGCGGCGTGTATATGCCGAATGGAGTGGTCGCTATCGCTCACTCAATCGTGCCATATTGGCGGATCTGGCCCCGGTACGCCTCTATTTACAAAAGCGTCCTGATATTTTTGAGATGCTGCGACATCACACATTACCTAGTGATGCGGTCTTTGCCGGAATGTGGGAAGAGTTGCTTGCGCGGTATGGGCATCGCGGTCTCTTTGAGTCAGACATCGCTACGCCACGTTACCGTGAAAACCCACAGGCTATGATTCGCATTTTGCTCGATGGTACCACTGCACTAACGCCGGTGCGGCATACAGTGGCAGGGCTGTTGGCCTGGCCTGTCTGGTTGGTGTTGTCACGTGCCATGTATCGTCGTGATGCCATCCGTTCAGCGGGTATGCGTGTCTATGAACGGGTACGTCGGATTCTCATGAAGCGTGCTGATAAAGCAGTCAAAGATGGTCATTTGACGCATGCAGATGCAATATGGCTCCTTAGCCCTGAAGAGGTGGTACGCGTCTGCAATGGTTGGCGCATCCCCGAATCAATGCTCCTCGAACGTCGGCAGTTGCGTGGCTACCAAGAAGCGCTGCTGGTGCCTGCCACATTAATGCGCTACGACGACGAGGCTGGTTGGCGTGCCGATAACGGGCATCGTCGTGTGGTGCTCGAGGGTCGAAGCCTGAGTGACGGAATCGTCGAAGGAGTGATTTGGCGTTTGACACAACCAGTGACGACGATTCCCGACGATATTGATGTGCAACAACGCATTCTCGTGATACGACATTTTGATGTACAGTGGATAGAGTTGGCACGCATGTGTCGTGGGATTATCCTCGAAAACGGTGCTGAACTATCGCAGAGCGCCTCAATGGTGCGCATGTTGGGGATTCCTGCGGTGACCGCAGTCCGTGGTGCATTTGATGCACTGCCTACAGGGAGTATCGTGCGCTTGGTCGCAAAATCGGGATACATCGAAATCCTACATGTGCATGGGCGTGCGTTGCCTGCGTTGCCTGCACCCGACGAATTTCCTACAAGCGTGACAAAGGAGTTTATCCATCGTGACCGTCTTGCCTAGTCGCAGCCATATTATGGCCATTGCGGTCGTTGTTATTGCGAGCATCATTGGGTGGGCTGCGCCACTGCTCTATCGCGTTGATATTGGTCAGTGGGATGAAGCAGTGGTCACGTCGTTTTATGACAGTGAGTATGGTGCCGGTACGACGTTTCGTTGGAGCGAGCCCCGTGCCACATTGCAACTCCCTGCGGTCGGTGCAGGTGCATACGTGGTGCGGTTGCATGCGAGTGCGCTGTCAGCGACCGCACTCGAAATTACACTGCAGAACACCACACATACGGTGCTCGTGCAACCTGGATTTGCATATTACGATGTGGCGGTACAGGTGCCGATTGGTTGGAGCGATGCCCTGTCGGTGACAGTGGCCGTGGCACAGCCACAGGTGGTAGCACGGCGCTCCATTGGTGTGGCACTCGATGAAGTCCGTGTTATCCCGAGCAACTGGCAAATTCCTGCATGGCACGGTGTATGGTGGACGTTGCTTGCGACGCTGGTGTTAACGCATCTGCTCAGATTTTGGCGTATAGCGTGGGTATGGCGCTGGTTGGCTGCCGCAGCACTTACCATGGCAGTGGTTGTGTTACGGCATGGGAATGCTGCCACAATCCTTGAGCTACTTGCCATGCTCGGCAGTCTGGCAATTGCGTGTGCGCATTGTGTGCGGCTCACACGTCGCCAGCAACTTGGCGTCGTTGTGCTGGTCGTGACTATGGCGCTCTTGGTGTTGTGGTGGCGTGGGACATCCAGCTGGTCTCCGTTGTGGCAATTCGCAGTGTTACTGGGGAGTGCCACATTGTTGCGTCTGCGCCGGTTTGTGTGGCGCCCAGTGCGTCCATGGCGGCATCTGTTGCTGGTCGGTGCATTCGTGGGGATGGCTAGTCAAGCCTGGTTGCTGGCGGGTTTGAGTCTTGTGATTGGGGTGATGTATGTGGTCGGCAAACGCGTTGACCCCAACCGTGGCATGGTGTTTGCGTGTTTGTATGCCGGCTACAGCCTCTTTCCGTTACTTGATGCATGGTTGTGTGGGCGTGGTATGCCACGAGGCCCGCAAAAACAGCTGCTCCGCTACATCGGTCTCGATTATTTGCGGGGTGTGGCCATGTTTCTCGTACTGGTGACCCACATGCCCACGATAGTGGCATATACCCCGATGTGGTTTTTTGACACAGTGGCATGGATGGGGAAAATCTCCGTTGATGCCTTCTTTATTTTGAGCGGCTGGTTGATAGGTGGACTGATCATCAATGAAATCTCGCATTGGCAGTCAACGCGGGCGCTCGGACTTTTTTTGCATCGGCGCTGGGCCCGCACAATCCCCATCTACTGGTATATGCTGGTGATTGTAGCACTTGGGGGGTGGGGTGGTGCCACGCTTGCAGGGCTCAATGAATATTTCGTCTTTGTCCAAAACATGTGGCATGATCATCCGCCATATCTGCTAGTGGCATGGAGTCTATCCATCGAAGAATGGTTTTATCTGGTTACAGCACTGGGTATTAGTCTGTTGACCCGGTGGTTTGCGCCCACCCGCGCACTTTTGGTCACACTCATTCTCTTGTTGGTGGTGCCGACCATGTTGCGGAGCTACGTAGCGCTGAGCACCACGCTTTCGTGGAACGACGTGCTCCGGCAATACGTGCCCCTGCGTCTCGACGTCATCGGCACCGGTGTGGCGATGGTGTGGTGGTGGCGTACGTGGGTGCATACACACCCGATGCGCGCTGTATGGCTGGCTGTGTTGAGTACGGTGCTGAGCGTGGTATACCTGGGGCTCCTCGCATGGTTTCAACCAGACCTAGAGCGTGATGCGTGGGTGCGTGTGACGCTCATCCCGGTGACGGTGCTAGCCCTCGCCTTGTGGTATCCGTGGCTTGCATCGCTGACGCGTACCCAGCTCTCGTGGCTGGGGCGTTGGGTGCAGTGGATCGCCTGGATTTCGTATCCACTCTACCTATTGCACTATCCGTGGCGTTTGACACTTGAGGGGTTGGTTGGAGCGATTGGGCGTAACACGCTTGCTGATGTGGTGGTGACCGTGGGGTATGTGGTAGGGTCGATTTGGTTGGCGGGGCGTTGGCATGTTGAGCTCGAACAGCCAATCATGAATCTGCGCCTGCGCACCTAATACAAAACCCACCCTGGTCGGGTGGGTCAATTGGTGCCGATAGGTGGAATCGAACCACCGACCTAACGATTATGAGTCGTTCGCTCTAACCGCTGAGCTATATCGGCACGACAACGAATGGCAGTATATCAGGTTTGCAGGGAGCATGTCAAACCGAATATGTGGCGTATACGGGGACACACAGATACAGATGAGAGGCCGACATGGAGTTCGTGGCACGACTTTGGCAGGGAAGACGCAAATACATTAGCCTCATCGTGTTGGTGGGAGTCATCATATTGGTACGACTCGGGTTTTGGCAGCTCGAGCGCCACGAGCAACGCATGGCTCGCAATGCGGTTATTAATGCGCGCATTGACCAAGCGCCAGTCCCTTTGGCCACGGTGCTCGCATTACCGGTGCACGAACAAGAATACCGCCATGTGCAGATTGTGTGTTCGTTTCAGACAAACCAACAACTCTTGTGGCGCAACCGTAGCTATCAGGGGACGACTGGGTACCAGATCTTGACGGTGTGTCAACCAGATAGTGGTGATGCGGTGCTCGTGAATCGTGGCTGGATTCCCTATCAAGATGGCTTGACCGACTGGGAAACACGATACCCGCCTGTCAGCGGTTTGCAGATGCTCAGTGGCATATGGCGGCTGTCGCAACCACCGCTTGCTACCGTCACCGAGATTGCCCCACGCAATGGCTGGCGAGATCGTTGGTTTGCCATCACGATCCCTGCCATTGCCGCGCAGATGCAACGCTCGCTGGCGCCTGGTTTCATCGAGTTACAGCCAGGTGACGAGGTCGTCACCACCTATCCGGTGCGTTCGACGATGAGCGATATGGGGCTCGGATCGCACTTCGGTTATGCCATTCAGTGGTTCAGCTTTGCGGTGATTTTGCTGGTTGGGGCAGTGATACTCGCATACCGCCGCCCCTTATGAGGTGTGCTAGTAGGTGATTTGCGAGAAAATCGGGTACTGGTGCAATTTTTTGCGGCCCTCAAGCATGCTCAGCTCGATTAAAAAGGCGGTTTCAACCACCTGCCCGCCGGCCAGCTCCACCAGTTGGCACGCAGCAGCAATGGTGCCACCGGTGGCAAGTAAATCATCAATCACGACAACACGTGCATTGTTGGGCAGGGCATCCTTGTGAATTTCGAGGATGGCAGAGCCGTATTCGAGGGCATATTCCACACTGTACGTGTCTGCGGGGAGCTTGCCCTTTTTGCGTACCGGGACCATGCCAATACCGAGTGCATAGGCCAATGGTGCGCCAAAGATGAATCCACGCGATTCAATAGCAACAACTGCGTCAATGCGCTGATTGCGATAGCGCGCCACAAAGACATCAATTGCCTGGTGTAGGGCTGTGCCGTTACGGAGCAACGTGGTAATGTCTTTGAATTGAATGCCCGGGATCGGAAAGTCGGGAATGTTGCGGATGTGCGATTCGAGTGGATTGGTCATGGCGTCGGTGATCCTTCTATCAACAGGCGAATCTGCTGGTCGGCCGTTGTAATTGCATCAGCGGGACTCTGTGCCCCGACCACCACCTGGCGAACCATGGTGCGGAGCACGGCATACACATCATACCGCATCAAGGCAGGGTGTGGCTGCACCGCATGTACGGCTGCATTCTGAATCGCAAGCCCATGTGGTGTATCTGCCAACGACAGCTGGCGGTTGACCGGTTGCAAGCCGTAGCCGAGCAACTGTTGCTGGATATCCGTGCTGATGAGTGCATTAAGGAGCTGGCGGCTTGCGACGAGCTCGGCTACACTCAAGTGTTTGTTGAGTACGAGCACGGTGCTGGTCAACAATGGTCGCGGCATCTGGTTGGTAATACTGAGCACAGGCAATGGGGCGATGCCGGTTGCAGCCCCCCAAAGCTGGGTATACGTTTGATGATTTTTGGATGAATCAACCACCATTTCGAGTTGGCCAGCGCCAAGGGTGCGTTCGATGCGAAAGACTGCGTCAAGGCGGGTGAGCAAAAGGGGGTCGTTGTTGAGCATGGTCAACCAGCGTAGCCAGGCTTCACTGCCGGCTCGTCCACTCCCACCCAACACCACAGTCCCGCGGGCATCGATGATTTCGCCACCAAATGCGCTCAGATAGCCATACATCGAGTCCATGCTCAAATCTATGCCCAAGCCCCATTGCGGTGGATTCCGCAGGCTATGCGCAATGCTCAACAAATCGTCGCTACTACTCGGTGCACTGAGTACACTTTGCATGCGGTAGTAGAGCACAGGGAGTTCGTAGCTAATTGGCAGTCCGTAGAGTTGTTGATTCGCTCCTTGGACAGTGGCAAGTACCTGGGGTGTCAAGGCGTCACGGGTCGCCACGGCGAGCAACGTATCGATGGCGAGACAGCAATCGTTGCTGAGGATGGCTTGGAGCTGTGTGCTTGACAGTACCACGATGTGGGGACCCTGCGATTGCGCAAATGCGTTGGCCACGTCGGTTTGAATTGTGGTGATAGGGATCCGTTGCAGGATAACACGGAAACCGTAACGTACTGCGATTTGGTTGAATACATCGCGCAGTGCGACTTCGTTGCTGCCGCCCATGGCATGCCACACTACCAATGTGGTCGGTGCGTTGACTGGGGTGGCGGTTGGTGCAGGTGCAGCAGGCGTAATGGGTGGTGTGCCACACGCACACACAACCACCAGTACCCACAGCGTAACCAGATACCGCCACCCGTTGTGCATGGCTATACCTTGAACGTCATACGCGGCACGAGCGCTGGAGCATCCATGCCGTCAGCGATGTAGGCGTAGTCGGCTTTTTCGTGGGTGGTCATCGCGCAATGGTTCCCCTTGGCATCGAGGGCGATCATGTTCATGTTGATGCGTGAGCGCTCCATTTCGATGACACGCATATCGACAAAGGCACTATGCACTGCTTCTTGTACACTCATACCATAACGCATGTTGTGTACGGTGGTGCGCGCTAGACTACAGCGAATGGCGATTTCGCCTAGACCGGTGCAGGCGGCACCGCCGTAGCGGTTGTCGCAGTAGTTGCCAGCCCCAATGATGGGTGAATCGCCGAGCCGCCCCGGGTACTTCCAGGCCCAGCCACTGGTGCTGACTGCTGAGGCAATGTTGCCGTGGCTGTCGATGGCGATGAAATTGACTGTGCCGGCGACTTTCTGCGGGTCGGTGGCGAGTTTGCTGGCCTGGCTGATGAGTGATTTGATGTTGGCGAGCCCGTCGTTGGCCCATTCGGGACCAAACTTGCCTGCAAGCCCATCGCGCCAGGTTTTTTCGGCTTCTGGGCTGAGCAAATTCTCAAAAGCAAAGCCCTTTTCACGAGCAAACATTTCGGCACCTTCGCCGACTAGCATCACGTGGTGCAACTCTTCCATCACTTTGCGGGCAACACTGATGGGGTGACGCACGCCTTTGATGGCACCCACACAGCCAGCTCGCAGGTATTTGCCATCCATGATTGATGCGTCGAGCTCGACCTGCCCGAGCACGTTGGGATAGCCGCCGTAGCCGACTGAATTATCGAGTGGGTTGTCTTCGACGGGCCATGTGCATGCCTCGACGGCTTCGATGGCAGTGCCACCCTTTTGCAGTATCTCCCAGCCCTGCTTGAGCCCGATGTCACCATTGCCACTAGCGATGATAATCATGTGCGCATCCTCCTCGATATCGCGATTCTATGCTTGATATTGTGCAAAAAGCACGACGGCGTTTTGCCCACCAAAGCCAAATGCATTCACCATGGCTGTCCGCACCACCTGTGTTCGTGCATGATTGGGCACATAATCCAGGTCACACTGTGGGTCGGGTGTGGTATACCCCATGGTTGGTGGCACCACTTGGTGCATGATACTTTTGACAACTCCTACTGCAGCTAACGCTCCAGCGGCAGCAGCAGTATGCCCCAGCATCGATTTGATGCCACTAATCGCCAGGCGTGGTGCATGTGCACCAAAGGCTGCATGGATAGCAGCTGTTTCTGCCACATCACCGAGCGGAGTGGCAGTGCCATGCGCACTAATATGATCGATATCATTGGGCTGTAGCTCGGCATCGGCAATGGCGCGTTGCATGGCTAGCGCTGCATATTTGCCGTCAGGGGCAGGGGCCGTCAAATGAAAGGCATCTTCGGTGGCGCCGAATCCAAGCAACTCTGCATAAATAGTCGCGCCCCGTGCGAGCGCATGCTCGAGTTGTTCGAGGATGAGCACGCCGCAGCCCTCGCCACCGGCGGTGCCTTGGCGATTGGCATCAAAGGGGCGCACGGCACGGCTTGGATCGTCACCTGCTGGTGCAATTGCACCAATCACTCCAAAGGCCATGGCGTTGAGGGCGGTGACTCCAGCATCGCTCCCCCCAGCGACAGCTGCCACACAATCACCGCGTTGTACCATGCGAAATGCCTCACCGATGGCATAGGTGCCTGTGGCACACGCCATCACCGGCGTAGTATTGGGTCCATGCAAATCATGCGCCATGGCCACATGACACGAGCCCATGTTGTAGATGAATGTAGGCAGGTAGAGTGTGTCAACGCGTTTGCGCTGCTTGGCTTCGAACGCTATCGTCTGCAGCTCTACCTCGGCGGTACCACCGAGCGACGTGCCGATAACGACCCCCACCCGGGTGCGGTCGAGGTCGGTATATGCTGTCAGTCCGCTGTCAGCAAGTGCTTCCCCACTGGCAGCAAGGGCGAGTTGGGCAAAACGTGCGGTACGTTTGGCTGTTTTAGGATCCATGTAGTTGACGGGGTCGAACTGTTTGACTTCGGCAGTAATCGTATATGGGATATCCGCCGGATTATAGCGTGTGGCGAGTGCGACCCCCGAACGCCCATTGATGAGCCCATCCCAGAATGTGGCTACGTCGTTGCCGATGGGCGATACCGCACCCATGCCCGTGACGACGACACGATGTTGTATGCGCATACGAGGCATAAACACCTCTCGCTATCGGTGAATCTTTGCTCTATTGTACGACAAAAAAAGGGGTGGGGGCGAATATGATTTGCCCCCACATCCCATCGTCCCAAATGAACCACATCGGGGTAAATGTAATTCGCCCCGATATGTATCTGCGTTATGCGGTAATTATCACGCCGTAACGCCCATCAGCGCGGCGATAGATGACACGCACCTGTAATTCTATATCACGATAAACGAAAAAGCTGTGACCGAGGAGTTCCATCTGTTCGATGGCTTCTGCGTCGGCCATCGGTTTAATGGTGAACGACTTGGTGCGTACAATTGCACTTGATTGTGAAACCACATCGGCGACTTCGGCCATGCTCGGTGAGTAATCGTGGCGCTGTTTGTTGCGCCAGTGTTTGCCCTTGTAGCGCTCGATTTGACGTCTGAGTGATGCGATGGCCTCGTCGATGGCGTGCATCAATTCGGCAGCACGCTCTTCGGCACGCAACAGAATGCCGTTTTCGCCAGTCAGCGTGAGTTGCACCCGGTGGTGCTTGTCTTTTTGGCTGACGTCGACAGTCACGGTGCGGATGGGGTTGAGGTAGCGTTGCAAGGCGACCAGTTTGCCATCGATGTTGGCACGCGTTGCGGGGCTGAGGTGACCATGCTGGGTACGAACGATTAACTCCATAACGTCCTCCCAAAATGTAGTGTGTGGTACGGGGATGTACCACTCGCCAATCTGCGGTGATTGACGAAACCATTGCGGTTGATGCGATTGTAGCACGGCAATTCTCGATATTCAATGAGGGAGTGATTTGGATATAATGAAAAAAGACTGAAAGCAATCACTCTGTGTGAGGTTCGCTATGCGCTATATCGACAATCTTGATATCACCGATGCCACGCGTAATCTGGCACTCGAAGAATACAGCATCCGCCACAAACTGGACGACGACGATCTGCTGCTTTTTTATATCAACAGCAATGCCATCATCATCGGGCGCAACCAGAACACCGTCGAAGAAATCGATAGCGATGTAGTGGCTGCCAAATCAATCCAAGTGGTGCGCCGGGTGTCGGGTGGTGGTGCCGTCTACCACGATACTGGCAACCTCAACTTCAGCTTTATGACACGCGATGTCAACGGGCGCTTTAATCGCTACGACACCTTTAACGGCCCCGTGCTTGCTGTGCTACATGACCTCGGTATTCCTGCAGAGTTGAGCGGGCGCAATGACATCATTGTGGATGGACGCAAAATCTCGGGTAATGCGCAATTTGCAGCCTCTGATCGCATGCTCAGCCACGGTACACTTCTCGTCGACTCAAACGTGGATGAGTTAGTCGCCGCTCTGCGCCCCAAACCAGGCAAAGTCGAATCTAAGGGAATCAAATCCATCCGCAGTCGTGTGGCCAACATCAACGAGTTTTTATCGACCCCGATTACGGCGGTCGAGTTGCGTGAGCGGATTCTGGAGAAAATCTACGGTACCCGCGATCGTGCGCACATCCCCAGCGTTTCCATGACCGATGCGGATTGGCAGGGCGTGGCCGACTTGCGGGCCGGCCGCTATACCAACTGGGATTGGAATTACGGGCGTAATCCTAGTGCCAACGTGCAACGCGCACAACGCTTGGCCGGCGGCGAGGTCGATGTGCGCCTTGACATCCAGCACAACCGCATCGCAGCTGCCCACATCTACGGTGACTTTATGGGGCAGGGCGATACTGCAGCGCTGTGTGCACACCTGATTGGGGTGACGTATGATGCGGAGTCGATTGCAGCTGCCTTGGCCTCGATTGATATAAGCTACTATATTGCAAATGTGAGTGCAGATGAGTTGATTGGGTTGTTGGCGCCATAGCGTGTTTCTGATGCAGTAACTGAGGTCGTTCTCGGTGATTGTTAGCTCATAACCACTGTGCACTACACCTCCATTGTTCATCATGTGTACACTCACTCATTTCTCATGAATGCGGCATAAGTTGTATGTGATATTATATTTATGGAGAGAAATATTGAGATTCTCCCAATACATGCAGTAATACAGTACACCGAATGGAGTGCATCCATTGATACATAAACTCTTCCTGATTGCCGTATTCGTTGCATTCACCATTCCTGCCACTGTATCAGCCACTTCACCCCAGCTCCCTACACCGAGCACCCCTCCCGCGCCACGCTGCACCATTACTGGTACGGTGCGCAATGATGTGCTCCGTGGTACTGCCGGCAATGATGTCATTTGTGGGCTGACCGGCAACGACATCATATTCGGATTAGGAGGTAACGATACCATCGTGGCTGGAGATGGCAACGACACCGTCGATGCCGGTGTAAGTGACGATCGCGTTGACGGTGGGAATGGCAACGACCGAATTATTGGTGGTAGCGGCAACGATACCTTGATTGGCAGTAACGGTAACGATGTCATTGAAGGTGGCGCCGGTGATGATGTGCTCAACGGTGATCGCGGTAATGACCAACTCAATGCTGGGAATGGCGATGATTCACTGACGGGTGGCAGTGACCG
>JBKCGB010000013.1:0-23756 GCA_046303375.1 Roseiflexaceae bacterium
ATGAGTGGCTGGTACGCATAAATCTCCAGCGTCGGACCACCATCACCATAGCCAGGCAGGCGCAGATGTACGCCTTGCAAGGCTGCTCCAGCCACCCCGAGCCCAGCCTCCATCACGGGGCCAGATAAATTACGCTCGGGGGCGAGGATTTCACATGCAAAGACATGCGCATAAAACCGCGCCAGCGCACGCCAATCACGTGCAACGATGTTGACATGCCCAAAACGCATCGGGCAACCTTTCTGCATACGCATAAAAAAGCAGCACGCACACCTACGTGTACGCGCCACTTGCATAGTGCCTATTTATTGCCGAGGCGCGAGAGTTCTTCGGCTACCAACGTGTCGTCGAGCTTGCGGAAGAGCGGGCCAACCTCGCGCAGTGCGGTGCCTGGCTGAATGGTGCTGATGCGCCAGCCTGTCACTGCTGTATAATCACCGGTCAACACAGGGCGCTGGTTGCCCTCAGGGTCACGCTCATGCTCGACGTGTGGTTGCGCAGCAATCACATCGTCGAAGCCCAACATGTGGTGCAAGCGCTGGCAGGCGTGGGGCAAGATGGGTGCTAGCAGACGATTGAGGGTGTCGACTGCCTGGATGGCCACATACATGATGGTGGCAGCCCGCGCGGCGTCAACCTTGACGACCTTCCACGGCTCTTGTTCACTCAAGTACTGATTGGCGGTCTGGGCGAGGAGCATGATTTCCTGCAGTGCGCTGCGCAGCTTGACGCCCTCATAGAGGGCTTCGACACGGGCAAAACCATCGTTGATAGTTGTCAGCAACGCCATGTCAGCATCCGTAAATGTGCCTGGTGTCGGCACGCCGCCGAAGTTCTTTTGCGACAGCGTCAGCACACGGTTGACCAGATTACCCCAAGTTGCCACCAGTTCACTATTGATGCGTTGCACGAACTCGGCCCAGCTCCAGTTGCTGTCTTTGCCTTCAGGGGCGGCGGCCGTCAAGTAGTAGCGCAGTAAATCGGGCTCATAGCGCGACAACAGGTCAGGAATCCATAGTGCCCAGTTTTGGCTGGTGCTCATTTTTTCGCCTTCGAGGTTAAGGAACTCATTGGCAGGCACATCGTACGGCAATGCACGATTGCCGTAGCCGAGCAGCATGGCCGGCCAGATGATGGTGTGGAAGGGAATGTTGTCTTTGCCGATAAAGTAGTAGCCCTTTTGGTCGGCCGTGGGATTCCACCACTGCTGCCAGGCATCGGGCTGGTTGGTGCGTTTGGCCCATTCCAGCGATGCCGAGTAGTAGCCGATGACCGCATCAAACCACACATAGATGCGTTTATCCTTAAAACCAGGGTCGTTGCCAGGCACAGGGACACCCCATTCGAGGTCACGGGTAATGGCCCGGCCACGTAGGCCTTCACGGAGCCAGTTCTGTGTAAACATCAGCGTATTGGTACGCCAGTAACTGCGATCAACGGAGTCGAGCCATGTGCGGAGCGCAGGTTCGATTTTGGCGAGGTCAATGAAAAAATGCTCCGTATCACGGAAGGTAACTGGCGCGCCATCGAGTGTCGAGCGCGGGTTACCCAGCTCTTGCGGATCACGCAACTGACCACATTTGTCACATTGATCGCCGCGCGCCTTTTCGTATTTACAGTTGGGGCAGGTACCGGTCACAAAGCGATCCGGCAGAAAGCGCCCTAGTGATTCGGAATACGAGCCAACCACCACCTCGCGATAGATGTAGCCATTGCGTTGCAACGTCTCAAAAATATCCGTGGTCGCCGCATAGTGGTTGTCGGTGTAGGTCTGCGTAAACAGGTCGAAGCTGATTCCGAGTGTGTGGAGCGACTCAATAAAACTGGCATGGTAGCGGTTGATGATGGTCTGTGGCGTCACACCTTCTTTTTCGGCAGCCAGCGTAATTGGCGTGCCGTGACAATCCGACCCCGATACCATCAATACGGGGCGTTGGCGCAAGCGGTTGTAGCGCGCATAGATATCTGCGGGGAGGTACGCACCAGCGATATGTCCTACATGGAACGGGCCGTTGGCGTATGGCCATGCCACTGAAACCAAAATATGCGTCATACTGACTCCTTTACAATGGTGTTAAAAATAAAAAAACCGCAGGTACCATAAGTACCCGCGGTGCAATCCAGTGTCACTTAGGACACGGCGCACGCGGGACAAGGCATCTGCATCATCATTGCAATTCTACGGGCAACCATACATCGAACTCCTCACCCTGACGCTCATATCATACCATACGCCACTATGCTATCGCAAGGATTGGGTAGAGAGCGGTGAGGCACAATGAATTGTGCCTCACCCGATTCCGACTACTGCCAACCAGAACCTGACTGATGCGTCAGGTATGCGCTACTGGCTCTGGTTGATGCGATTGCGCGGAGCGATAGGCGGCTTCGACGATTTGCACGGTGCGCAACCCGTCCACACCACTAATCGGTGCTGGTTTGTCGTGGCGCACGGCATCCAGCCAATCAGCGATCATCAGTGCATCAAGATTGATGCCATAGCCCACCCAGCGACCGCGCCCAGTACTATTGTCGTAGTGAGTGACATGCTGGCCAAAGACATCGAGGTTGATGATACCGTGCATCCCCGTGATTTCCATGGTGACATCGCCCCACGTGGGGTACGACGAGTTGGGGCGTGACCAGCTTGGGTCTAGACTGACAAACATTCCGCCCTGCATCGTCATCAAGAGCATGCCACAGTCATCCACGGCGATGTCGTAGTGACGTGTGGCGGCTTCGGCATAGACCTCGACACACTCGCGTTGCCAAATCCAGCGCAACAGATCGGCCACGTGCACGGTGTGATCCATGACTGCACCGCCACCTGCCAGTGCCTTGTCGCCAAACCAGCCACCAGGGAAGGTACCACGGTTGGTGGCACGGATCATCAGCGTATCACCCAGGCTCCCCGCGTGGATGGTATCACGCAAGCGGCGCACTGCTGGACTATAGCGTACGGGGAAGGCGGTACCGAGTTGCACGTTGGCCGTTGCAAACGCATCAACCATGGCCCGGGCATCTGCAGTATTCGTTGCAAGCGGCTTTTCACACAAGGTGGGTATACCACGACGAGCCGCTTCGATTGTGACCGGGTAATGCATGGCGTTGTCGCCAGCAATCAACAGCGTATCAATGGAGCCCAGCAATTCATCGAGACTGGCAACTGCCTGTGTGCCGTGGCGCGTTGCAACGGTTTGAGCACGGGAGGCATCGCCATCCCATACACCGACCAGCGTGGCATTGGCAGCGTGCATTGATTCATGAATATAGCCGGCGGCATGGACATGGGCCACACCGGCGATACCGATTCGGAGAGGTGCAAGTGTCATCGTCTTTTCCTTTATGTCAATGAAACAGCCCGACCGGTGTGTAGACTTTCGATGGCCGCCACGCTCATGCGCAACGACTCATACCCATCCTCGGCCACACTGCGTGGTGCAGGACCACCAGCACACCATGCCACAAAATCGCGGAGCTGTGCCAGATAGGGGTCTTCGTGGCCATCACGGTCTGCGGCCAGCGATGCTGACGTATCGGGGAATGCGTTCAGTGCAATATCGGCAACATCATCGTTGGCGTGGTGAATGAGCCCAGAGCTCCCTGAAACCTCGAGCGATGTGCGGAAGCCATTGGGATAGGCCCAGCTCGCTTCGGCATAGGCGATGACGCCACTGGTAAAATGCACAATCGACATAGCAGCATCTTTGCGCTCAATGCCGGCATTGAGCAAGCCACGAGCATAGATACGATCAGGCGCACCAAATGTCCAACGCAGCCAGTCATAGTCGTGGATGATGAGGTCGAGGAGTACGCCGCCACTCCGCTGCAGATCGGCGTACCAGACGCGGCCACTCCCTGGAAAGGCGCCGCAACGATTGGTTCGCGCAATCCCCGGTTGCCCGATGGCACCCGATGTAACCAAGTGGTGGGCTTGTGCGTAATCAGCAAAATAACGCACAACGTGCCCGGTCATCAGGTGGCGTTGGTAGCGAATAGATGCATCGATGATGGCACTAGCATCGGCAAGTGTGCGTGCCAGCGGTTTTTCCACAAAGACATGTTTGCCGTGTTGCATGGCAGCCACAGCGACTGCCGCATGGGTATCAGTGGGGGTAGCGATGATGACTGCATCGATGTCGCTACGCGTATACACGGCTGCCGCACTCTCACCACAGGTGGCACCTGCAGTGTGTGCAATGGTGCGTGCAGCATCAGTATACTCGGGTGACCCCATGGCGACCAAGGTACAGTGTGGGATGCGGGTCGTGTTGTAGGCATGGTACGCTGCCATCCCACCTCCACCAATGACTCCCAAACGCATAATGAACCTCATCGTTATAATGCGGATTACGACCTCATTGTACTGCGAAAATCCATGTTTAAATCAATATACATTTGAGATGGTATATACTACATGTACAACAGCATCAGCGATAAAGAGGCAACAGAGTGACGCAGACACAATGGAATCCACGCATCTTGATTACGATGATATTTACCATTTTTATTTTTTTTGGTATCAGTATCGGGGCAACCGGGGTGCTGTGGCCAGAAATTTTGCCAGTACTCCAACTTAATGATGCATTATTTGGCACGTTGTCACTGATATCACCAGTCGTCTCTATCATCATTTTGTTGTTTGCCTCACCGAGCATCGAGCGTATTGGCAAGCGTCCCGTCATCTCGCTGGGGCTACTCATCTTGGCACTCGCCGCCTACACACTCTCCATTGCCAATAGTCCGCTGCACTTTGCGGCTATTTACGTCCTGTATGGGCTTGGCTACGGGCTCGTCGAATTAGCGGTGAATAGTGTAACTCTGGATTGGGAACGCGAGCAACAACGCGCAGTCATGAACTACGTGCATGCCGCATTTTGTGCGGGTGCAGTAATTGCCGGATTAGCGGTGGGACAACTCATTGCCATTGGGTGGAATTATGTACAAATCATGCAGGGCGTTGCATTGATTGCGGCCACGGTTGCGCTCATCAATTACCGACTCGCCTACCCACCGAGTCAGGTTACACATGCAGATGATGCATCAGCGAGTGCTGCTATCAAGATGCTCATTAACAATCGTGTGGTGTTGATCCTTGGCATTGTCAGTTTTTGTGCCACATTTGGTGAAAGTATTGCAATTACCTGGTCGGTGTTGCATCTGCGCGACCTTGGTGCAAGTGCATTTATTGGTGGTGCAAGTTTTGCCCTCTTCAACACGGTCATGTTTATTGGGCGTATGACCAACAACAACATCGTCTCGCGCTACGGCGTGGAAACATCGTTCCTCATCTCAGCGGTTTCCATCACGTTGGCTGGTATATTAATTGTGGTCTCGAGTGATTTGTGGATTGCCGTCTTTGCCTTTGCCTTACTCGGGCTCGGTGTCGCCGGAGGGGTACCAACAGCACTGACTGCTGGTGCACAGTTCGTGCCCGGACAAAACAGTACACTGTCTGGCGCCTTGATGTCAATCAACTATCTGTCATTCATCATCTGCCCACCATTGGTAGGAAACATTGCAGTGATGACATCACGGCAAACGGCGCTGAGCGTAACCATTGTCGTTGGGATCGCCATGATTCTGATGACACGCAAACTCCGCACCTTTCACAGCGCGGCATAATCGGCAAGAGGAGGGTTGCCATGCACCCACAGGCAGTACGGCATCACATCATCAGATACAGCTTTTTGGTGGTGTGCGTACTCGGTCTGTATGCGTGCATGCACCCTACCGCAATCGCACCAACACGCACTCCGACACTTACGCATACCACGACGGCCACACCAGAGGCAGCGGCAAGCGCGACCACACAACCCCGTACTGCAACACCAACCACCACCACATCGCTCCCGGCCACACCCACACTCACCGCCCTCGACCGCAACATGCGTGAACGTCTTTTTGAAACGGTGTGGTCGACGATTGCAGATCACTATGTGTACCGCGATTTTCGTGGTGTTGACTGGCAAGCCACCTATGACATCTACAAACCAAAGGCATTGGCTGCCACATCCCCACAGCAGTTTTATGGCGTAATCCGCGAAATGATTCAACTCCTCAACGATGATCATTCGCGCCTCGATGACCCGCAACAGGTAGCCAGGAATACAGCGGTACACAATGGGCGTGCAGAATATGCGGGTATTGGCATTATGATACGTGAGCTTCGCACCGGACTGATGATTACACGAATTGCGCAGGGTGGTCCAGCCGAACAGGCAGGATTGCGCCCAAACGATATCATCACTGTTGTAGATGGCACACCGATTACCTCCACATATGAACTCGCAGATGGCGACTATGGGTCAATCATCCGTGGTCCTGTGGGGAGTACGGTCAGCATTGAGTATATACGGGGTGCAGGCACACCACAGCGTGTCATTGTGACGCGTGCGGTCATCCCAGGCGATGCTTTCCCCGAAGCAGTTGCTGAGCGTCTCGCAGACAATCTCATCCTGCTCACCATTGACACGTTTGACCGCGACCAGCTTGCATCTATCGTGCGCGAGGCACTCGTGGGAGCCCAAGGCACTGCACCCGTTGACGGCTTGATTATTGACATTCGTGAAAACGGTGGTGGAAGCATTGAAGATATGCTAGCCGTCATCGCACTTTTTCATGATGGCGGCAGTATCGGCTCACAAATTGACCGCAACAATTCATACCAGCTGAATGTGCCACAACGTCGGATTGTGGCACCATTTGATACCGTACCAATTATCTTGTTGACGAGTACAAACACAGCAAGTGCTGCAGAAATGTTTAGTGCGGGTATGCGTCATCTGCGTAATGCGCAAATCATTGGCGAAACCACTGCTGGCAATAGCGAAAACATGTTCCCGTATGACCTCGAAGATGGCTCAGTGCTCTGGGTCGCCGAGTTGCTCTACCAACGCCCTGACGGCACGTACATTGAAGATGTCGGCGTGATACCCGATATCACACTACAAAATGCATGGGATGAGCGCGACATGCTCGCCGATCCTTTTGTGGTGGCAGCACGTGAGCAACTCACGCAACGCACCACCACACCCTAACCATGCGATCGAGTCATAGGCACAACACAGATGGTAGCGAGCCGCCTAGGCAGGGCGACGTGTATGCCAGTCAGTGACGCCCTGATAGGCATCAGCGACGCGCATGATTTCTGCATCAGCAAATGCTTGGCCAATGAGTTGTAGCCCGATGGGCAAGCCATTGTCAAAGCCACACGGCACCGAAATACCTGGCATGCCTGCCAAACTGACTGGCAACGTACAAACATCTTGCAGATACATGGCAACAGGGTCAGCACTGTTTTCGCCAAACGTAAATGCTACGTTAGGAGAGGTAGGTGCTGCAATCACATCGACTTCCGCAAATGCGTTGGTGAAGTCCTGGCGAATCAGCGTGCGGACTTGTTGGGCACGCTTGTAGTAGGCATCATAGTAGCCCGCTGAAAGCACATATGTACCGAGCATGATACGCCGACGAACTTCGGGACCAAAGAGATCGCCACGAGTCTGATCGAGGGCATCACGGTAACTATCACCGTCGCTGCGCTTGCCATAGCGCACACCATCAAAACGTGCCAAATTCGAAGATGCTTCTGCTGTTGCCACGATGTAGTAGACGGGCAATGCATACGGACTATGCGGCATTGAGATTTCTTTGACAGTGGCACCAAGTGATTGCAATACGCGAATCGCTTCACGCACCGCCGTATCGGTACCCTTTTGCATGCCATCAACAAAAAACTCACGTGGGATACCAACCCGTACGCCTTTGAGCGAACCACCCAGCGCTGCCACGTAGTTGGGAGAAGCCACTGGTGCAGAAGTCGCATCCATGGCATCATGCCCAGCAATCACATTCATCATCATCGCGCAATCACGTGCAGACCACGCCATTGGGCCGATTTGGTCAAGTGATGAGGCAAATGCGATGAGCCCGTATCGTGATACGCGCCCATATGTGGGTTTGAGGCCGGTAATGCCACACAGTGACGCCGGCTGACGAATACTGCCACCGGTGTCTGTGCCAAGTGTGCCAGCAGCCATACCAGCGGCCACCGCAGCAGCCGAGCCACCACTCGACCCACCTGGCACCGTGTTGGTGTTCCATGGGTTACGGGTGAGCTGGTATGCACTGTTTTCAGTCGAAGAGCCCATGGCAAATTCATCGCAGTTGAGTTTGCCGAGGAGCACCGCACCAGCCTGCTTGAGGCGTGCCACTGCAGTCGCATCATAGGGGGGGCGGTAGCCTTCGAGCACCTTGGAAGAGGCCGTGGTAGGCAAGCCACTCGTTGACAATACATCCTTGATACCGAGTGGTATGCCGAGCAAATCACCACGCTCACCGGCCTTGATGCGTGCGTCAGCAGCAGTGGCAGCAGCCAGTGCACCTGCCTCATCCACATGCAGGTATGCACCGATGAGCGCATCATGGTGCTTGATTTGTGTCAAGATGGCTTCGGTGAGTTGGCGTGAAGTCACATCACCGGCATCGAGCCGAGCACGCATGTCGGCAATTGAAAGAGTGTGTAGTTGATTCATAGCGTCCCGTTCAATATCCTTTATTACGGCCGGTTACAATATCGACAAACGTGCGGATGCAAATTTTGATGTCGAAGAGCAACGACCAATTCTCTACATAGTATAAGTCGTAACGTGTCCGGTCTTCAATACTCGTATCACCACGCAAGCCATTTGCTTGGGCCCAACCAGTGATACCCACCTTTTGGCGATGCCGGCGCATATAGTAGGGAATCTCCTGTTTGAAGCGTTCCACCCAGACCTCTTGCTCGGGGCGCGGGCCCACCACACTCATTTCGCCACGAATGACGTTGATAAAGTTGGGGAGTTCGTCGAGCGATGTTTTGCGCAAAAACGTGCCGATACGCGTGCGGCGTGGGTCATCTTTGGTGGTCCAATTTGCCAGCTGCGCAGCATCTACACGCATGGTACGAAACTTGATGGTGGGGAACGGTTCCCCATCTGTACCAACCCGTGGCTGCACAAAAAATGCTGGCCCCGGTGATTCTAATTTTATCAGAATTGCAATGAGGATCATGATGGGTGATGCCACGAGCAGCACTGCAGATGCAAACACAAAATCAAAGACACGTTTGAGGGCTTGGTTAAAAGGATTTGCGAGTGCCCCGTTGCGCACATTCAATAATGGCAGCCCAATGATGTCGTTATCTGAGACCACGTTGTTGGTAATCAAGGTATATGCATCGGGGTAGAGTTTGACTTCTACGTGTGCATCTTCAGCACGCATGATGATATCAAAGAGCTCATGTGACGCCCGTCCCGAAAGTGCGACAATGACAAGATCGATGTCGTGTGCGGTAATCGTGGCACCAATTTGTTCGAATGTACACAACACGGGTGCCTGATAGACGAGTGTCCCAATGGGACGTGCATCAGAGGCAAACCCGATGACCCGGTAGCCCAGACTGGGGTCACGCACCAATGCCCGATAAACGAGTTGCCCCGGCTCAAGAGCACCGATGATGAGCACACGTCGGATGTCGATATCGCGGCGACGCAAGGCAGACAAGGTGCTCCGATAGCAAAAACGTGCTGACAACGTGGCCATCAGGATAAAAAACCAGCCACCAATCAACAACACACTCGGCAATGGGATGTCAACAAAGCCGAACTGGGGTAACAGCAAATTGGTGACATAGGCTATACCCACACCAGTGGTCACCATGGGTATGACTTTGAAGCCCTCATCGATGCGTGACACACCACGTGGTAACGTGTACATGCCTGCAACGAGATAGGTACCAAACAACGCCAAATTAAGCACAATCACAAAGAGCGCCACGCCCGACCACGGTGTACTGTCGAGCTGAGCTTGGACTTCGATGTTGAGCGTGCGGACCCACCAATAGATGGGAAAGAGTGCTACGTTCGTTGCAAGTGCGTCACCCAACATGGCCGCCAATATCACCAGTACACGATTCCGTGAAATACGCCACAGCATAGACTAGTTCCCTCGCTTTCCATGCGCAGCAGGGCGTAATGCATTGCGCCACAGTTGCACGTGCTCGGTCAGCGTGATGCCCGTTTCAATCAGCCATGCGAATGGCCGTGGGGTGGTGTGTTTGTAGTAGCGGCGAAAAAAGATACGCATAGCGTCATAGAAATGGCGAATGGTCTGCACCGGGCGTTGGCGACTCGAGGCACGCTTGACGTGATGCACAATGGCGTCGGCCACATACACGATCCGCCAGCCATACATCTTGATGCGGTAGCACCAATCGAGATCTTCCCCGTACATGAAGTATGTTTCATCGAGCAGCCCAACTTCGCGGATGACGGCAGTGGGCATGAGCATGCACGCACCAACGAGTGCATCCACGTCTATGGTCTGCCCTGCATCTACATACGTCATGTTGTAACGCCCAAAGCGCGGATGGTGTGGCAAGAGCCGAGACAACCCAGTCATGCGCCAGAATGAGACTTCTGGGCTGGGGAACGAACGCCGACATGCAAGATCGAGTGTACCATCGGGCAACACCAGTTGTGGACCCACCGCACCCACATCGCGGTGCTCGTGCAGATAGGCCACAAGGCGTTCGAATGCACCGGGTGTTACCACCGTATCAGGATTCAAAATCATGGTGTAGGGTGGCGCATCATCATTGGCCAAAATCTGCCGCAACGCCAGATTGTTGGCATACGAAAAGCCACCGTTGTGGTTACTCACAATACAGTGGACTGCCGGAAATTGCGTCTGCACCATCGTCACAGAATCATCACTTGAGCCGTTATCCACTACCCAAACATCACATGCACCAGTCGTGAGCCCCGCAGGAATTGACTGCAAACAGGCACGCAACAATTCGCAAGTATTATAATTAACGATAACGACAGCAATACGATGCATACTTGGTTCCTGACTTTGCTGTGTGTATATTACCATTACCACACATGTGCGTAAAGCACTGAGGCGATGAGTTGCAGTATACTTAGCTCAATATCCAGATTGTGCAACACGAAAGAGTAGCAAATGCGCACCAATATTTCGACAGGAACACCTTGGGAAACACTCGCTGGATATTCACGTGCCGTACGCATGGGGAATCATGTGGCCGTATCGGGAACAACGGCTTCAAATGCACATGGCGAAGTACAGCATCCTGGTGATGCAGGTGCCCAAGCCACATACATCATACGCAAAATCGAGCGTGCACTAAACGATGCTGGTGCCCAACTGAGCGATGTGGTGCGCACCCGCATATTTGTGGCTAATATCGAAGACTGGGAAGCAGTTGCACGCGCTCATGGTGCTATTTTTGCGGAAATTCGTCCTGCAAATACACTCGTGCGCGCCCAGATGATTGACATGCGCATGCTTGTCGAAATCGAAGCCGATGCAATCATACACAACGAAGAATCACACGCATGAATGAGTTCCCTGAGTTGCCGTTGCGCCATGAATCGTTGGCACCACGTGTCCCACGGATTGCCCCGCCGTTGCTCGTGCTCCTACATGGGTACGGTACTAACGAAGAAGATTTACTCCAACTTGCGCCCTACTTGCCAGACGACATGCATATCGTCTCGATGCGCGCGCCGTACATGCTCATGCCTGGTGCCAATGCGTGGTTTGAAATCGATATTGCCCCAGGACACATCCGCGGGGATCAATCACAAGCAAGCCATGCCCTGACCGTACTCAATGAAAGCATTGATGCAGCGGTGGTTGCGTATGGCACAAATCCAGCAGCCACATTCGTCATGGGATTCAGTCAAGGTGGCGCCATGGCAGGACTGGTGGCATTGACACGCAATGATCTCAAGGGAGTCGCCATCTTGAGTGGTGTCAATCCATTTAGCATGGGGAGTGGCGCCGCCGTGCACGCGCCATGCCCTGTACTCATCGTCCACGGCAGTCTCGATGAAGTAGTGCCCGTGACACACGGACAGATGAGCCACACACAATTCAATGATGCCGGGTACCCGACACAGTACGTGGAACTACCAATCGGACATACGATTGACCTGCGTGTGATTGGTGTATTGGTACGATTTCTGCATGAGCAAATGCGATGAATATTCAGTCACAACAATTCCTCGAAGCATTCATTGCGATCGAACAGCACCTCGCAAATCTGAGTGGGTTGCCACGTGGCACGCCATTTACCCAACAGGTGGACACACTGCGACAACGCAACCAGGCAGTGAGAGCATATGCCGAAGACCTCAAAGCATTCGCACGCCTCCGCAACGTGATTGTGCATGAGCGGGGCGGTGGACAGATTTTGGCAGAACCAAACGCGTGGGCTGTCAACCGCATCACGGTACTCCGTGATTTGTTGTTGACACCACCAACAGTACGCCAATTCATCCGTACCAAAGTGGTGAGTATTGACAGTAAACAATCGCTTACCACTGCAATCCGACTCATGAGCAACCAACATTTTTCACAGCTTCCTGTCTACCATAAAATGCAATATCATGGTATTCTCAGTGTGCGGAATGTGACGTATTTTCTCGGGGCGCAACCACAGCATGTCATCGACCTCGATACGTACACGGTTGCAGATGTACTCACACACGCCGCGCAACGAGACACCGCGGTTTTTGTGGCACAAAAGACCCCACTCATCGACGTACTTGCCCACTTTGCCACGCATAATCGGCGTGGCACCTATCTGGATGCAGTGCTGGTTACCCAGGATGGTGACACACAGCAACCGTTGCTGGGGTTGATTGCAGCAGCCGATATTCCTGCGATGAATGAACGGTTGCAACTCTATTCGAATTGATTCGTCAAAGGATGCATATGACACAAACAATGTTTCATGTGAATGTGGCATTATTTATTTGGCTGACGCTTGGTGCCCTTTCTGCTGCTGTCATTTATCGTAAAAAATATCGCTGGTACATGGGTGTGCTCATCGGCTTGTTGTTGGGTCCGTTGTCGGTGTTGGTGGCGTTTTTTATGCCCATACGTGCCACACAAGACTAAACGGTGTGTTGTGAAAGTGAGGTTCGAATGAACGGTAGCGTGATTGCCCGCATGGAAGGGGCACAAAGCAGTGTTGAAGTCATTGAATATCCTGCCCTAAACATTTCAAGTCGTCCAGATGTGGCTGCAATTGCATTTTATGCGCAACAAATGGGACTACGACTCCGCCAACTGCGCATCACCTTGAGTGGTGGCGGGGCAGTGATTGAACCAGGCATGCTGCAGTTTAGCAAAGGCACGATTACCACCAACACGAGTGCGGGTGGTGCGTGGGGGATGCTCAAGCGTGTGCTCGAACAACGGCTCAACAATGAATCAGTCTTTCGTACCACCTTTCAAGGCAACGGCGAAATCTACACCGAGCCAACCTTTGACCATTATCTACTGACACGCATCCAACCTGGCGAAGAAGCCGTGGTCGATGATGGACGCTATATTGCGAGTGAGCAAGGGGTGGACACAAGTTTAGCCATCAAAAAAAATATCTCGTCGTTTATTTTTAGCAAAGACGAAGCCATTCGCACGCGTATTAGTGGCAGTGGCTGGTGTGTGGTACAAAGCCCTGTAGCAGCTAGTGACATTTTGCGCGTCGATCTCAACAACGAAGAATTACGTGTTGATGGTGAAATCGTGGTGCTCCGCAAAGGAACCATCGAACAGCGCGTCGAAGTTGCAACCAAATCGTTGGTAGGGCTCGTCACTTCGGGCGAGGGGCTCGTCAACGTCTTTCATGGGAGCGGGCAAGTCTGGCTCGCCCCAAGCGAACAAGGCTTCAATCGGCTGATTGACATGCTCCAGGCTGCTGGAGCACCCTATGTCAAAACACTCAAACCCAAGCCACGCTGGAAGACGATGCTTGAGGAATTCATTAAATGAGTAATGATCAAAATCCTGTAGACATTGTGAGTAGTGGGTACGATGCAATCGGCAATCGGTACAGTGAATGGGGGCGCACCTTTCGTGATGACACCCGTCAGCGCTACACGCAAGTATTGCTCGACCATGCGGCCCGCGGTATGCACTTACTCGATTTGGGATGTGGCAACGGCGAGCCTACCACAAAACTCTTGAGCGAGCGGTATCGGATAACTGGAGTTGATGTTTCTCCCGTGCAAATTGCGCTGGCTGCGCGCAACATCCCCAAAGGGCAGTTTATTTGTGCGGATATCGGCACCATCCACTTCCCACCCGAATCATTTGATGCGATTAGTGCATTCTACTCGATCATTCATGTCCCACGGGACGAACACGCTGCACTCTTCCAGCGCATCGCACGTTGGTTACGGCCCAACGGGGTGTTTGTGGCATGTTTGACGGCCTATGATACCCCAGCCGACTACAGCAATGACTGGCTGGGCGTCCCCATGTACTGGAGTGGCTTTGATAGTGAACACAATCGCCAGCTCATACGTGATGCAGGACTAACCATTCATTCAGCCATCGAAGAAACCGTCAACGAAGATGGCGACGATGTCACGTTTCTATGGGTGATTGCTGCGCGGGCGCGCTAACCCGCTGCCAGACCAACCACCCCCACACCACCACGAGCATGACCGTACCGGCACTGGCGGGCCATGTGCTTTCAACGATGCGCACCATGTTGTATTGGTAGCGCACCAGCGTGTCGCAGACTGCCATCAGCGCAAGTACCCACCACTGGTTACGGTCGCGTATCAACACTGCCACGGGGATCAATAACAACACCATGTAGTGATTTGATTGAAATGGCATAACCAGTAAGAGTGCGGTCACCACGGTTGCCATGCGGTACCAGACATCGTCAGTATGGAGCAACACCCATGCGGTCACTGCCAACACGGCCATGGTAATAGCCACAGCCAGCGGTGTAATTAGCGCTGGCTGCTGCCACAGGGCAGGCAACGTGTAGGTGACGCCATCAAACGTGTATTCATGCGTGGCCAACGTACGATCGAGTACGTTCCACAGCCCACTCCGGTTCATTGACCAGCGCGGTGGGCCCGAATCAGGCAACAATCCGATGCGCAGGTAATCACGCCAGATCGCCACTGGAGCTCCACTGATTGCGACGATGAGAGTGAATGCGCCACCACTACACAATCCCACCCAGCCTTGCCACCTCCAGCTGCGCGCCAACGGCCATGCCCAAATTGCTGGAAAAAGTTTAATCCCACTTGCAAGCCCCACGAGTACGCCCGACCATGTCGGATAGCGAGTGGCAAGATGGGTGGAGACTACTGCCATCAGCAATAACAAGAGTGATACCTGCCCAAGAAAAAACGTACCAAAAACGGGTACCGATGCTACTGCACTCACCAATACCACAGCATGCTGCCTGTGGTTTAACCCGCATGCATGCGCAAGCAGGAGCGTGCTTGCAACCAGAATACCCAGGTTCCCAAGCACTGACAGCCATCGCACTACGGCAAAGTCGAGCATGGCCGGTACGCGCCAGAGCACGGCCCAAAATGGTGGGTAGACGTAGCGCTCACTTTCAATGGATGGCAACAACGCCTGCCATGTGGCTGTCGCATACGGCGAAATCCCGTGGTTGAGCGCAAAACCAGCACCGTAGTATGCACCACTATCTTGTGCGGTACTGCCAATCACATGCACGTTGAATGCAAGTGATCCCAGCTTGAGGAGCGTGCATGCTGCCCAAATGACTACATAGATTCGTTGTACCCGTGAAAGGAGCAGCATCGTCACATTCCCATTCATTGCACGTAGTAGTATTGTACACTGTGCACCAAAATGCACTACATCACCCCCTCACGAAGCATGATTTGGTACAATACTCCTAATGATACTCGAGGAGTTGCCTGTGTTTACCACCATCGATCACATTGGACTGGCGGTCACTGACATCGCCGACGCAATCGCACTCTACCAGCACCAGTTTGGTGTCATCGACTGGGAAATCATTGAGCTCCCAGAGCGACACATGCGTGTGGCCGTCACCCATATTGGTGCCAGCATGGTGGAATTAATCGCACCGACGTCGAATGAAGCGGCGTTTGCCAAATATTTGACCGAAAAGGGTCCCGGCATGCACCACATCGCATATCGTGTTGATGACATCGTGGCATGCTTGGCCCAACTCAAAGACCAAGGTTTACGCTTGGTCGACGAGACACCGCGCCTCGGTCTGCACAACACGCTCGTCGCATTCATTCACCCCAAAGCAACGATGGGCACCTTGATTGAGTTGGTGCAACATCAATGATGCGCCCATTGCGAATCGGTGTGGTAGGGTGTGGGCCCATTGCCCAAGCAGGTCATTTCCCGGCCATCGTCAAAGCGCACAACGCTCAGCTCTATGCTATTGCCGACCACTCAGCACGCTTGCGTGCCTATGCGGCAGCAGTGCATCAACCAGACGTGGTCTATGCGGATGCAAGTGAGCTGTTTGCGGACCCAGCAGTGGATGCAGTAGTGATTGCAGTCGCCGACCAGTTCCATGTGCCGTTGACACAGCAGGCCATTGCAGCGGGCAAACATGTCTTGGTTGAAAAACCACTCGGCGTGGACGTCGCCAGCTGTCAGGCACTGGTACAACTGGCAGCACAGACACCACTCATCCTGCAAGTCGGCAACAATAAACGATTTGACCCTGGCATTGCCTACGCACACGACATGGCACACCACCACCTCGGTGCACGCTTGGCATATCGTGGCTGGTACTGTGATTCGCACTATCGCTACACGGTCACAGATAATGTACAACCAACGATTATGTACGACACATCAGCACTCCGCCCCGCGGGAAATCCCAAAGCAGACCGCCGGCGTTATTTGCTATTAACCCACGGCAGTCATCTGGTTGATACCGCACGTTATATCTGTGGACCGATTACACGCGTGCAGACTCGCCTGCTTCAACGAGACGAAAGCTGGTGCTGGTTTAGTGCAGTCACCTTTGCAGATGGTGCCTTGGGGCACCTCGATTTGACTGTCACTATTCGTGGCGACCACCACGAAGGGTTCCACTTGTATGCGGGGGGTGGTAGTATTATTGCTAAGACATATTTGCCGTGGTACTTAAAAAGTAGTGATGTCGACGTGTTTACGCACCATGATCAGCAATATCATCGCCCACTAGGAGCCGATGGACATTCATACAAACGGCAAATTGAAGGCTTTGTTGCGGCAATCAACGGTCAGCCGCAGCGTGGCGCAACCCTGGTCGATGGTCTCGCTGCGGTGCAAGTGCTCACCGCCATGAGTATGTCGGCGGCTGCAGATGGCGCCACAATTGAGGTAACAGATGCAGTAGGTGAACCATGAGTTTTACCATGGGGTGCGCAGTGTGGTCACACAAAGAGTGGGTGGGTGGCTTTTTTCCGCACGGGAGTAAAGCGAGTGATTTTTTGCATTTGTATGCACAACGCATGCAAAATGTCGAGGGTAATACGACCTTTTATGCAACGCCATCAGCTGATACCGTGGCAAAGTGGTGCAACGATACTCCGGCATCATTTCGATTTTGCCTGAAAATCCCACAACACATCAGTCATACGGGTGAGCTGGCACACAATATTGCGGCCACACACCAGTTTGTGCAACAGATGGCACCACTCGGCACACGACTCGGCCCCTTTTTTTTGCAGTTGCCACCACATTTCGCGCTGCGTCATCTGCCACAATTACAGGCATGGCTTGCCGAATGGCCGACCACGTATCGCATCAGCGTCGAAGTACGTCACGCAGATTGGTATACTCCACATGCAGAACAACAGCTCATCGAACTCCTCAATCGCTACAATGCGGGACATTGCCTGATGGATGTACGCCCACTCGATCTCGGTGATTTACCTGGAGCAGAGGTCGACATGGCGCGGGCACGCGACCACAAACCACAGGTGCCGATGCACCCATTTGTGACGAGTAATTTGGTGTTGGTGCGCTATATTAGCCACCCCGATACTGCACGCAACCAGGCACTGTGGGAGACGTGGCAAACAACAATTACACAGTGGTTGGCAACAGGCATCGACGTGCATTTTTTCATGCATTGTCCGGTAGAAACCGTCTCACCACACAACGCTCGGCTCTTTTATCGTCAATTGCAGACACGCACCACCTTGCCGCAGCTCCCATGGGATACACTCGCACTACCTGAACAAGCAACACTATTTTAGAGGAATCAATTGTGGATTACCTGGCCAGACTCAACGATGAACAATATGCGGCTGTCACAGCCCCACTTGGACCAGTGTTGGTCAAAGCAGGTGCTGGGAGCGGTAAAACGCGAGTCTTGACGTTGCGTATCGCCCATTTAGTCAACCAGCACCATGTCGAACCAGCACATATTTTGGCGTTGACCTTTACCAATAAGGCTGCCAAAGAAATGCGCCAACGGCTCAAACCCATCCTGGGTGGGAGCTTACAACGCCTCACCACTGGCACATTTCATGCCATTTGTGTACGTGTGTTGCGCCAATACATCGAAGGGCATATCGGACACTACACACGCAACTTTAGTATATATAGTGGTGATGAACAACTACAACTTGTACAGCAGAGTATTGATGCTGCCACCGAGATGTCGCCTGAAGCGAGTGACATCAACGACGTGCTCCGGCGTATATCGCGGGCCAAAAGTCGCTTACAAACACCCAAAATGCTACTTGCGCAAGCGACTACCCCCAATGACGAGTGGATGGCGCTACGGTACCGCCACTATCAAGGGTTACTTTCTGAAGCAAACGCCGTCGATTTCGACGATCTGATTCTGCTGACGCATCGCCTGCTGAGCGAGCACGAAGATGTACTCGACAAGGTGCAACAGCAGTGGCGCCATATCCTCGTGGATGAGTATCAGGATACTGACCCGAGTCAATTTAGCCTGGTACGCATGTTGAGTGAGCCGGTAGGGTCTAGACCTCGTTCGTTGTTTGTGGTAGGTGACGCCATGCAATCCATCTACGGGTTCCGCAACGCTGACCACACGATTATCACACGCTTTGGCGAAACGTTCCCGAGTGCCCAAGTCATCGAACTCAAAACCAACTACCGAAGTCGACAAGCCATCCTCGATGCGGCCTATGCGGTCATTCGGCATAGTCAGGCGGTGGCACCGATGCAACTCGTGGCGCACAACACGGCTCGCTCAGCAGATCGTTCGATTATTTTCCTCGAATACCAATCAGGCAAAGATGAAGCCCTCGCCGTGGCTCATGAGATATCATTGATGGTCAACAGCATGGATAATCTGGGGGCTTTTGGTGATGTACGTCGCGAAGGACGCCAACCCAAGGATATTGCCATCCTGTATCGCTCCAAATTCATGAGTCGGCAATTTGAAGAAGCACTTAGACTCAAACACATCCCCTATAAACTCAAAGGGCAACTGGGGTTCTACGACCGAGCGGTGGTACGCGATATCTTGGCGTTTGTGCGCCTCGCTGTTAATCCACGTGACAATATGGCACTGACACGTGTGGCCGATGTACCCAAGCGCGGGCTGAGCGCCAAACCACTAAAAGTATTCAGTGTGGAAGCCGCTCGGCGCAATCTGGCTATTGCCGATGTCCTGGGCGATATTATGGTGCTCGCCCAAATCGAAGAAAACGCCCGCAACGGGGCACGTCAGCTCCACAACCTGCTGGCACGGTTGCGCCAACGCATCAAAAATGGTATTCCACCACGCGATTTAATCGAGGATATTCTCGTCCAAACGAGCTATCGTGGCTATCTCGAACAACTCCACAAGAAAGACCCTGAAAAGCTCGACGATGCTAGCGAACACATCAACGAGCTTTTGGCGGTAGCCGAGGAGTATGACAACGCCGAGGATTTTTTGCAATACATTGCTATTATGACAAGTAGTGATGGTGGCAACGACGATCGCGACCAAGTGCAACTCCTCACCATTCATGCCGCCAAAGGGTTGGAATGGCCACTCGTGTTTGTCGTAGGACTAGAAGAAGGTGTACTCCCACACGAACGAAGCATGGATACCACAGTAGGCATCGAAGAAGAGCGCCGTTTGTGCTACGTGGCAGTTACGCGTGCCGCAGAGCGCCTCTATTTGTCGTGGTGTCGTGAGCGTACAGGTGGCGGCAACACTTCACGCAAAAAAAACGTCAAAGGAAAGGCTATTGTTGCAAAGCGCTCACGGTTCTATAATGATATTGAAGCATACGGCAAGGAACTGGCGCAACGACGTCCAGAGAAGGGGTAGACATGACAAGCAAAAAAGAATCAGGATTTTTTGACGACTTACGCCAAATTGTGCTCAAGTGGCTGATTACATCGTTGGCGATATTTGCTGCACTCTATTTGGTACCTGGGATTACATTTACCGGTCCAGGGTGGCAAATTGGAATCATTGCAGCAGTATTTAGTGTCATCAATCTGCTCATCAAGCCGATTCTCACACTCATTACCTGCCCACTCGTCATTCTCACTCTAGGGCTGTTTAGTGTGGTGGTGAATGCCGTATTGTTGCAGCTCACCGCATATTTCACAAATTTTCTCGGCATCCAGTTTGCGATAGATGGATTCATGACAGCATTTATTGGAGCCATCGTGATTTCGTTAACTACGCTTGTGCTCAATGTGCTCTCAGGTGAAGGCAACGTGCGTGTTGAGATTCGCCGCGGGGAATAGGCTAGGTACACACGCCGTCCAACGCATCAACTAACGCATCTGCATCGGGCACGCCATTGACACGCACTACTACTCTGCCATCGGCTGCAATGACCATGACTACTGGATGTGATTTGACGCCATATGTATGTGCCACTTGCCGCCCTTCAGCCGTAGAATAGTTGGCTTCGATGGCAGTGATACACGGGGAATAGGTGCTGACAAGCCTATCAACGATAGGGCGCGTACGCGTTCAAGGGACTCAGTTGTCGCTGTAGACGTACACAAAAGTAGGCGTGGGGGGCGTTGGTACGGAGCGTACCGCACACGCAGCAAGCAGATACGTCGTCAGTGCAAGGATGGTACGACGGTGCATTGTGTTCCTTCACTACCTACGCGCCGCATGGATTGCGGCGCGTAGGTGCGTCATTCTAGGCATTGTGTATTGCACGCCACACACGCTCATCGCGCAGGGGCAAGTCACATACGCGCGCGCCAACCGCAGCACGCACCGCATTGGCAACAGCGGCTGCCCCGGCGGTAATCGGAGGTTCACCGATACCGCGTGCACCAAACGGTCCGTGGGGCGCTTTGTTTTCGACCATCACCACATCAATATCAGGCAAGGCGTCACCGCCGGGCACACTATAATCCATAAAGCTGGCCGTGAGCAACTGCCCATTATTGTCATAGATCATGGCTTCATGGAGCGCCCAACCAAGGCCCTGTGCCACACCGCCATGAATCTGCCCTTCGACGAGCATCGGATTGAGCGCAAAGCCGACGTCTTGCACTGCCAAGTACCTGAGCGGCTTGACATGCCCGGTGTCTGGAT
Source organism: Roseiflexaceae bacterium (assembly GCA_046303375.1). Taxonomy (GTDB): domain Bacteria; phylum Chloroflexota; class Chloroflexia; order Chloroflexales; family Roseiflexaceae; genus UBA965. Next base: position 21,380 of record JBKCGB010000013.1, read on the forward strand.
CGACATGCACTTGGACAAGATGCGCCACAAACCCAGGTGCATTTTCGGAAATGGCGGTCGCACCTTCACCGACAATTGGACCGTGACCACCAGCGTGGTTTTCAGCAAGCTCAGCGATGGCGCCTATCTCCATCGATTTATCGGGGAAGCCCTTGACGCTGACTACACCATCCCGCAATTCCAAGTCAGCCGGGCTGGCTTCGAAGTGGTCGGCAGCCACGTCCAGCAATTTTTGACGCACAGCCTGCGCCGCTTTGGCCACCGCACCCGACACACTATACGTCGTCTGGCTGCCACCACTCGGGCCGGCACGTGGACCAGTACGGGTATCGCCCTGGATGAGTTGGATGCGATCAGGTGAGATATCCAGGATTTCGGCAGCGACCAGCACCAACGAGCTGTTGACGCCCGAGATGTCGACAGAGCCCACATGGATGCGTACTGCACCATCGCTGTCGATACGACACACGGAGGCGGCTGGTGACATTCCACACAACCAGCCACCGACAGCCATGCCCCAACCCGTATTAGGGGCTTGGGTACGTTGTTGCCACATCGGGTGTGATTGCAGTGCTTCGAGACATTCGCGCATGCCGATGTGTGGCCATGCACCACCATTCCCCATCAAATCACCCTTGACCACACAATTTTGCAGACGCAGCTCGACAGGGTCGCGCCCCAATGTGCGGGCAAGCTCATCCATGCTCGACTCGATAGCAAATGTGGCAGAGGGTGCGCCAGGCGCGCGGTACGCGCCACCTTGGAGTTTGTGCGTCAAGACTTCGCGGAGCACGATACGCACATTGTCACATTTGTAGTAACCGCCAAGCAGAATGCCGACAATTCCACCGATGGTGAACGGAAATACGCCGTTGTCAATGACAGCGACTGCATCAATAGCTGCAATTCGCCCGTCTTTGTATGCGGCCAGCGTCAAATCGATACTCATCGCCGGTGATGGCGTCGTGGTGAGAAAATCCTCGCTACGCGTCAGCACAATCTTGACAGGACGGCGAACCGCCCACGCCACTGCGGCCGCAAGTGGGTCGAGGATGCCATATTTGGCACCAAAGCCGCCACCCACCACCATCGGCACCACACGTACCTTGGATTTGGGCAAGGACAATAGGCGTGCGACTTCGTCACGTACCCCAAACTGCCCCTGCGTGCTCGTATACACGGTGATTTCGCCACGCACATGGTGTGGCTCGGCGACCACCGCATGTGGCTCGAGATAACCTTGATGCACAATCGGCGTCGTATAGCGATGTTTGAGCACAATATCAGCACTTGCGATGCCTTTATCGACATCACCTCGCTTAAAGACGTTTTCTTCATGCAGATTGGATGGTGCCTGCTCGGCGATATCACCGCTTTTGTCGACAGCGGCGTGAGCAGCGGTCAAATCCATGCCGTCTTTGGGCAAGCCGTTGGGCCAGATGATGGGCGCGTTCGCAGCCAACGCATCATCGGACGAAGCTACCACTGGTAATGGTTCATAATCGATTTCGACGGCATCAGCACCATCTTGGGCAGCGGCTTCGTTTTCGGCAACAACAACGACCACCGGATGCCCACGAAAGAGCACCACGTCGTGTGCGAGCACCGCACTCGAACGCGAGTTAACCGGGCGATCACGTGTCGGCAAATCAGCTGCGGTTAGCACAGCTACCACACCGGGGACAGCTAGTGCCGCCGTGCGATTGATCGATGTAATGCGGGCATGCGCATAAGGACTCAACACGGGACGGGCATGTAACATGCCGGGCAGAGACACATCCGCCGTATATTGCGCTGTGCCAGTTAGTTTCTCGGGGCCATCGATAATTTTATGGCGTTTCCCAAGTGTACGATACTCCGAAGACGTGGTCATGGTTGTCCTTTTCCTTAGGTATTCGCAAAACGGGAGGTCACCCTGAATCTATTATACAACGGTTGGTACTTCGTTACCGGCTTCACTGATAGCACGTCGCACATTCACGAATATGAGCAATATGAACCCGACCACAAAAAAGAGTCCAATCATGGTCAGCGCTAGCCGATACGAACTCGTAAATTGGTAGACCAAGCCAAAGACAAGCGGCCCAATCCAACTGGTACCACGCTCACTCACCTCGTAGAGGCTGTAATACTCCGATTCTTTGCCTTTGGGAATCATCTGCGCAAAGAGTGAGCGACTGAGCGCCTGGGTTCCCCCCAGTACGACCGCGATCCCGGCACCAAGCAGCAAAAATTGCACGACGCTGCCTTTGACAATGAAATAACTCACCACTGTGAGTGATGTCCATATGACCAAGCTGTACAAAATGGCCTTTTTGGCTCCCGTGCGCTTGGCCACTTGATTGAACCCGAGGGCACCAAACCAGGCCACAAACTG
>JBKCGB010000014.1:0-3201 GCA_046303375.1 Roseiflexaceae bacterium
GTCGTTCTTGACTTTGGCTTCGATGTACTGTTGCGCACCTACAAACGCCAAATCAGCATTGTTGTTGGCCAACGCTTCGATGACGATGATGTAGTCGGTGGTGAGCTTGTGCTCAACTGGACGACCGAGCGCTTCACTTACAACCTGACCAATGGCATCACGGGCTTCCGTCAAATCGGCACCGGACTCGTTGGGCAACCACACCATCACAAGCGGCTTGACTGGCTCGGGTGTCGGTTCGGGAGCTACGGTTGGCTCTGGAGCAACCGTGGGTTCTGCAACCACTTCGGGAGCCTTGGTGGGCTCGGCGGCTGGAGCTGCGCCACCACAGGCGGCGAGGAACATCGCCATGACCATCACACTAAACAACTTGCGCATGACATCTCCTTGCAATACGGAACTTACATCGTGTCGACGGTGACAGTTGTACTGTAGGATATGTGTGTGAATGAATTATCAAGTGTATGGGAGAATTCTTTTAATTCCTGTCGCATATTTATCAATGTAGTGTTATCGACTGTTGTAAATTAATTAGCAGATGATTATATCGGTGCTAGTGTAACTTGGACGTTAGCATATCGATGTGTACTGAGGCAAGCCCGGTACTTGCCATATACCCCCGTATATCGCCATACTTCGTAGACATGTGTGTGATGAGATGATGCATGGTGTCAGGATGGGATGACAACAGCTCCGCAAATTCCTGTGTAGACAGATGTGCTGGTCGGGTGCTCATTAATTGTGTTACCAATGGATGTAATAGTATTGTAGTCGCTGCATAATCGTCGATTACGCTAGCTTCTGGCACCCCAGAAAGTAGCAACAACAACGCACTAATAATGCCAGTGCGGTCTTTTCCAAGTTGACAATGAAAGTACACTCCTGCTGGAGCAGTGGCGCATGTTGCTAGTACGGCCGCAAGTGCTGATTTGCGCGTATCCACAATATGCACATAAAAATCTCGCAAGGTGGCGATTGCGAGCGCATCACCACGCCCAGTCAGCAGTGGAATATGGACGTAGTGAATCATTGAATCGTGGACAAATGGGCTTGGATATTTCTCACATTCATCTGCTTGGCGCATATCAATTACCGTCGTCATTTGGTGCTGCAACAGGAGATCTCGTGCCTCTGCCGGCACATTGTGTGGTGAATCACCGCGCCAAAATACATTGTACGATGTCGTTTGTCCGGTCTGCGTGGGGAGCCCGCCGAGGTCTCGTATGTTGTAGGTTGTAGGAATAGGAATATGTCTGACCATACCGAGCTCCTTGTTATACATGATGGTACAACCATAGCAAGGATGGATTAACAATACGTTATTTTTCGAAAAACATTCTACTCGCTGAATTATTATGATGGTAGAAAAATACGAATGCCCGCGCAGACACTATATCTGCGCGGGCATTCATCTATCCTTTTACGCCTTGCGGGCGGCGTATTCCTTGGCGGCTGCCACGGCCTTTTGGGCACCATCAGCCAGTGTGGCCGCCGGGATCAGCACGGAGTTCTCGAGCAGCTTGCGCCCCTCGACTTCGTTGGTGCCGACCAAGCGCGCCACCATGGGTACGTCGGTGTTGACTTCTGCGAGGGCGGCGATAATCCCACGAGCCACTTCGTCGACACGCGTAATCCCACCAAAGATGTTGAACAACACGGCCTTGACATTTTTATCAGACAAAATAATCTGCAAGGCAGCCTTGACCTTGTCTTTGCCGGCGCCGCCACCCACGTCGAGGAAGTTGGCGGGCTGGCCACCGTACAAATTCACCACGTCCATGGTCGCCATCGCCAAGCCAGCGCCGTTGACCATACAGCCGATGTCGCCATCGAGCTTGATAAAGGTGATGCCGGCTTCGCGGGCTTGTTGCTCGGCGAGGGGCTCGTCCGAGCTGTCGCGCATCGCTTCGAGGTCGGCATGGCGAAAGAGTGCGCTGTCGTCGATGACAATCTTGGAGTCGAGCGCTTGCAGGCTACCGTCAGCTTTGACCACCAGCGGATTGATTTCGGCCAGCGAGGCATCTGTCTCCATGTAAATCTTGTAGAGAGCGCTGGCGATGCTGGCGAATTGGCGTACCTGCTTGCCATCGCTCAAGCCAATCCCAAAGGCCAGCTCACGCGCCTGGAAGTCGAGCAACCCCATGGTAGGGTGGGCGGCCACTTTTTTGATGGCGTCAGGGTTAGTCTTGGCGACTTCTTCGATTTCGACGCCACCTTCGGCGGATGCCATCAGTACAATCTGCTTGCTGGCACGATCCATGATGACGCCCAGGTAGATTTCGCGCTCGTATGTGATGGCTTCGGCCACCAGCACCTTTTCCACCGTCAGCCCCTTGATGTCCATGCCCAAAATCTGACTCCCCACCAGTTCGGCCTCAGCCGGGGTCTTGGCCAGCTTGACGCCACCCGCTTTACCGCGCCCACCCACAAACACCTGCGCCTTGACGACCACGGGCGCGTTGATGTGTGTGGCAATTGCACGCACCTCGGCCGGGGTAATGGCTACGCCACCACCAGTGACGGGGATGCCGTACTTGGCACAAATATCACGTGCCTGGTATTCGTGTAACTTCATCGCAAAGGCCTCCGTTGCATTACATTGTCGCCCTATCCTACCATTGCACTGCCATACCGTCAAAATCAGGTCCACACCCTAGGCTGCAACCCTGCGGCTCCTCCCAGCGTCCAAGGTCGCATCCTGCGCCGCCACAGATTCGTTGACCGGTGCCGGCGTGATATGGAATCACACCTTTGCGCTCTAATGAAAAACTAACAAATAGAGTATTTACATAGTGACGTAGTAGTGATATAGTATAAATGTACTTGAGCAGACGAGTACGCGCGCAGCAAAAGGAGCGTAACATGTCGAATTCAGACACCACTCAACCCGATGGCGGACGCATCTATGTCAAGCCCAACAAGCCGGTGAGCGAGATGACACGTGAAGAGGTGGAAGCATTCGTGGATCAGCTGTTCCTAAACTTGGAGCGTGGTCTCAAAGCCAGCCAGAAAGCCAAGAAAGCCGCTGACCGTGCTGCTGCCCGCAAGGCCAAAGCTGACGCCAAAAAAACCGCTCCATAACAATACCAGTGGTGGTTTGAGAATACGTACGGGTTGAGAAAACATCCATTGAAAAATCGAACATAACATCGTTGAAATCGTTGAAAATCATTCGCCCCCGTCGCACGCCACCTGCGACGG
>JBKCGB010000015.1:0-19369 GCA_046303375.1 Roseiflexaceae bacterium
CTCGTCGGCTGTGCATCCGAGCGGAGGTGGGAACGCTAGGGGGGGTGACTCATGCGTGCACGGTCAGCCGTGCGAGCGCACTGAGGTCTACTGCGGCACGAGGAGATGGCGTGGCGTCTGACACACGCCCCCCTAACGTCATGCCATGGTGCGCAGCGCCGTGGCATCTTTTCGTCAAGGCAGGAATAATGGGGTTATCTGAGGAGAAGATGGCACCGACGCAGAGCGTCGATGCCATGACGGCAGGGTGAGGATTGGTGTGGTTGCTAATGCTGTGACGGAAAAGTGAGGATTGATGCGGTTGCTGATGCCATGACGGCGGCGTGCGAACGCTGTGATGCGTCAATCCGCCGTCGGTAACGTGCAACAAAACGTTGTACCCACGCCGACGGTGCTGGTGACCCAGATGCGTCCGCCGTGCCCTTCGACGAGGTGGCGTGCGATGGCCAGACCGAGCCCGGTACCTGAGCCACGGGTGCGGGCTTGGTCGACTTTGTAAAATCGCTCAAAAATACGTGGGAGATGTTCGGCGGGGATGCCCACACCGGTATCGCTGACGCTGATGATGAGCCATGCGCCACTCGGGTGATCGTGGGGGATGCCATCGGGGAGCTGTACGCTACTCGGAATCTGGACGGGAGCCGCGCTAATGGTTATGTACCCATTATCGGGGGTGTATTTCACCGCATTGTGGAGCAAATTAAGCAGCACCTGATCGATGCGTCCCACATCCACGAGGATCTGGGGGAGCTGGGCGGGGATGTCCACCTGGATGGTAATATGGTGTGCATCTGCTTGTGGTTGTATGCGTTCTCGTGCGCGCCAAAGCAACTGAGCAGGTGGTGTATCAGCCATTTGCAGTGCGATGCGCCCGGCTTCGATTTGTGACAAATCGTGTAGGTCATTGACCAGACGAATCAACGTGTCGACTTCGTCCGAAATACGCCCCGCCATCCGTTGTACGATGTCGGGTGGCGGATTCGTGGCAATCGTTTCACTCAACAGTTTGAGCGCTGCGAGGGGCGTACGTAGCTCGTGCGATACACTGGCCACCATGTCGCGGCGCGCCCGCTCGAGTTGGCTGAGTTGGGTCACATCGCGCACCACCACAATCACGACGACGTCGTTGGTGGGTTGAATAATGGGGCGCGCGTTGATGCGCAGTGTGCGGGCCGGGTTGCGTTGGGGCAAGAGCATTTCATCTGCTTCGCAGTGATATGCCACCGCGCGCACGAATTCGTCGAACTGGTGATCGCGCACCACACTGATGATGGTGCGCCCGATTGCGCTTTCGGGGAGTTGCAACAGTGCAGTGGCGGCCGGATTATGCATCAAAATGACACCGTCGTGGCGCACAAACAGCACCCCCACGTCAATGGCCTCGACGACCACTTCGGCAGGGTTTTGGGCGGGCTCTGGTGCGGTGTGCACCGGCAGGGTGACTCGGGGCATGGGTGGTCGATGTTGCCACATCACCACCAGCCACGTAATCGATGCGCCTGCAATAATCCATGGAATGAGCAGGTCAAAGAGCATGCAACACCCATTCGCTTAGTTGTTGGGGACGTCGAAACGGTAGCCAATACCACGTACTGTTTGTAAGTAGACCGGGTTACTCGGGTCTTGTTCAACCTTTTCGCGGAGCCAACGGATATGCACGTCGACCGTGCGCCCATCACCCACATAGTCGAAGCCCCAGACGCGTTCGAGCAACACGTCACGTGAGAGCGCCAACCCGCGGTTGCGCATCAGACATGCCAGCAGGTCGAACTCTTTCTGCGACAGTTGGATTTCGGTGTCGTCACGCCAGATTCGCCGCGAACCGACATCGAGTTTAATGACGCCAATATGCAGAATATCGCGCTCAACGGTGCTCGCAGAGCGATCGCTACGGCGCAGAATGGCGCGGATACGTGCCAGCAACTCACCCACACTAAATGGTTTGGTGAGATAATCGTCGGCGCCGAGCTCGAGCCCTGCAATGCGGTCGACTTCGTCTTGGCGCGCGGTGAGCATGATGATGGGCATGGCGCTTTCTTTGCGGAGCATGCGACATACCGAAAATCCGTCGAGGCGGGGCAACATTACATCCAATACCACAATGTCAGGCTGGCGTTGTCGTGCGTATTCGAGTGCAGTCACCCCGTCACTCGCACTGATGACCGCATACCCCTCACGTTCGAGGTTGTACCGCAGTGTTTCGGCGAGTGTGGCGTCATCTTCCACGAGCAGGATAGTCGGCATGTAAACCTCGTTTCTTAGGCGGAATCTGGCCGAATGCGACTGACGCCGTCAGCGGCATGGGTCACATAAATAGTGGCACTTTTGCCGGTACTCGCCAAATAGGCGGCAGCCACTTCGTGGCGGAATCGTTCGACGGCATCAGTGTCAACGAGACTGACCGTACACCCACCAAAACCAGCTCCAGTCAGGCGTGACCCGTAACAGCCACTGACCCGTTGTGCGGCAGCCACGAGTGCATCCATTTCGGGGATACTCACCGCATAATCGTCACGTAGGCTGGCGTGCGAGGCATTCATCAGCCGACCAAACTCAGCAATATCTCCCTGAGACAACGCCTGCACACTTGCAATCACGCGCTCATTTTCACTGACCACGTGACGGGCACGTTGCAACACCACTGCAGAGAGTAGGTGACCGTGTTGTTCGAGTTGGGTGCTGCTGACATCGCGCAACGCTTTGATGCCTGGTATCACCGGTTTGAGCAGCTCGACAGCGTGTTCACATTCAGCACGGCGCTGATTGTACGCAGATGCCGCCAAGCTGCGTTCGATATGGCTGTCACAGATGACCACTGCGGCTTTGGTCGGCATGGGGACTTCTTGGTAACTCAGGTCGCGGCAATCAATCAACAGGGCGTGATTGGCTTTGCCTAGCGTCACAATAAATTGGTCCATGATGCCACAGTTGACCCCTACAAACGTGTTTTCGGTGGCTTGTGCCATGAGTGCCAACTCTTCGCCCAGAATGTTGAGGTTGTAAAAGAGCTGAAACACATACCCTGTTGCAACTTCGAGGGCTGCTGACGACGAAAGTCCCGCGCCACGTGGCACACTGCTCGAAACCACCATGTCGGCACCATCAATGACGTGACCGGCTGCTTGCAGCGCACGCACCATGCCACGAATGTAGTTGCTCCATGGGCGCAATCCGCTCCGCTCGATTTGGTCGATGGCGAATTCATCGCTTTCGTTGAGGTCAGCCGCAAAGACGCACACACGGCGGTCGGTACGTGGCGATGCCGCAATAAAGGTGGCACGATCAATGGCCGCAGGCAAGACAAAACCCGCATTATAGTCGGTATGCTCGCCAATCAGATTGACACGACCAGGAGCACGAACAATCAACTGTGGTGCGTGACCAAAGTGGGTGACAAAGTGTGAATGAATTCGAGCTGCATCAATGATGACCACGCGTTTCTCCCTCTGTGAACAGTATGCACTGTCTATTATAAGGAATTGTTATATTTCTGTGCGATTTTATTTAACACAACCATCAACCCAACAAATCCGATGCCCAACAGGGTGGCAACCAGTGGTTGTGTGGTGCTGATGTCGCCAGCGATTGTCAACAAGACCAACGCAGGTGTGACCCCGAGTATGGATGCGAGTATGTAGCGCCACCACGGCATGGGGCTACACCCGGCTGCGAGCGACACCATTGTATAGGCGGGGCCTGGCAAGACCCGCAGCAGCAAAATGCGAATGGGGGTCATTTGCTGGCAGAGCGTATTAAAGGCTGCTTGCTCAGTGGCTGATAAGCGGTCAAACAGTGGATTGTGTCGCCCCCAGCGGCGTGCGATCACAAACCCGATCATGGCGCCGATGATGTCGCCTATCATGACCACCATGAATCCCAGCCAGGGTCCGTAGAGCAATCCAGCGCCGATCTGCGCGATGGTGGCGGGTACTACGGGTACCACCAAAATGATGGCAATAAAGAGCGTCAAGCCGATTGCCCCCCATTGTCCAAGTGGCGCAATCAGGGCACGTACGCCGGCAGGGGTCAGGTCAATGTATTGATGAAGCCACCACAGACCGGCTCCCATCAGTGTGGCGAGTATGCTCAGGCCGATGAGTCGGCGCGGCGTGAATAGTGTGCGCAGTGTATCCCAGATTGATACGGATGAACTCATATGTCTCCTTCGTCGAGATGCTGATAGCGATACCCCTGTGCTACCAAAAAGCGCTGTCGTTGCCAGGCATCATCGACTTCGCGGCTTTGTGCACTGACGAGTGTATAAAACACGGCCACGTGGTCTGGTCCTTTGGGGCGCAAAATACGCCCGAGGCGCTGTGCTTCTTCTTGGCGCGACCCAAAACTCCCTGACACTTGGATTAACACACTCGCACTTGGCAGGTCAATGGCCTGATTGCCGACCCGTGACACAATCAACTGTGCAATCTGCCCTGCACGGAATGCCGCATAGTACGCATCACGCTGTGCGTGTGGCGTATCGCCAGTAATCAGCGGCCATCCCGTCTGTGTGGCCAACGTGTGCAGTTGTGCCAAATAGTGCCCAATCACCAGTATGGCTTGGCCCGCATGTCGCTCGGCGATACGTATGACCACTGCATATTTGCCCGCAATACAGGCTGCCTGTTGCCCCTGATGGCGTGGGAGTGCCTGTAAGTAGGCCTCACGTTCACTGCGGCTCATGGCGACACGTACTTCGATACAACTGGCTGGCGCAATAAAGCCTTGTGCTTCGAGGGTGCGCCACGGTAGCGTATAGCGTTGTGGTCCCACCAGACTGTAGACGTCGCCAATCCGTCCATCCTCACGAATGAGTGTTGCACTCAAGCCGTAGCGTCGGCGTGTGCTCAGTGCTGCAGTTGTGCGAAAGACCGGCGCCGGCAGCGTATGTACTTCATCATACACAATTAATCCCCAGTCAGCCGCATGACACAAGGCTGTCCGTGCCACAAGTTGTTGGTATGTGGTGATCGTAATGGGCGCCAAGGTGGCGTGTGTACCACGATAGATGGCGACATGGTGTGGCTGACAGGTGGTGGCCTGTAATACGCTGTCGCGCCATTGGTTGGCTGCCGCCCGGCTGGTGGTGATAATCAGGGTGTGGCGTTGGATGTGTGCCAACAACCCTACGCCGATAAACGTTTTGCCACTCCCGGGTGGCAACGATACCACGCCATGCGTGTATGCCAAGCATGCCGTAATTGCGTCTGTTTGATATGGGCGCAAGGTGATTTGGGTGCTCCACTGACAGACAAATTCCTGCCCATCCACCACTTCCGCACGGTCATCGAGTGGCCACCCCATACGCCACAGGGCCTGGGCTAGTGCGCCACGTTGGAACCCATCAATCCGCCAACCGTCGGGACTCGGGTCACGCAAAAATGTGGCCAGCGCAGGGATGTGGCGCAGTCGTTCACGGAGTGCATCGTCGTTGACAACCAGGAGCGGTGTGTGCGCTGCGCCGATGAGCATGATTTGCCCCCAGCGTTGCATCAACGTGTGAATGGTGCGCACCACGACAGGGTCGAGTGGTGTACCGCTCACGTCATGCAAATAGGTGATGATCTGCGTGCTCGTATACCCACTGGCTGCCGCCCCCCACAACGATGTGCGATGTAGCCGACAGCGCACAAAACGCCCTGTGTAGGCCTCAATCATGCTGAATGCGTGTAGCGCACGCACGATGGTACGAGCATCGACATGCTGGGTGTCCACTAGGATATGCCCGTTGGGGAGGACCCGCACCGCCGCATCACTCATCGGTACAATGCCTCAAACCGATGGCAGGTCACCACGTGGTCGTTGATGAGCCCGGTAGCCTGCATCAAGGCGTAACACATCGTGGGCCCTACAAACGTGAATCCGTGCGTGCGCAGTACATGTGCCATCTGCTGCGCAAGTGGTGTCACTGCTGGAATGTCGGCATGCTGTTGTCGGCGCGGCTGTAGGGGGACTCCATCGACGAATCCCCAGAAAAACGCATCCACGCTGCCATATTTCTGCTGGAGCTCGAGAAAGGCATGCGCATTGCGAATCATGGCTGTGATTTTGGCGCGGTTGCGAATAATGCCAGGGTCATTGACGAGTTTTGCTACATCGTCAGGCGTATAATTCGCCACCACGTGAGGATCAAAATTGTGGCAGACGGCTCGATAATGTGCACGTTTGCGCAACACCGTAATCCAACTCAACCCGGCCTGCATGGTCTCGAGCACGATACGTTCGTACCAGCCGTGTTCGTGGTGTAGTGGTACGCCCCACTCGTGGTCGTGGTAGTCACAGTAGAGTGGGTCATCGCCACACCAGGTACAACGAGACGTGTTCATGGCAGACCTGCAAGTGCATGTGCTAGCGCCGCATCCACCACCACATACTGTGTGGGTGCCGTGCTCAGGCACCATGTGGCATGCGCTGGTGATGATGGGAGTTGCCCGTCGGTGATGACAATGGTGGTGTCATCCACTGTCACCTGCCAGTGTTGCGCGTGGCGTTGCCAACTGACGTGGGTGACGGGTTGTGCCTGTGCGCTGGCAAGTGTGTCCACGATAGAGTAATCGCTGACCGGCATACTACTCGTGGTCACCACTACCGGGTCACCACACTGCTGCGTCAGCGTGTGCCGTATGGCAGGGTCGATGGGCGCAGTGTGCCGGGTGAGTGTGCCAATTGGGTGATCATCAAATTTGCGCCATTGGATGGCGTTGGGGGTGACACGCATCATGGCCGGACAGCCAAAGGTGAGGGCATCGATGATGCAATCAACCATGCGGTGCACGACTACGTGTTGTGCATCGGCATCGAGTGTATCCCAGCTGAGTGCACCGTGTACACCACTTGCCACCAACACGACATCGACTGCTTCGATGGGATGTAGATTGATGTGCATGCTGACAGACTGCCGATCAATACGACTGACATCGTCAATATCGCAGACAACCAGCGCCAGTAGCGCATGTTCGCTGCGGAATCCGATTGTGTGCACCCACCGTGATACGGGAGTGTCGTCGAGTAATTTGCTTGCACTGCCAATGAACCAATCTGCCATAACGAGTTCCTAGCGTGGGGTATCGAATTGTGGCAACCAAGGTGCGTTTGTTTCGAGAATATCATGCCAAACGCGCTCAACGTTGCGTGCATCCGGTCCAAGCGGGTTGCTGAGCAGTGCACGCATAGCACTTTCGTGGTTGCCAGTGAGTGCCGCTTCAATGGTGAGGAGCTCGTATGCTTTGACGTGTGCTGCAAGCCCGTGCATCTCTGGGGCAAGTGGTGTATGAGCCAATGGCATAATCCCCTGACGAGTGACACGGCTGGGGACTTCGACAACGACATCTGCCGGCAAATCGGGGAGCGACTGTTGATTGCGTACATTGACGACATGGGTGGCTCCATCACCGAGATGCAGTGAGCAAATCAATGCGGCGGCCGCGGTCGAGTAGTATGCACCACCGCGTTCCATCAGCTCGGGTGGTTTTTCGCAGAGGTGTACATCAGCATAACGCTCGAGCAAGCGTCGCTCCACGTCCATCACGACTTCCGCACGGGTCGGACTTTGCCGTTGATGATCGACATGTGCAGCCGTCATGTAGAAATAGTCGAGATACCCGCTGGGGATGGCATGCAGGAGCTGAATCATGCGTGGGGGGATATGCAACGGATTGGGGTGACGCGTGAGCTCGTCGATACTCAGCTGAAGCACGTTGTCGGTTACGTCCTGATCATCCACCCAGACACGGCGAATCCAGTTGAGGTGGTTGAGCCCGACTTGTTCGATGCGCACGGATAACGGGTCAACCTGGAGTGCGTTGGCAATGCTCCGCTGGGCAGTCATGGCGTTGTTGCACAGCCCCACACTGCGAATGCTGCTATGCCGTGCGAGCGCCTCAGTCACGATTCCTGCGGGATTGGTAAAGTTGACCAGCGTGGCGTGTGGTGCATAGCGAGCAATATCGGCGGCAATCGCCAACATGACTGGTACGGTCCGTAGCGCCTTGACAAACCCACCAACGCCGGTGGTTTCTTGGCCAATAAGTCCATGGCGCCGTCCCAGCGATTCGTCGTGATGTCGGGCATGCTGCCCACCCACACGGAGTTGCGTGACAACAAAATCAGGTGCTTGCATCAGCGCCGCTTGCCGATCATGGGCGAGTTCGACTACAAATGGGGCATGTTGATGCGCAACCATGCGTTGTGCAAAGGCGCCCACAATTGCGAGGCGCTCGTGATTAGGGTCGACGAGGGTAACTTTGGTGACCCCCAAATCATTGGCACGTACGATGAGCCCGTCGATGAGTTCGGGTGTGTATGTGCTGGCACCACCGATAACGACAATATGCATGGGTTTTCCATTTCATGAAAAAACACTGATAATTTCATACGTATTATTGCATACTTTTTTCAGCAAAAAACATACTAAATATGGGTAAAAATATTGCAAAATCACACAACATATGGTATATTTACGCATGGTTAGGCGAATCATTGGCGATAGAAAGTTGGTGTCGCGTGGATAAGCCAAATACTCCACCCCAGCTCAGTTCTTCACGCGTTGATGCCACGCATTCACATACAGAATCACATTCCACAAGCAAATATCTGGTGAATCGTGCACTTGATGGTTCTGATGATTTCCACGATATCGATGTTATAGATGAAGACTATAACGAGCTCCACCGCATCGAACTCGAAGTTGTTACTACAGACGATAGTGATGTCGACGATTCGGTGCGTTTGTATTTACGCGACATTGGTCGCATTGATCGGCTCAAGTCGATTGTCGAAGAAATCAATCTCGCCTATCAAATTGAGCTGGGGTTACTCGTCGAGCAGTTAGTACTCGGCAAGACCCGATTCGACTGCACGCACGAGCGCATGTTCCAGTTGGCCAGCCAAATCACTGATGTAGTAGCACTGGTATGGCAGGCAACCCGCGCCTATCTCGAGCGCTTGCGTGGGCACAGTACATGGGATCTCGCACTGCATGATGATGCGCGTGCGCTGGTGATGAGTGTTGATGGCGCGTACGGGTACCATCTCAAGTCATTACCCGAGGGGACACGCACGACCATGGTTGCGGGGTTGATGTGTGTCGAAGCATGTAATCGTATCGCTGGTGGGACGCATGATGTGTCAATGTACCGGTTAATTGTGACGCACTGTGTCAATAAATCGATTAATCAGCCACAGACTCCCGACCTTGTTGATGTGGTAACTTATCTGACTGATCTGCAAAACCGCGACTTGCTTGATAGTTTACGTGTGCTGGTCAGCGCAGACGTTTCGGTATCGGTGTTTGCGACGGCCAAGCGCCAGCCTGAGACCTTTCCAAGTGCGGTATGGTTGCGTAGCGTCATCCTCAAAGGGCGTGATGCACGTGAGCAGCTCATCTCTGCGAATTTGCGTTTGGTTGTTTCCAACGCCAAAAAATACCTCGGTCGTGGCATGTCAATGCTCGACCTCATCCAAGAGGGCAGCATTGGCTTGATGCGTGCTACGGAGAAGTTTGATCATCGCCGTGGCTTCAAGTTTTCGACGTATGCGACATGGTGGATTCGCCAAGCGATTACGCGGGCAGTAGCCGACCAGAGCCGCACCATTCGTCTGCCAGTGCATGTGGGTGAGACCATCAATCGGCTGATGCGCATGGCCTCACGCATCCAGCAAGAGACGGGGCGCGATGCGACCCCCGACGACATTGCGGATGCACTCAACATGCCCAGCGACAAAGTACGGCGTATCCTCGATGCATCGCGGCAGACTCTGTCGCTCGAAACACCGGTGGGCAGTGATGGTGACGCCAACTTGGCCGATTTCATCGAAGATTACCACGGCATGACGCCGGCAGAGTCGGCGACACACACCTTGCTCAGCGAACGGCTCGGTGAGGCACTCACCCGCTTACCAGAGCGCGAGCGCCGCATCATCCAGCTCCGGTATGGACTGGTAGATGGGCGTGCCCGCACCCTCGAAGAAGTCGGTCGCGAATTCAATATCACGCGTGAACGTACGCGCCAAATCGAAGGCGAAGCGTTGCGCAAATTGCGCCATCCGGGTGTGGCGCGTGGCTTGCGCAGCTTTCTCGAATAAATAGACTTACACCTCATTCAAACACACCCGAGCAGTGGGCTTTCCCGTTGCTCGGGTGCTTTGTATGGTATGGCATGTAGTAGAATGGGAAGTATCTGAGAACGGGTACGATGTGTTCAAACCGATGAGGAGGGTACAATGACGATATCCCCTGAAGAATTACGTGCGCGAGTTACTCGTGGCGAAATAGACACCGTCTTGGTCGTCTTTCCTGATTTGTATGGTCGTCTGATGGGCAAACGGGTCACTGGGCGGCATTTTGTAGAAACTGTCCTAGCAGACGGGATGCATGCGTGCGACTATTTGCTCGCAAGTGACATGGAAATGGATGTGGTATCTGGCTATGCCTTTGCCACGTGGGAGCGCGGCTACGGCGACATGCATGCCGTGCCCGATATGAGCACATTGCGTGTGGCTGCGTGGCTGCCCAGTACTGCTATGGTGCTGTGTGACCTGTACCGAGATGGTCACCACCCCATCGATGTGTCACCCCGCCAAATCCTGCGTACCCAGATTGATGCCGCTGCTGCCATGGGGTATCAGGTCTTTGGTGGGAGCGAAATCGAGCTCTATCTGTTTGATGATTCATATGCACAAGCCCATGCCAAGCACTACCACGATCTCAAGCCGGCAGGCTACTACAACGAAGACTACCACATCCTCCAGGGCACCCGTGAAGAGCCCGTGATTGGCGCTATTCGGCGCGCGCTGGATGCGAGTGGGATTCCGGTAGAGGCCAGTAAGGGGGAAGCCGGGATAGGCCAGCAAGAAATCAACTTACGCTATGGACCGGTGCTGACGCAGTGTGATGCCAATGTCATCTACAAACATGCTGCCAAAGAAATCGCTGACAGCATGGGCAAAAGTGTCACCTTTATGGCCAAATGGCACGAAAAACACACGGGCTCGTCGGCACACATCCATATGAGCTTGCGCACCTTAGATGGTCGTGCCGTCTTTGCGGGGGATCAACCGTGTGGGGCGCTCTATACGTCCAACGAATTTCGTTGGTTTTTGGGTGGCTGGTTGCGCTATGCGGCCGATTTTGCCATCTGCTTTGCACCGTACCCCACCTCATACAAGCGCTATCAATCACGCTCGTGGGCACCGACTGCCATCGCATGGAGCTACGACAACCGCACTGCTGGCTTCCGTGTGGTGGGGCACAATGCCTCACTCCGCATCGAATGTCGCATCCCCGGTGCTGATGCGAACCCGTATATCGCCTATGCGGCAGGGATTGCTGCCGGACTCGAAGGCATCCGCGAGCGGATTGAGCCAGGTGACATGTTTGAGGGTGACATCTATGCGGCGCGCAATTTGCCACAAATTCCTGCCACGTTGCGCAAGGCGATTACGCGCTTTGCGAAAAGCGACGTTGCGCAACGCACGTTGGGGAGTGATGTGCATGCGCATATACTGCGTTTTGCGCAATCCGAACAAGAAGCCTTTGATGCGGTGGTTACCAGCTGGGAGCGTGCGCGGTACTTTGAACGCGCATAAACAACACGGATACATGCAGAGCAGAGGAGAATACGAAGATGCGTCTGGCACATAAAGTCGCCCTGATTACGGGGGCAGGTCAAGGAATCGGGCGTGAAACAGCACTGCTCTTTGCCCGTGAAGGCGCCAAAGTGGCCGTGGTCGACATCAATCGAGCCGCGGCTGAGGCCGTCGTCGCCGAAATCGGTGCGTCCCAGGCTGTGGCCATTCAAGCTGATGTGGCCAAGGCGGCTGATAGCGCTGCCATGATTGCGCAAACCGAAGCAACCTTTGGGGCATTGCATGTCTTGTTCAATAATGCAGGCATCATGCATAGTCAAGACGACAACGCCATGACCACCGACGAGGATGTCTGGGATTTGACCATGAACATTAACCTCAAAGGGGTCTTTTTTGGATGTAAATACGGTATTCCCGCCTTGTTGCGTGCAGGTGGTGGTTCGATTATCAATACGGCCTCATTTGTCGCATTACTTGGTGCGGCGACGCCACAAATTGCCTATACTGCATCCAAAGGCGGTGTGCTGGCCATGACCCGTGAATTGGCCGTGGTCCATGCACGGCAGAATATCCGCGTCAATGCGATTTGCCCAGGCCCGCTGCGTACCGAGCTGTTGATGAAATTCCTTGATACGGATGCAAAAAAACAGCGTCGTTTGGTGCATATCCCCATGGGGAGATTTGGTGAGGCGCATGAAATCGCCAAGGCGGCACTCTTTTTGGCATCGGATGAATCATCGTTTACCACGGGGGCAACATTTACCGTGGATGGTGGGATTACTGCTGCATATGTGACGCCAGAATAGGGTATTCATGCAGAACGTTGTTTCAGCAATCTGGTACGGCGTAATTGTGGTCATTGCAGCGCTGGGTATCGCAGTTGCGTTTGCAGTGCAACCAGCAACGGTATCCGTGGATATTGCGGATCCCAGAGGGGTGCAAGGGGCGCAAGGACGTGATGACGAGGGGGTCTGGTTTACGGGTGATGCACAGATTGCCAGCGATCGTTTCATTGATACGCCCTGGCGTATCATGGCGTGGCGTTGGCGGCAGGCGCCTGGTGATGCGTTGCCCGTGACATTGGGCATCGGCGCGCACACATGGCAGACGGCGACCACGTTGCAGTGGCGGCGTGTGCAACTCTTGCTCCCTGCGTCATTCACCCATACTCCACTTAGTATCCAGAGCCCCACGTTGCAGGTGGCAGGCGACACGCGTCAGTTGGGGGTGATGCTGACCTATCTCACCATGAAACGCATTGATGTGGCGTGGTGGTGGTGGCCATTGGTGGTCTTCGACTATGTACTCCCCTTGGGTGTGGCCGCCCTCTGGCTCTGGCGTGGGCGGTTGCTCGGTGCTGGTGCGCTACTCGCATTTGCCACAATCCATGTGGCGACGCTTTGGCTCGAAACGCGGGTCGGGTTTGCCCAAGCGTCGCTGCTCGTCGACCGTGGGAGTCGCTATGCACTCTGTGGTGTGATGCTGGTCTGGGCATGGTTGCAACAGCGTCGCCCCGAGTTTAGTGGCATTCCTCCCGGGCGACGCTTCGGGCTCGACGTGTTTCGTGCAATTGCGGTACTGTGTGTGGCCATCACCCATTTCACGCCACTCGTCATTGACCCGTGGGTCCTGAATAAAGACTTTGTACGCTGGGAACGCTACATTGGTGCGTTGGGTGTCGACATTTTTTTTGCGCTGAGTGGCTATCTGATCGGTGTCATTCTGTTACGCATGATCCCACCGCTCACCGATATGTCGCTCGTCAAACGCTTCTGGATGCGGCGCTGGTTGCGCACGTTGCCTGCTGCCTACGTCTCTGCGGCAGTCGCCATCGTGCTTGCTACTCCGCAAAATTGGCTCGACTTTTTCATGCGTATCACGTTTGTATCATCGTTGACCCCGTACTACCATAGCGATGAAATGCGTGTGTGGTGGAGCCTGGCCTCCGAAGAATACTTCTACTTAGTATTCCCGCTCCTGTTGTTGCTTTGGGTGCGTCTTGGGTGGCGGCATTGGGCGTTTGGCTTGACGCTGGGGTGCATTGCACTGCTGAGTGTGGGGGCACGCTTTGGCTGGTTGAGCCAACTCGACCCCTTGGCGATGGGCAGTGTTGAACTGATTCCGTATGTGCGGCTTGATCCAATGGTGTTTGGTGCCATTGTAGCGTGGATCCGGGTCAAACGCCCTACATGGTTTGCCAGACTGAATACCATCGGCTACGCTCCAGGCATGGTGCTGTTGTGGGTGGGATTCATGCTTTTGCTCGATAAATTGCGTTGGATGCCGTGGGCTGTCGGGTTCGGGCACACATTTATCGGGATTGGGGCCGCATTGATTATTCCCGCAGTAGAAACGTTGCGGGGCAGTGGGATGCGCTGGCTCGACCGCAGCGTGATCTGGATTGCTGCAATTAGTTATTCGATGTATCTCTATCACGATATTTTTGTGACGTTTTTGGAGCGGCAATTCGGTGTGGCACAGACGATGGCCGAGATGGGCGTGTTGTTTGTCGTCTATAGTGTCCTCACTCTTGGTGCGTCGTGGCTGAGCTACCGCTTGGTTGAGCAACCCGTCTTGGCATGGCGTGATACGCACATGCCCGACCCACACCACTAAGGAGTACCATGCGTCGACTGCTCCCCACTAGCTTGATGGGTACGCTCGTGCTGGCCACGGGATTGTGGATCTGGTATGCCCTGGTGACGATGCCACCTGCCGTCTCGTTGCCCCTCACCGCACCGCACGTTGTGGGTATCTGGGGACCCGAAGGTGATGGTGCCTGGTCAAACGGAGATGCACGAATGCGTACGACCGCATTCGCCGCCCTGCCGTGGCGCCGAGTGACGTGGATGTGGCGCCAACAGTCTGGTGATGCTTTGCAGGTCACCCTGACCTCTGCCACGCATACGCTGGCAGTGACGACCACGGCACCCGTGTGGCGGCGTGTCTATGTGCTCTTGCCTACAGGCACCACGCAACTCATGCTCCAGAGTACGACGATGCGCGTGGATGGTGACCGGCGTGATTTGGGTCCATTTATCACTGGCCCCAAAATCACCGCACTCGCCCCGCCACCCTGGTTTACTCCGGCGTGGGCCGTAGATGTGTGGCTCCCGTGTGTGGCCCTGTTGTGGTGGCTCTGGCGTGGACGCTGGTGGGGAGTGGTCGCCGGTGCGGCAGTGATGAGCGTCTATGCGGCGCTAGTGTGGGTCGAGAGTCGCACCGGCATGCAAAACCCCACCTTGTGGCTTGATACCACGGGTCGTTATCTCAGCACCCTGTTGATCTGTGTGCTTGCGTGGCGTGATCGGTACTGGCACCCAACTGCAATGCCGACCCACGGGCGGCGCCTCGGACTCGATGTCATGCGTGCGATTGCGGTCCTGTGTGTGGTGTTTGCACATACAACGCCACTCCTCTTTGCGCAATGGTCGAGTACCCCTGCACTGTTTCGCTGGACGTTGTATCTCGGTGCTGTCGGTGTAAACATCTTTTTTGCGCTGAGTGGTTACCTGATCGGGGGCATCCTGTGGCGCCTGATGCCAGTCATCCACCAATCGCAGGTGCTGGTGCGCTTTTGGATGCGGCGTTGGTTGCGTACACTCCCTGCCGCCTACGTCTCAGCCATCGTTGTCTGGTTTGTTGCCACTCCACAGCATATGGGTGAATTTTTGGCGAGTATTGCCTTTGTGGGAACCTTTAACCCGTGGCACCTCTCCTCCGAAAACACCTTTTGGTGGAGTCTTGCCACCGAAGAGCTTTTTTACTTGTTGTTTCCACTGTTGTTGTTTGTGCTCGCCCACCGCTGGCGTGCACAGTCGTTCTTTTTGGGTGCACTGTTGCTCTTTGCCATGTTGGTTGGTCTGGGACGACTCTTTCTGCTGTGGTTCTTGCCACTCGATGTGGTTGGCAATAGCGAAATCGTGAGTTATGCACGACTCGATTCACTCGTATGGGGTGTTCTGGTACAATGGGTGCGAAGACACAATCAGACACTCTTTCAACAGCTTGCCCGCATCGGCTTTGCGCCAGGTCTGGTCATGATGCTGGCTGGTGTGATGATGATGCTCGATCAGACTCGGTGGTACTATGTGGCGCTGATGTGTGGGCATACGCTGATTACTGCAGGAGCCGCACTGCTCATTCCCGCATTTGAGCATCTCCACACCGTCGGGTGGAATGCGCTTGATCGCTTGTTTGTGGGAATCGCATTGGTCAGTTATTCGGCGTACCTGTACCATACCATGATGGAAACGTGGCTGGTACGCCAGTTTGGTTCGGCGACATCGTGGCCCATGTTGGTGTCATTAGTGATAGCATATCTATTGTTGACATTTGGTGCAGCATGGCTGAGTTATCGCTGGGTGGAAGTGCCACTGTTGCGGTGGCGTGATCGCCATTATCCTGATCATGACTGATGATGGATGATTTGAAGGTGTGCAAGGAACACGGAGCGGGATGTGCAGCTAGCAATTCGTCGTACCCCATGGCTCATTACCGGTTTGTTTTGTCTGGTTGTGATGGTAAGCGGGTGGGGATTGTGGTCAGCATTTGTGCACCAACCCACACGTATTGCCATCGCAATCGATAATCCGTTGCTTGTCGAAGGCACACAGGGCGTCGATCCCGATGGTGTCTGGTTTGACGGCAATACGCGCATCAATTTGAATCGGTTTCACGACATGCCGTGGCGATTGGCATCGTGGCGTTGGCGTCAACCTCCTGGTGATACGCTCCCCGTGACCTTGACCCTCGACACGTATGTGTGGCAAGCAACCACCACCGAAAAATGGCGTGTGGTACACCTGTTGATGCCCGCAGAGACCAACACGCTGCGCGTGACCAGTGATACGCGGGTTGTGGCAGGTGATGTGCGAAATTTGGGCGTCATGATGGATGCTCTGGCGATTAAACGTATTCAATCACACTGGTTTTCTTTGCCAGAGTGGCTGTTTATGCTGATTTTTGCATTTGATTACTGGGTGGTCGTGATTGCTGCCGCAATCTGGTTGCGGCGAGCGAATTGGGTCGGTTTGGTGGTGTTTAGTGCGTTTTCGCTCTTGTACTCTACGCTCTTTGCTCAAGAAGCCGCCCACGGATTTGCAAACACCACCTTGTTGATTGATCGCACTGGCCGCTATCTGGTCACCATCCTGATGCTGGTGCGCGCCTGGCAACAACGCCATTATCGTATTGACTCGACCCCCGAAAAAAGCCGCCGTTTTGGTATTGATGTGCTGCGGACGGTGGCTATTATCTGCGTGGTCATCGCCCATTTCATGCCGTTGGCATTCACGGAATGGGCGAGTACACGTGATTTCTTCAAGTGGTTTTTGGCAATGGGATCGCTCGGTGTCAATGTCTTTTTTGCGCTGAGTGGCTACCTCATCGGTATCATTTTGATGCGTCATATTGCATCCATCGCTCAATTTGCGGTGGTCAAACGCTTTTGGGTGCGACGCTGGCTGCGCACGTTGCCTGCCGCCTACGTATCGGCAGTCATCTCGTGGATTGTGGCTACCCCCAACAATGTACGTGATTTCTTTCGCAGTATTTTCTTTGTGGGGACGATTCACCCATTGCATATTTCTACGGAAATACCGTTTTGGTGGAGTCTCGGTACCGAAGAGCTCTTTTACGTGCTGTTCCCGTTGGCGTTGTTTGTCCTTGTTAAGTGGTTCCCACGGGTTACTGCAATTGCCACAGTCTTGGCAACCATCGTGATTTTGTCGTTTTTGGGGCGTTATTTGTGGATGATCAGCATCCCCAAAGATGCCTGGAAAGCGATCGAATATGTCATGTACATCCGGCTTGATTCGATGGTCTGGGGAATTTTGATTGCGTGGATTCGTGTGTCACGACCAACCTGGTTCCGATATGTTGCTGAAATGGGCTATGCTCCTGGGCTAATGACGATTGCCATCGGTATCATGATCTATGTCGATTATCTGCGGTGGCCAGTGCTGGCGGTGATGATACCACAGACCTGTATTACCATCGGTACCGCCTTGCTGATACCTGCCTGTGAAAATCTCAAAACGCTCGGGTGGCACCTGTTTGACCGGGTGGTGGTGTGGATCGCCTTTATCAGCTATTCGCTCTACTTGTACCACGTGATGGTCATGCTGCGCCTCAGTCGTGAGATAGGACCTGCGATGTCATGGGGTATGCTCGGCACCAATGCCCTCCTGTATGTCGTGGGCGCATTTGGGCTTGCAGCACTTAGCTATTATTTCGTCGAAAAACCAGTCCTTGCATGGCGCGATCGCATATTTAGTGACAAGGTTGAATAACCTCCTACCCGCTTGATGACTGATTTGTATCATCGTGCGTATGTCGCCTGCGCGTCATGTTCATACCCACGTAGCCACACACAAAACCCCCGCCGTGGTGTAATCCACGACGGGGGTCTGGTATCGCGCTAGACTGTCGGCGTGGGTACCGCGGTATCGGTAGGTACTGCGGTGTCAGTTGCCGTGGGCACTGCGGTGTCGGTGGGTACTGCGGTGTCAGTTGCCGTGGGTACTGCGGTATCAGTTGCCGTGGGCACTGCGGTGTCAGTTGCCGTGGGTACTGCGGTGTCAGTTGGTACCGCAGTATCGGTGGCCGTGGGTATTGCGGTGTCTGTTGGTACCGTAGTAGGTGTCATTGTGGCGGTCGGCACAGGCGTTGCACTCGGTGTGGGTTTGACGGGTACAAGCACGTTGACCACACGGGTGTTGATCCGATTGCCGAGTGCATCACTGATGACTGCAAAGACAGGGATAGCACCACTTACCGCATTGGGGATACGAATCGTGGCTGCTTGTCCGCTACCCACTTGGTCGCCAGGAGCGGCAGGTGATCCAGTGTACCAGGTGTAATTCAGGGTGCCGTAGCCACCCAACGCCAGTGTGCTGATGGTGGTCACGGCGTCGTTGCCCTCCCAGCGCGCATTCCGGTTGCGTGGTTGGACGATGATGCGGATGTCGGGTACTTTGACGATCACGGTTGCCGTCCGTGACGTCAACGATGCACCGAGCGCATCGGTAACCGTCACATTGTAGAGGCGTGCCGTATCGGTGGGTGACGTAAACGTCACCACCAATGATGGACCGCTTGCGACGGGGATTCCAGCGAGGCTCCAGCTATACGTCAGCGGTGCCACGCCCCCGCGCGCTTTGGCATTGAGTGTGGTTGTGGCCTGACTGCCGCCACGCCAGGTAACGGCGGTGTCACGGGGTTCACGCTCCCAGCGCAATGCGGGGGCTGCCACGGTCACATTCACTTGGCTTGAGTCGACGCTGTCACCATTCGCATCGATGACTTGTGCCCAAAACTGGGTCGTGCCCGCAGCCACTGTAACTCTGACGTCTTTACGTGTGCCGACAATCGTGCTGGTATCACCCACACTACCGTTGTACCAGGTATAGCTGTACGGAGTGAGTCCACCAGTGGCTTCGATTTTGAGTTCGATACGTTTGCTCGTATCGTTGGTGACCAGTGAAATATTGCCCGTTTGCTTTTTGATGCTGAGCGGTACAACTGGCGATGGTGTGGGAGTGGGCGGTGGCACAATCATCACCGCTATGGTCGTGCTATCGACGGTATTGCCGCTCGCATCACTCACCTGTGCCCAGTAGCTGTAGCTCCCGGCAGTCAACACGGGTGAGAACTTTTTGCCACTCCCCACAGTGGTGCTGGTATCACCTGCTCCCCCCTGATACCAGGTGTAGCCGTAGGGTTTGACTCCACCACGTGCTTCCACTTCGAGGTCGATTTTTTTGCTGGCATCACTAGTGGTGAT
>JBKCGB010000016.1:0-5789 GCA_046303375.1 Roseiflexaceae bacterium
CCACAAAACCTCGCTCCTTTCCCCAAGCAAGTTGCAACCGTTCGAGCCGTGATCCAGGAGCAGCCTGATATTGGCTGGCGATTGTTACTTTCCATGATGCCGTCGGCGAGCGTGATACGTAGATTTCGTTGTCCACCGTGCTCCCAAAAATCTGAATGGTGCCATTGCGAAATCCGACCACTGTGTGTACCCACGAGGCACTAATCCACACCACATTTGACAGATTCCGTGGGAAGTTGATGTTGTTGACGTAGTTGCTCCCAAAGGCAGTAATGGTGCCATCAGCACGCAAAATGACCGAGTATTCGCGCCCCGCACCGACCTGCACCACATCGTTGGCATATTTCATGCCAGTAATCTGCCCTTTGCTGTTGTTGCCCCACGCCACCACCGTACCATCAAAGCGCAAGGCCAACGCATGATCTGACCCCGCCGCAATCGCAATCACGTCACGCAAGCCGACTGGCACCCGTGCTTGCCCATACTGATTGCGCCCCCATGCCACCACTTGCCCCGCAGAGGTCAATGCCAGCGAAAATTCATCGCCAGCAGCAACAGCAATCACGTCGCTCAACCCTGCTGGGACACTGGCTTGATTGTATTGGTTACGTCCCCACGCCACCACTGTCCCATCTGTTTTGAGTGCGAGCACATGGCGTGATCCCCCTTGCACTGCTTTGACGTTGGTTTGAGCACTCAGCGGTATATTGCGCTCACCGTACACGTTGCCACCCCAAGCATAGAGATTACTTTCACCATCGATGGCAAAACTTGTCTCAACGCTCGAACCCACCTCAATAAAGAGCTTGGTACGCAACGCACTCGGTATCGATGCTTGCCCGACGGTATTCTTCCCCCATGTCACCAACGACCCATTGCCCTGAATCCCCAGCATGTAACCATGCCCGATAGCCGCCTTGACAACCTGGTTTGACAGCATGGTTGGTGTCAACGTAATTGATGGCGACACCGTATTACTCGGCGAGACCGTCCGTGTCCGACTCGATGTCCGTGTATTGCTCGGCGTATGGGTGAATGTATTCGTCACTGTGGGAGTATTTGTGGCCGTACTCGTTGGTGTACGACTCGCCGTATGCGTGGCCGTATATGTCGCCGTATTCGTATACGTCGGTGAATGCGTACGCGTCCTACTCGATGTACGCGTATACGACGGTGTGCGCGTCAAGGTGTTTGAGCGGGTCGGCGTCGACGAGCGGGTAAACGACGGCGTACGCGTAAACGTGTTGCTCGGCGTATATGTGAGCGTGAATGTGGGTGTCTTGGATGGTGTCAATGATGGTGTCAACGTATTGGTGAGTGTCGGTGAGGGTGTATCTGACGGGGTCGGCGTGTCTGACTGCTGCGTGAACGTAATCATCGACGACCCGACCAAGCTTTTCATGCCGCTCGTCATATTCGACACATTACCACCCGTGTACGTGGCAGTCCCTGCCGTGGGACGTCCTACTTTGACGGAAATCACACAATTCGAAAACCCATCCAACTTGACACCCGACACGTTGATGATTGATCCACTCGTCACCGTAGTTGTGCCACCACAGAAATCATCGTAATCGGTCACATACAACGGGCTCGGCAACGTGAAGCGGTATCCTTGATTCGTCACCTGATATGAAAAGGTGTTGGAAAGCGCTAGGTCGAGCTGTCCATCCTTGAGCACTGACTGACTCTGCCATGACGCTTCCAATGAGACACCCTGCTCAGCCACCCAATTAATGTTTTCTTCACGGTAGGTGCCCGGTGCAGCAACTTCAGCATCCGGCGTAGTGGGATCGTCGCCAATATTGTACTGGATCATGTAGCCCACGTTGTGATCTGTTGTTACCGCTTGAAAGTTCAAATTTTGATTGGCATTCACCCACTGATATGGCGTGGCGTGATGGTCTGATTCCACCGCACCCTCAAAGGTGCTCATCCCCGTCAATCGTGATACTTCCTTCATGCCGATGAGGACTCTTACCCCTGTTTCAATCGACAGAATCGAACGCACCGGTGACGAAAAATACGCACCCACACCACTATTTGACCCGCCCGGGGTGGTGTCGCCACCCTTATACAGTTTGACCACTGCCGTATTCCCTGCCGGGATAATCACATCGTACTGGTCGAGATATGACTGCTCTGGATAGATATAAGTAATGGTGCGTACCACCGTGTAGACTTTACCACTCAACGTCTTGGAATACGTAATAACGCCTGACCCACTCCCCGTGGAACCGCCACACCCCGTTTGATAGAGCAGTGAGGCGTGCCGCGACGTGGAACTACACAAGATTGCTGATCCCGTCAGGTTGCCAATGGTAATATCGTCAAATTTTGTGTTACCAAGACTCGCTGTATACGTCGATGAATTAATCGACTGAATCGCTGTCCCGGCACCACCACCGACCGTCAACACAATCGAATAATCACCACCATCATAAAAATAAGGCTTGTTGCGCCAAAACACCCCGTCACCACGTGAATACGCAGCACGGTTGAACTCCCAGCGCACACCGTCAGAACCATCCGTCTGGACACCGCCAGCAGGATTAATGATCAGTGCAGAGGCAGACACACCGCCGGTTTTTACCGGCATGAACACCCACGCCAACACGACTACTTGGATGATTAGAACGAACAGCCCAATACCATAGACAATATACCGATTTTTACGGTTCATCGATGCCTCACCACTCGATGCAAAATAATACCCAACGCATCATCAAATTGTGTATCACACTGATAATACTTACTATATGTATTATAGCATAACATGATAATTACACTATGTAGTATACAATTTTAATATACATGTATCACTTATCCGTATTTTTTATCATGATTCTTGGATAAAATTGACAATTTTTACAATTCACCCAACAACACCGCAAAACTGGCACTGACTGCACGTCGATGATCTATAGCTTCATGCGATGCACTGTGGCTCACCCGCCTACGCCCATCACCGTCAATAGCACGGTGAGTGTCAGCACACTCAACAATGTGGTAATCACAACTGTCCCAGCCACGAACTGAGGGCGTGCGTCGAACTCTAACGAATAGAGCACCATATTAACCGCCGTCGGCATACTCGCCTGGATAATCACCACATTCGTCGCCAGTGGGTCAAGCTGAAGTATCGTAGCCATCACCCATGCAAGCAGTGGCGAAGCAATCAGACGAATCACCACACCCACACCAGTGAGACGCACATCATCGATGGCAGTACTTTGCGCCAGCTGCATGCCTAGCAACATCAACAAAAACGGCAAGGTGGCCTGTGCAATCATATCGATGCCCGTCAGCAATGAGCCCACCACTGTGGGTGCATCAACTGATACACCAAGCCAGCGCAAGCCGATACCAGCAATCACCGCGTAGATGGGCGGCATGCGCAATACCTGCCAGAGTCCTTGTTTCCAATCACTGTTGCCCGTTTGGGCGATAGCAATGGTGAGCGTCTGCGCCATCATTGCTTGCGCAATAAAGTAGAGCAAGGCGCGCTGCAGTCCCGCGTCACCAAAGGCGAACTGGGCAGTAGGCAAACCGTAATTACCCGAATTCATGAACATGGTGACGAGCAAGAGCGCAGCGGTACTTTTGGCGTCTTGGCGCATCCAACGTGCGACAAGGTAGGCGAGGATTCCAGAGCCAAAGCACACCGCCACCGACACCAGCGAGATGCGTAGTACCTCGACTCCAGGGATTTGGATTTTGATGATATTAATAAAAATCAGCGCCGGGCTGAGTGCATACATACTGACACGATTGAGCGAGCGTGTATCAATGGGCAGATAGTGTTTCAGGATGTACCCGACACTCACCACCACCACAATCGGCAACAGCACCTGCACAAACGCTTGGATGAGCACGGGGTGACCTTTCCATACACGCCAAATTAGCGCACTGCCCCAAAAATCATTTCATCGACGAGCCGTTCCACCGGAGCATGATCATCATACAACACGAGGTCACCACGTTGATGTGCCAAGAATGCAAATCCCTGTACATCAGCCATGGTGGTGCGTAACGCGGGATGCGTGACGCGTTGATAATTCGCCGCAAAATTTGCTGCACCATCGCTGATATTCGTCATACTCCCGACCAGCATCCAATTGCCGAATTGGGACGTTTCGAGGACAAACACGTTGGGAAAGACTTCGAGCATGGTGGTCGCAAGTGTCTGTGCCAGACGCACATCACCGTCAGCACCTAACCCTGCGTTAAGCACGACTACACCCTTGGGTGTCAAATGATCACGCACCACGCGAAAGAATTCAACCGTGGTGAGATGGAATGGAATATACGGTTGATGATAGGCATCCACACCGATGACATCGTATGTGGTTGATTGGCCAGCCAGCCATGTGCGGCCATCTGCGACATGCACGCGGTAGTTAGGGTTGCCATCAGCTACGTGGCTATCACGCATACCAAAATCACGCCGTGCTACATCAACGATTGCTTGGTCGATTTCGACAGCATCGACCTGTGCGGCATCGCCATAGATTGCTAAAAATTGATTCGCCGCAGTTCCTGCAGCAGCGCCGATTAACGCCATACTCGTTATGTCGTCTTGTTGCATGTCAGGTAAAACATACGGCGCTACTACAAAGTAATCCCACGGCCCACCACCGGTGAGCAAATCACGTGCATCTTGACTCTGGGTATAGCGCTGGTTGTAGATGGAGTGTACTGCCAAACCTTCATTTAATAACAGCAACGTCTGTGCCCCAGCCACTTCATCGACGCGGGTAGCAACTTGGATGACATTGTTGGCCGATTCAATGGTCGACTGCACTACACAATCACGACACCCTGCCGCCAGACTCGGTGGTCCATAGATGAGACGCCATGCCAACAACACGGCCACAAGGAGTAATCCCACCAAGCGACGCCAACGCTGCGACACCCAAGCCGCGAGGATGATGAGCCCCGCCGCCATCCACAACAGTGCTTGCGTTGTCCCAAACTGGGGAATCAGCCACAGGCTAGCCACAAACGTGCCCACCAATGACCCTGCCGTAGCCAAGGCCGACAAACGCCCGAGCGCACTCCCGACGGCACTTGTATCAGTACCAAGCAACATCAGACGTGCCGCAAATGGTGATACTGCGGCCAGCAAAATAATTGGTACCGCAAACAACACCAACGCAACAACCAATGCGCCAAGGAATCCCCCTACCTCTAGCTGTTGCAGTGCCACGCGCGCAAATGAAATCAATGGCGGAGCGATGGGCGCAATCAGCGCCGTGGCGATGCCTGCATACCAAATCAGGCGGGCCAACATGTCGGCATCGCTGGCAGCATACGCATCGGCCCACCGCCCGCCAACGTGATAGCCCACCGCTAAGTAGAGCAGGGTCATACCAATCACTGCCGCCCAGATGGGCTGCGATGTGCCAAAGGCGGGCGCAAGCAGGCGGGGTGCCGCCATTTCGATGGCGAGCGTCCCTGCGCCTGCCAAAAATACCGTGACCGGTAGTCGTGATATCACCATGCGGCTACCCTCCCATCACTGCACCACGCACCAGTCCTTCAAGCAGTTGCAACAAGAGCATGGCAATGATTGGCGTGAGATCAAACATACCGACCGACGGAATGATGCTGCGCAACGGCGCCAAAATCGGCTCAGTGACTTCGTTGAGAATCTGCGTGATGCGCATGCTCCCAGGCTGATCGATCCATGACATGATAACGCGACCAATGATGGCATACGAAAATATCTTAATGAACAACACCACCAAACTGTAAAAAAACGACATGAGGCTTCCTTTCTACCAATA
>JBKCGB010000017.1:0-3447 GCA_046303375.1 Roseiflexaceae bacterium
ATTTTGGCGACCGTCCACCACGCCCCGAAGGCAACTTCCGCCGCGATGGTGACGCCCCACGCCGTGACTTCGGCGAGCGCCCACCACGTCGTGACTTTGGTGATCGTCCGCCACGCCGTGATTTTGGCGACCGTCCACCACGCCCCGAAGGCAACTTCCGCCGCGATGGTGACGCCCCACGCCGTGACTTTGGTGATCGTCCGCCACGCCGTGACTTTGGTGATCGCCCACCACGTCGTGACTTTGGTGATCGTCCGCCACGCCCGGAAGGCAACTTCCGCCGTGATGGTGACGCCCCACGCCGTGACTTTGGTGATCGCCCACCACGTCGTGACTTTGGTGATCGTCCGCCACGCCGTGATTTTGGCGACCGTCCGCCACGCCGTGACTCTGGCGACCGTCCACCACGTCGTGACTCTGGTGACGCCCCACGCCGACGCAACGACGACGAATAAGCATCGTAGCGGTTCTCCTATTACACACTCCTCACTTCTGTGTTATGAAGTGAGGAGTGTGTTTTTGCATCATGTTGGAGCCCTTCTGTATAGGTAAAATCATTGACAATTATGCACAATCTTACTAATATAGATGATATTATTGTGTTTTTCATTTGATGGTTATTTTCCTATATTTCACGCAATAAAGGCATTTTATGCATACGATGACACGCAGAGTAGGATTGCTTTTTGCGGTCGTAGTATGTGTTGTATTTGCCTGCATATATCAAATCGCACAGGTCATTGCCCATGTACCACCGGCTCAGCATATTAGTGCTGCCTGGGATGCGGTCAAACTCAGCGGAAGTTACACGTTCCGTAGTGAAATTGACCAATATCGTGATTATGCACCACGCCTGAGTAATGTTGGTGCCAAAAGCATCCACGAACAATTTCTCATTGAGGGACACGTCAACGAAAGTACGCAAGAGAGTCAGATTGTAGTCACCAATCGTGACAGTGGTCAAGTCATCCTCGAAGTGCGCCGGGTTCAATCACGCACCTATACGCGGGCGGGTGGCGAAGCATGGCAAGAGGGGACAGTTGCGCTTTCGTCGTACCGTCTCGATGCGGTTGCGTTACTGGACGGGGTCACACGCATCGATGATGTTGCAGCGACACCGCGCCTCTACACTTTTGCCTTTGATGGAGCGCAGTTCATGGAGCGCTTGCAAGAGCGCTTGCGCATGGCGCGCGCCCAAGGTGGTGTACCGTCGGCAAGTTTTGCAGAGATGGCCACCCACAGTCGGCTGTGGCATGCACACGGTCGTGGTGAAATTGATGTGTTTGCTGACGGTCTGCCGCAACGCATCAGTATGACCATCGAGTTTCCTAGTAGTACCAATACCGGTGCAGTCAATACCCATATCGAGACCACCTTTGCCAACTATGCCCGTTCAGGACTCATGCTCAAACGGCTCCTGAACGACCCACTCAGTTTGGTGGCACGGTGGTGGCAGATAGACATGAGTGTGATGCGGAATGGCCTGACAGGGAGCATCTTGTTGGTCGGCTTGACGTTAGGGCTCGTACTCGTGCGCCGCTGGCGCCAGCGGCTCTATTTACCGTTGAGTGTGCTGGTGGCAGTGATGTGTGTATATCAACCGTACAGCACTATTCCACGTAGCCAGGCAAGCGAGCGCGCTACTCCGGCATCAACGAGCACTCCACCAGTCGATGTCCCCGCTGCCCCACCCACTGCGGCACCACTGCCGGCAGAGTTTAATCCGCTTGTCTCACCACTGCAGCAACAGGCACAGGTGAGTTACACCCAAAGCACGACATCGGCCACACGCACACGCAGTGGTCAAGCGGCGCTCCGTGCCCCAAGTGGCACAACGGTGACAGATCCCAATCTTGATAGTGATGGCGATGGGTTGACCGACCAGCAAGAAGAATTACTCCAAACGAGCCTGACGCTGCGCGATAGCGATAATGATGGGCTCTCTGACTTTGCTGAAACCCAGATTGGCACCAATCCGTTGGCAACAGACAGTGATATTGACGGCATCGACGACGGCGTTGAAGCAAGCTATGCGACAGGGACACTGGCACTCTACAGCAATCCATTGGTGGCTGACACCAATGGAGATGGGCTGAGTGATGGCATTGAATGCGCGGATCGCATCACTGTCATATATGGTGATGGAGCACCCGGTACGTGCAATGATTTCGATGGTGACAATATCCCTGATTTTTTGGATGACGACAATGATGGTGACCTTGTACCCGACATGATTGATGTGTCGCCCAATGCACGCAGTGGTGATACGAATGCGCCGTATACGACTACACGATCATTTGGGCTCCGTTTGAGTGATGTCTATGCGAGTCGCACCGCCCCCCGCGGTACATTGGTCGAAATTCAATTTCGCCCCAAGAGTGCCAATTTGTTGTATGCCAACCAAGCAGTATACGATTGGCCCAGCAACGACAAAAAAGGGCAAATCCAACGCACCAAAAACAGCACGTTTGCACAGAACAGCCAAACAGGGACAGACACCTCATCAGCAAAATTAGCCACAGGCGATTTACGCGTCAGTGCGGCACTCGAAATGCGGATTCCAATTAGTGCGAGCAACTACGGAAATTTGCCTGTGCTGGCATGTGCGGCGTCTAATTCATGTCTGCCACAAAAAGACGAAAAGCAGAATCCTCTCGATATTCCCAACTGGCTGAACAATACGCGCTTGCGTGAATACGGCATCAATGCGTCATATAGTTATGATGCGAATGGAGTGCGCAACATCAACGAACTCACGCTCGTTGCGCCAGTGAGTCCCGTCTTTGATAGTAATAACTCGGTGGTGGCCTATAGCACCATGTTTTACTACGAACCGCAGACAAGTACGTGGACCGACCCACATAATACGCGGATGCAGTGGATGGTGACACAGATCCAGGACTGGTGTCCACCCGATCGCAGTACCTGCACGGATAGCGAACGTGTAGAAAGCATGAGTACCGTCCAGACCTACTATAGTGACTGGTACGTGACTGGAGTGCGGGCTACCGAATTTGGCAGTTATCAAGCGACGGTCATCTACGAGGATGCAGCCCAAAGCGTGAATACGGCGAGCGAGAGTCGTCGGTTGAATATTATCAAGGCACATCAATTCATTGAAAATCAGTACATTGATAAGCCATTCCTGGCGGCCCGCAACGATAGCGCACCACAGAGCTCACTCTATAGCATGTTTGACAATCGACGCAACGCTGGTCTGACGGTCAATACGTTTGGGATTGCCCCTGAAGCGTTGCGGAGCACTCATGTGCGTTATTCGTCACCAACAGATACTGGTGGTGTCATCGCCTACACCGTTGATACGGTGCTCGACCATGTGGCGTGTCGTACAGGCACGACCGTGGATGGATGTGCAGGCAAAAGTGAGAGTGCCATCCAAACGATTCGCACAGCCTGTATCAACAATACGAGTCCACGGTGTCAACC
>JBKCGB010000018.1:0-101233 GCA_046303375.1 Roseiflexaceae bacterium
ACTTTATCCTTCATCTGCCATCTTTTCCACAGTGACGCCGATCTGTTCCTGCCTTGACGAAACGATGCCACAGCGCTGCGCGCCAATCCACACCCTGCCGTCATGGCATTGGCGCACAGTCAGCAAGAGTATCGCAAACGATTTGGAGCCTCCGGCGCACACCAGTGGGCATGCGCTTGGCTGCCATCCATTTCATTGGTCATGGTGCTCACCCACACCATACGCAACCGATGCGCAGTCTGTGCGATGATGGCGGAATCTTTATCATGCATCATGCGCACTGGGCGCATATGCATACACCTACCCGCTAATCCGCATCTGTGTCAGCATGCCGTAGCGCGCGATGGCAAAACGCTGCGGCCGACGCCGGCGCACAAATGTCTGGCTCGATGATTGGTCGTTTGCACTACTGGTAATCACAATAATTTAAATCGAATACGTCCTGATTTATTGTTATCTCGTTGGCTGCAGGCGTTGCTGTCCCGGCGCACCTTCGCAGGCAGTGTTATGGAGCACAATCCAGCCAGCATCGAAATTTACCTGTAAGATGCAATGTACCACAACGCATTCGGATAGCGCACACAAATAAGGTGACAGCAACAGCACTAATGGCAGGTGAAGTGATTTGGGTCTGGTGTTTGGCACGATGCACGCAGCCCCATGGAAACTGCTGGGCGACATATGTGTCGACTAGGAATTGAGGTTTATGCGAGGCACCCTGAGATAGACAGCGCCTGCGGGAATCACTGGAGCCGCAATTTTGACCTTGCGCGTCATCTCGATTGGGACATCGTGGTAGATTAGCGTGGTTGACATACGTTCCTTTTAAACAATCGCTGTATTTTATGGGAATTTTTGGGGGATTCTATTTGTATCGCACTGAGGTAGCCAAGCACCCCAACGTCATTGCATGGCGCCACAGGCGCAGTGCAAACTCCGAGCAGTATCGTATAGACCTCAAGCAGAAGATACAAATCATGCAAGGCATGCAGGCGATATTCCACTACGGTGGCTATAGCCACCGTAGTGGAATGATACTGGGGCAACGCATACACTTCCTACAGCATGGTTTGAATACTCATAATCGTGTCAAACAACGACATTTCTGGAGAGAATAATGTAGATTGCGCCGTGGTATTTGCGAGGAGCGTTTGGGCAGCCATAATCCTTTGGGTCACAATCAAATCAAACAATGCGCCGCGGGCAATCCCAGATTCAAAGCGGAAGCGTTGACAAAGATGAATTAACGCTAAGGAATCTGGTACTTGCTGTTCAAGCCATAATAAGCCTGCCACCAAATCAATCACATACAGACACATCAAAGTGTTCCAACTCCGATTCATCAACAGAATACATTCATGGAGCGTACGACGTAACGCTGGTGCATCACTTTCAAATAGCGATATAACGGCTAATCGCATTGCACAATAACCCGCCCATACAGGTAACTGCATCCGCATGTATCCTTGACGGGCATTGGCTAAATCAGTACGCGCACTTTGAAAATCACCAATATAAAGCAAAATCAAGCCACGATTGAGAATAACATCTAAGATT
Organism: Roseiflexaceae bacterium; assembly: GCA_046303375.1. Classification (GTDB taxonomy): domain Bacteria; phylum Chloroflexota; class Chloroflexia; order Chloroflexales; family Roseiflexaceae; genus UBA965. The sequence goes on from JBKCGB010000018.1 coordinate 1,558, forward strand.
CCCAGAGAATTATTGAGTTTTTGAAAATAAACCAGTGCCTGATGATTGTATTCAATGGCCATACGGAGATTGCCTACTTTCCATTGAATTGCACTATATTGATCCAAAGCTCTGGCCCACCGAGATTCACGATGATGTGTCGCAAAAATCTGAATCGCAGTATCCATTTGTTGACACACGATTGCTATCGTTTCTGATGAAATTTCAAGCATACTCGTCATGATAACATTACTATGATCAATCAAAATTTGTGCGTAAGCGATAGGTTGGGTATTCGGTGATACCGCAGTGAGTGCGCGAGACAAATAAGTAGTTGCGGTATCAATCGCACCAATCTGCAGATATGCCACGCCAAGCAAATGCCACAAACCAACAATATGCGGTGAGGTTTCACCACAAGTCACAATGCATTGCTCAATATGCATAATAATATCTTGTTGCATATCATACCGGCGCCACATTTGACCCCAATGAATTAACAATAACGCTGCATCGTCAAAGAGCTGGAAATTCAATAACATTTCAACACACATGCGGGCGTTCACCACATCGGTGGCATCAATAATTTGCGTCGATTGGAATGTATCTTCCCATGATTCATCTATCCGCATCAGTTTCTTGGCCATATCACGGCCAAGATTTTTTAATACACCAATCCCTACCAATCGCATAATCACATCGCGAATCACTACATTTATAGTATATGCATTGGTAGATTCATCACCAAATCGCAAAATTATCCGGCGCTGCACCAACTCATCAATGATTGTCGTCATCTGATGCTCATTTATGGTGAACATTTGGGTCGCGTAATGACGAAAAAACCGTAGCGAAAGCGCATCAGGCATGATGCTTAATAATGCCACAATCCGTAATTCGAGTTGATTCAGACTATGCAAGGCAATTTCGCTAATTTTGTCTGTAGCAAACTGATTTACGGAATACGACGTTGTATTTGCAAGCATCACGATATTGAGGGGTATCCCACGGGTACTGGTACAGGCTTGAAGCATATAATCATGCGCTCGAAATGACTGGTCGACATACGTGGCAATTTGACAATACAACACACACCCAGCATCCGTCGGTGCATGAAACAATAGCGGAGGCAAACAATATTCATAATATTGAGGCATTTTCACTGACACATCCACGCACCGTGTCGTTATCAGAAAAAGACCCAACCCACACTCTGCATGCAATTGCGTTATTAATCCATCCGGCCCAAAGTGGGTACAGTCATCGATACCATCAAGCCATATATAGGGGGCGGGTGCGATTCGTTGCAACAGGGCATTTATTTGGTGTGACTTGCTTGTTACGGGCATAAGTGTAATATTGAGGAGTTGTGTCAACCTGTTGTAGAGTTGAGCGAGTGAGTGAATGCCACGCATATTTACTCGGTATGTTTTTTGCCCATAATACCGTTCATACATGCGCATTAATTCACTTGCAAATACCGTTTTCCCCACCCCAGCTTCACCCGATATAATAATATTTTTATGGGCAACCAACTGTGAGAATAGTTCAACTAATGCAGTATCACGGCCACAAATAGTTGCATCAATCGTTGTGTGTGCAGATTCACCCGCAAAAGGTGTCATTACCTTGCGCCATTCTGTATCAGCAAAATAACGGGCATATGAATTCAATTCATTAATCGGGACACGCATTGCATTGGCCAACACAAAAAAATCTGTGCTGGTCAAAATATGGGGATCAAAGCCAAACAAGATTTCAACAACCACACGAAATACCTCTAATGGCGCACTAATATCTCGTTCGGGCCTGGTCAAAAACATTCCATCAAATTGAGGCCGCGTCATGGTAATGCCCCGTTGTTGCAGGGCATTCACGATATCAATCACGGTGTGTTTTTTTTGCCGTAACCGTAACATGGCTTTCTTCATAATCGCAATTATTTGCGGTTTATCATAAAACGCATCGATGTCAGGATGTTGTGACATGTTTTCACCACAATAAAGCAAGCGCAATATAAGCTTAAACTATATTTAATATACCGTGTCAGTGCTATCTGCATATTCGTTGTTTTTGTACAAAATCTATTCCACGGTTAGTCAAGAATAGCGAAAAAAATAAGTGCTCCCAATGCTATGCTGAAACCAGAATGACAGATTCCATACGCCCATAGCGATTTTTCACCACTCTTGTGATTATGTAAGGATTGTGTTATGTCGAATAAAAGACCTGTTTTGCTCTTCATCATAACCATTATTGCGATCTGCATCAGTGCAATTGCGTTACTGATTACGCGGCTCCAGCAAACAACGGCACTAACAGCGATTCAACGCTCCCAAGATATTGCCAAATTGAGTGGTGAATACCAGTTCAAAACCGAAATCGACCAAATCACCAATTTACCACCATCACTTGCTAATTATGGCAAACAGAGTCGTCACGACCTATTGTTCATTACGGGGGCAATTAATGAGTCCCAACAGAGTAGTGAACTACGTGTCTCAGGCGCACAGGGAGTTTTATTCGAAATCAAACGCTCCCGCGGCGTCACCTATACCCGGCAACCAGGACAAGGCTGGCAACGCGCTGCAGCAAACGCGACGACCAGCCAACTCAACACACTGAGTTTTTTGGCGGGCATCAAAAATGCGACTTACAATAGTGCTAATGTCCATAATTATCAATTCGATTTTGATGGTGCCAAGTTTGTCGAACATTTTAGTCGGTTACTCAGTGCAGATAGCGCCCACGGGATTAGTCACAACGAAGAGTGGCATGCAATTGCCAATTCTAGTCAATATCGTCAATCTCAAGGCAAAGGACAAATGACGGTTGATACAGATGGGTTACCCAAAGAACTAGAAATAAACCTCAAATTTCCAAGCACCAACACCAACGGGAGTAGTGAAGCCCACATCAAAACAACATTTTTTGGGTATGCCCGTACCGGTTTGGCCTTGCGGAGCCTCATCAATAATCCTCTTTATATGTTAAGTAGTTTCGTCAATACTGATGTCAACGTCATTCGAAATCTCTTATTTGGCATGGTTGCGGTGTTTTTTGTGTTTCTCGCAAGCATAGTATTGTATAACTTCAAACGGCGTTTATATGTACCATTAGTACTCTTGATGATTGGGATGATGGTTACACAGCCATTTAGCACAATCCCGCATAGCATGGCAGAAAATAGTACAAAAAATAATGCACCCAGCGATTCAAGCACGACCACGGCTACACCGACCCCACAATTTAATCCGCTCGTTTCACCGATGCTTCAAGGCACCAAAATGGTATTACCGCATACAGGTACAAGTATTGGCGGTCACACGACAAGTCTTACCACAAGTCATACCGGGCGAAGCATGCGGAATGGTAGTACTGATACCGACACTGACAAAGATGGGTTGTCAGACAGCGACGAAGCAGTCATCGGCACGAATCCGAACCTCGCCGACAGCGACAGCGATGGTCTCAACGACTTGCAAGAATACAGCTTGCACATCGACCCACTGAATGCTGATGGTGATGACGACAGGCTCAACGACTTTGCCGAAGTCCAACTCGGGACTAACCCTATAAATCCCGATAGCGACAGTGACGGATTAAGCGATTATACCGAAGTTACCTCGTTTACCCAATATTCTGGGGCAACCAATAAATTTTATACAAATCCACTCAAAGCCGATACCAATGGCGACGGAAAAAATGATGGCATCGACTGTGCGGTCAAAATGTTCTATGCAAATGCCTGTCCTGATACAAATAACGATGGCGTACCTGATTTTATTTCGTTTGATGATGATGGGGACAAAGTCCCTGACAACGTAGATATTTCGCCACTCGTAAAAAAATCAACCAACTACGATGATTCGACCCCCTTTGCGTTCCGCGTACTCAATACGACGACTGCAGTCAAACCACTCTATGTTGATTTCCAAATCCGACCAAATAATGATGCACTATTGTACGCCAACAATGCCGTCTACGACTGGCCTAGTGGTGACATCAATGGACAAGTCCAACGTGGACGTGATACAACGTTTGCGACTAGTTCGTTATACAACGCGACAGATAGTACCGCCAGCAATGGTGACGTCAAAGTCAGCGCACTCCTCGAGATTCGTGTCCCCGTATCGAATAGCAATTACGGCAATTTGCCCGTGGCAGCCTGTAATCAGACCAACACATGCCCCGATGATACCACTGCGCCCAAATGGCTCGACAAAACCAAATTCACCCCACTGGGAATTAGCGCAGAATGGAGTCGCGATAGCCAAGGCAATCTCAGAAGCAACGAAGTAACCCTCAGTGTTCCCTTAACGCCCAATTATGACGCCACAGGTACCATTGTGGCCTTCTCGGCCAAAGCCTACTACGAAACCGGGGCAATTGTGTGGTCACAAGATCACAAGATCCGCTTGCAATGGATTGTCACATCCATCCAAGATGACTGCCCTAGCGACACTCCCGATTGCACCGTCGACCAACGAGTCGAAACTACTGGCCTGTTAGCGAGTTATTATGGCGCATGGAACTTAATTGGCATGACCGCCAGCGAGAATATCACTAATAAAGCAACCATCGTTTACGAAGATATCACCAAAGCCATAGTCACAGATAACGCGAATCGACGCCTCTATATCAACGAAGCCAAAACATTCCTTAGTGGCGCATTTATCCAATACCCACTCTTGAGCATTGATGGCACGGACAACAGTTATTCAATTCCACAACTCTTGGATAATACGAGGAATGCGAACGCCATCACCTTGTCCACGTACGGGCTCAACAAAACAGCCACCCGGGCAGCGACCTATACGTTTGCTAATGAATATGACGTAATAACCCTCTACCGCGATAAAATTCCGGCGATTCTCAATGCGTCATTGTGCCGCAACGCAGGCCAAAACAGTGATACTTGTAGTACCCAAGCTGCGCTCCGCACCGCCTGTGAAAACAGTACCAGCGTGGCTTGTCGCCCGGCGACTATTGTATTGACGGAAAGCACCTCCCGGAACGCACTACTCAGTGCTGATTCAAATTCACTTGATTTCAATGGGCTTACCCCCAATGTGGCACGTACCATGAACGGCACCATCTACAAAGTGGTTGCGGGTAATTGGCAAGCAGTAGATAACAGCGATCTTGCAATTGAACTCGATACCATTTATCAAAATACCGCCCCAAGCACTCCTCCGGTAGGATTTACGGATACGGAGTGGAGTAGGTTTCGCAACGGACTGATTAGTTCAAGCATCGTATCTTTTTCATCACCCGAAGCGAATGGCTATTCTTCAGACATTAGCACAGCACTCCTTGATGGGATTACGCCAGCACAATTTGCCGGCAATAATCAAGCTACCTGGAATGCCAGTGTCACTGAGACATACAATTATTTTGATACGATTATTCAATCCATCAATGACAGTGAAAATATATCGTTAAATACACATGATCTCATATTCCCCCAAACACGTGATGAGGCAGAATCAGCAATGTCTGATGCAGCAACAGCATATGATGCTGTATTTGCGACATATGATGGTACAACTAACGCTATCGCATTTGGTATGAATTCAGTACAATGGATCCAATCTACGTTTGGATTACTTTACAAAAATCAATATAAAACTTCTACATTATTTGCCGGCACTACCCTTGGCTCAACTAGCTATTATACTTGGCTAGCTGGTGGCATCCTAATGGCATCAAGCGAACTTTTTGAAAATCCCACTACGCAAATGGCAGTGTTCTATACCGGCGCGGCGCTTTCGTTAGTAAACCAAAGCATCAACATATTCACCCTCTTACCCGCACAAGTAGCAGCGGGGAAAGCAGCAGTAGCGGCAGCAACACAAGCAAGTATTGCAGCGTCTGTTGCTCAAGATGGACTTCAAGCAGGAATGACGTCGTATTTCACTGCGGCAGGCAAAGCTGCGCAAAAAGCTGCACTGATGAAAAATATTGGGACTGCGCTCACAGTATTAGCACTCGTTGCCATCTGGACATTTGGCATCATGTCGGCAGTTAATGCTGATTATGGGTATCAAAGAGGTAACATTATCTCGAATTTGGTTGGGCAAACCGCAACCATGGTGTTACTGATGGTTCTCTCGTCCAATCCTATAGGCGCCTTGGCAGCAGCAGTTATCGGACTCATTGATCTTATTGCCACAATAGCCTGTAAATCCCTTAGCGAAAAACAACAACGCAGTACGGCAGCGCAATTTTTATGCGGCGGTATTTCGGGGATTCTTACCAATCTCTTCTCACCCTATGTTGCGAATCTCGTCGTTGACCCGATGGACACCTGGTCACGCTACCAAAAAATCGAAAGTGGCGATGGTGGTGGCTTAACCTACCCCAATAACGGATTTCGGGTGGGCAACGGCATGAATAACGCACTCAAAGTCACCGATTATATCCAACGGATGCCATTCCCCGCATCATGGCAAGCCGCATTTTGGAATGTGCAGTGGTATGACCAAGACACTCGTAATACATCGTTTGCGTATGCGCTCGATAGCGACCAAATCGACTTAAGCAATGCTGATGGTTTTCATCTTGGTTCACAATACGCTGATTGGTTGCACAACTATTCGACCAACTCCGACTACTACTCCGACGGAGACAAGACCTACACGTGGAAAAAAACCATCAATGTTGATTACACCAGCAACTTCGCTACTGCCGGGATCAACACCCAAATGCCAGACCTCTATCTCTCGAGTGTCTATAAGGTACCGCAACAAAACTGCATCACCGTACCAATCGGTATACCTCCAGTTATCATTCCAATTCCCGTGTGCTGGATGGATACGCTCACGAGTCATCCTGATTATCTCAATATCAATGCGGATTCCAAGACGATGTTTGACATCATGCCAGCTACAATTAGTGACTTCGTTGCGCTCCGGCTCAGAGACAACAGCGGCTATACCTTTGCATGGTCTCCTGACACCGCCGAGCCACCCGCTCCTGTATTTGTTGATGCTGATAATGATGGGGTACCCTATACGCTTGAACTACAAAATAGTTCATACGACAATCTTTGGGATAGTGACAACGACAAAATCGCTGATAATCGCGAAATCGCCAATGGCACTTTACCCAACGCCGCAGACAGTGACAACGATGGACTGACTGATTACCAAGAAGCACAATTTGGCACAAATCCCCTAATGCCCGACACTGATGGCGATGGGCTGCTTGACGGTGAAGAAGTCGTGCACATGGACAATACAGGTCTTCTTGTCGGGGGCTGGGAAGTCACGTATGCGATTGTAAACGGAATTCCTCAAACAACGTGGACCAGCTCTGATCCAACCCAAAGTGATGCAGACAACGACGGGGTGATTGATTTACGTGAAAAAGTCCTTGGCTGGAGCCCATTTGCCAAAAACGATGCCGAAATCATCGGAGTCAATGGCACCATCCGTGAAGCACTCAATCCGGCTCTCACCGTCAGTTTTGCCACCAAAACAACTGCTGGGTACCCCAATAGCGGCTTTACGAGTACCGCAGTCACGTGTGTACAATCTAGTAGTTGCCCAACCCTCGTCAATGATCGCCCCAACAATAATTCAGTGGCACGCTTTACTGGTGTGCAAGTACTGAATGCAGGGACAGGCGACCAATCCATCTTTGACACGCAATTCACCTTGGCAGCTTGGGTAAAAGGAGTTGCTCAAACAGACGCGCAAACGATTTTCAGTCAATATGGCCACGTCGAGATTGTGCGGAATGCCGCACGGAATGTACGCGTAAAACTCACTACTGATACCAATACCTATGATTACACAACAACCAATTCAGATTTCCCCAACAATGTATGGACGCACCTCGCAGTCAGTTATGCCGATAATGTGTTGGCGATATACATCAATGGAGTTGAAAAAGGTCGCTTTGCCACCACTGGACGTTTAAGTGACACTTATCCAAGCAATAACAATTTGTATATCGGTGGCCAATACAGTAGCACCATTTCGCCAACCAGCAATCGATTCAGTAATTGGGCCAGCAATATCGACGATATTGCGGTTTACAAAATAGGCTTACGCGCTAACGAAATAGTGCAACTCAAAGATGGCTTGCTTACGAGTAACAACGATTTATTTGTGCGCCCAGGCGATCGTTTAATCAGTACGATTAATGAAACCAATAAATTACTTGGCCGGAGCATGCAAGGCTATACCACGATTACGGCAAGCTCCCCCAAAAACGAATCCCAATCAACACAAACCAATGATGCCGCACTCGCAGCAACGACTAGCACCCGTTTTGATAGCACAATTGAAGTCCCTGGCGCCGTCAACAGTAGTACCACGCCTACCACGTATGTGAATAGTTGTGTGTTTGAACACACCGAGTTGTGTGTCAACTTTGACGATAGCAATAGTGCCAGCCCAACCAGTGCGGCACCGTGGAAATTCAATGATGTGTCACCCAATCAAAGTACGTTAACCTGCACCAGTACGGCAAACTGCCCCGACTTCCGTAATCCTGACTGGAAGTTCAAAGCAACCACAGATATGGCAACCGCCGCATCAGTGGGGAATGCAATGGGCAGTAGTGACTTTACCGTCGCTGCATGGATTAAACCAGAAGACCAATCGGTCGCCACGCGTACGATTTTGATGTCCAAAAACAGCCTAGAATCGTTGACGTTGAAATTAGCCCTGGTTGGCGAAAAGCCTCAATTCACGATGTGGGGTTCCGTACTGAACGCAGATACGGTACTTACACTGAACCAATGGCAACACGTCGTATTTCGCTTCGCAAATCAAAAGCGGCAGATTTTTGTCAATGGCGAACTCGTTGCCAGCGATACTACAGCCATCGGGTATCCGTCAGGTTATGGTGAATTACGGATAGGTAAAGATGCGGGTACCAATTCATTTGCGGGGAGTATCCGCGACCTGCAAATCACCTCGAAGGCCATCAGTGACAGTGATATATTAGCACTCGCCAAAACCTGCGAAGACCCGCGCTTGATTATGTGCGTGCCGTTTAATGCAAATAGCACTAGCGCACAAAGCATTGATTATTCACGCTACGGAATTAACCAAGGGGTCGCACTTACCTGCACTGGATGTACGACAAGTAACAATACTGCCATGGTAATTACTGCAGCCAGTCTCCCCACTGGATATGCGCAACTCCTTAATAACCATGATTTTGCGATTGCCCTGAAGTTCAAACTTGCCAGCGTCGCAGGCACCCAAACCATTTTCCAATCCGCCGCTGCCATATCCGGTGGAGATCGGCTACAAATCCAACTGCTGAATGGCAAGCCTGCGGTGAATTTGGGGAATCGTAGTGTGACCATCGATTCCCGGACACTTGTAGCAAATACATGGTATTTCCTCGTCGTCTCTCAACAAAGTGGCAAACTTACTATCAATACCTCATCAGCCAACGGCACCAGTTTGACGACAAATAGTAACGTCATCAATAGCGCCGAAATGACCAAAATCCAAGATCCACTAAGCATTGGCGCTACGGGATTGACTGTCGACATGCTCCGCATTTATCGCGGTGGGCTATCTGATGCAAATATTACGGCACTAGCACGCTATGCCCTATTTGACAAGATAAATAGTTATGTAAACCAATCTCCTACATCCGATACGATGGAGATTACTGTTGAAGCCCGCAACAAAATCATCAACCCTGATCCTAATTTCGAACGTATCCGCAGTAATTGTGATGAATCATCGGTCGTGATTTGTGTGCCATTCGATCGCGATATCAGCACTGCCTATCCCGCCTATCGCAATGGAGCCACGGCCAGCCAATCTTCTACGTACACGACATCGAACCCTGCAAGTAAAGCGATTGATGGGATTACCAGCAATACATCCAATGCCTACTCGATGACCAATTCCGAAAACAATGCGTGGTGGCAAATGGATTTGGGGAGTGTAAAAGACATTTCCACCATTACTGTCGTTGATCGCTTGAATGGGAATTATCGTGATCGTTCCGAAAGCGCTGTCGTAATGTTGTTGAACAGCGATTTGGGAACATCTAAAAATATCAGCAGTAACAAAACTGCTGCAGTGAGTTGGCGTAATTTGAAATGTAATAACACGGCATCCAGTTGCACCGGCAATACCGACTATGTACAAGAAGTCACCTTCCCCAAAGGCACCAAAGCACGCTATGTGCGGATTCAACTCAATGGTCGCACCGATTATTTGCACTTGAGTGAAGTAATCGTCAACGGTGAAGTGCATTCCTGTGCCTATGGCAATACCTGCCCAACGTTTGCCACCGGTGGGGTGGAATTCAAAAGTAGTAACAAACAATCCATCGTCTTATCGAACACATTATCGAGCACCTTTGAGGGTGCCAAAAATTACACCGTAATGACATGGCTTAAATTATCAAATTATGGAAATAATGTAATTATTGGTGATAATAGTGCGCTCGTAGAAACGGTCAACTATCCTGCCCGCACTGGTACGTCGAATAATTCGTACTTTGGGGTAACGCAAGGGCGCCTGCTCGTCGGAGACACTACGGATACTAATTGGACGTTCTTAAGCGGATTTAGTGCGCTGAGCAAAAATATTTGGTATCACGCAGCCTTGGTGCGTGATGGTACAACGCAGACTATTTATCTCAATGGCGAACCCTATGCGAGTCACACCAGCATCAATTTCACGGGGATTCGTCAAATGGAGATTGGCGGCGCTGATGGCAAGTTTGACGGTAGCATGCGCGACTTCCAAATCCACAATACCGCACTGACTCCAACCCAAATCAAACTCAGTGCAACCACGCCCGCCTTTGAATTACGCATCCCATTTGACGAGCCAAGCACGAGTACGGCGTTTAGTGATGTGCTTACCACCGGCTTAAAACTAACCTGTGTCAGTAGTTGCCCATTGAGTGGCGTTCCTGGTCGTGACGATCGTGCGGTGCGATTTAATGGGAATGAACCATTGCAGTTCACCGCTACAACCAGCGCATATACCACAAATTCATTGTTGAGTTCACCAGACAGAAGTACTGGGCTCGGCGAATCTGCGGATGCCTATACCATCAGTATGTGGGTGAAACCAAGCAAATACAACGTCTGGTTGCTTGGCAACGGAATCATCAATCAACACCTCAGAATTGGAATTGATGCCAGTGGGTATGTCACATTTGAACATGCCAGTGACTGCTTCACCGCATATTGTTGGTCAAGCACACCATTGCGCTCAAGTAGTGTTATCCCACTCAATACATGGACGCATATCACTATTTCATCAAACGTCAATACCAATATTTCCCAATATCATCTGAACGACTACATTTTCATTAATGGTCAATCTGCGGGCTCACGATCAGCTAATGCCAGCTCAGCCCAGCCGATTACAGCGATCGCCGGGACAACTGTGGTGAGTACCAAACCCGTCACCCGCACATATATTGACACCTATGGCTCTTCCAATGCCCAAAACCAAAGTGACGCCGTTGAAGGTAACAAAACCTACTACCCCTTTAGCAACACCAAACGGGCGCTATCGTATGGCGATGTCGGCTCACTGTTCGGCAGCACGCAGGCCACCATTGCACTCTGGGTCTACCCAAATGTCAGCCCAAACGAATTCCGTGTACTAGCATCTAGAGCTGGCACTTCAGGCAGTGGTGCCTATGCAATTCGCATTAAAGGGACACGGGTATGGGTCAACTTCAACATTACGGCGATTGGCTCAACGAGCGGATATACAGGTGTAGATACCGGACTCGATATTACGCCCAGCACCTGGAATCATATTGCGCTGATCTACAATGCATCTGCCACAGGCACGCAATTTAGTGTGCGGGTTGGTTCCCAACGCCGTGATTTCACTGCCAGCGGTACGGTCACCGAAACCGCCCCTGCAGAGTTAACCCTTGGCACCAGCAAATTGTGGACTACCTATAATCCGTTTGATGGTCGCATTGCCAATCTGTTCATTACTCCACGTGCGTTAAGTGATTCCGAATTAACTGCTCTTCAATCTGAAACCTTCAGCACAGATAGTTTGCGCAAATATGGCAATAGTGACCCGGTAAATGAAACAATCAATATTGCCGAGAATTACGCAGGTGACCTCGATGAACTGCGGATTGCACCGGTATATACGCGCCAGAGCGACGATGCCAGTAAACAAGTCAAGGCAGCCCCAAATTGGAACCTGACCTTTGAAAACAATGTAAGTAGCAATCAAACACGAGTAACCAATGGAGTGACTGCCACCGCTCAAATAGATAGTGTCGTCTTGCCAGAAGATGTTCCTACGCGGGCAGGAATTACCCGATTCAATTTTGCAGCCACGTGCGATGCACCTGAAATCAGTGGGGCGAGTTGCCCAATTGGCAATACCGTTGGTATGGTAGGTATTGCAGGCACATTTAATGGCACAGATACGCTACTCCAAGTGAGCAACCCCGTCACGATTACTAACGAAATCAAAGCTGGTGGTAGTGTACGGCTCCTCATTCACCCAGACAAACTCAGTGGCAATCAAACCATTTTTTACTATGGGGATAGTGCGGGAGGTAATGCCAAACTCCAAGTGCGGATTGTCACAGACAGAATCCAAATCCGAGTCGGCACCAGTGTATTTACCAGCACGACGGCACTCGCCATGGCCTGGAATCAGCTTTCGTTTCGGTTCGGTGCAGATGGTTTCCGTTACTATCAAAACGGCACACTTGATACTGGTAGTAGTGCCACCAGCAATGCCGCGACGACCTTTAGTAATGCGACATCAGATGTCTTACGCATCGGCGGGAAAGGCAAAATAAACGGGACATTTGGGGCTGCGAGTGAAATGTACAAGGGCGGGATTGACGACATCACCTTCACGCCAAGTAGCTCATCTGATGCTAAGATCTTCCGTATTGCTCGTTCACAATTTTCACAAGCGATAACGAAAGTTAAAGTCGCAGAATTCACCATTGATGCCGATGCGCCATTGGTAACAATTACAAACCCCAGATATGTATCACGGGTGCCAGTCCAATTTACCATTCGCACCAGCGATCCCACTTCCTCCATCCAAAGCATCACTGCAGCAATTACGAGCACCATTAATAGTGCTGGTACAATCGTCGCACCCTTCTCTACTACGATTGCCGCAGCCCAATGCCTCGACGCTGTTGCTGGCACTGCCTATTGCCCGACATTCCAGCTCAATCAATCCACAACGAGTAAAATTGAAGGCAAATATGGTATCTCAATAAATGCCTTTGATGCCGTCAACAACACTGGTACCGGCCAATCACTTATTTTAGTTGATACCACAGCTCCGCTTACTCCCACATTAGTTCATGCAACGGCCACCTACACGACGAGTCGTGCAATCAACCAAAACAATCCTCATCTCCTCATCCGGCTCCAAACTAGTGATCCAGTACTAGGCAACTCGAATAATAGCCCAGGCAGCGGTGTGGCAGCAGTGAGCGTCAATATCAAAGATAACGCTGGTCGGACACTAAACGAATTACCCGTGCCGGCGCGTTTGGTCAATGGGGTATGGGAAGCAGATATGTTGTTACCATTTGGGGACCCAACCGGGTTCTATCAAGTGAGTGCCATTGTCACAGATAATGTCGGCAACAGACGCGATGCCATTGTTGCCGGCGCCAGCAACCCAATCGAAATAGACAACTCTCCCCCCCAAGTTACCTTGACATCACCTTCTGCATACGATTCAACGACTGCAACCATCGGGGCGGTGGCACTCCAAGGACGCATATCAGATTATGGTGACGGACGGCCAGGCATTCACCGTGGGATGCGGGTGCGTCTCGATTTCGAAACACCTGATGGTTCCAATACATTTGATAACCGCGCCGATAGTCGCTATACCACTACCTGCACTACCTGTCCTTCGGTTGCAAGTGATACTACCGCCACCACCGATACCAAAAACCGCGTAGCACGGTTTAGTTTAGATGCACCCAATCAATCGTTAAGCATTACCAATGTAGCCAGCGTCTTGACCGGAACGTTTAGTATTGCCTTGATGGTGAAAATCCGTGACAGTGGGACTATATTGAGTACTGGCATTGCCAGCAATCCGCGGCTACGCCTCAAAGTCGACAAAATAGGCAGCACCTTCAAAATCACCGCCCAACAAGGCAACAAAAGCATTGCAACCCCTGCGACCATCCCATCAAACACGTGGTATTACCTTATTTACAGTGAATACGATTCAACCATGAGTCTGGCCTACGGAAGAACCCTAAGTACCATGGCTCCAGCACTCACTGTGTCAAAAACAGGAGTTACTACTCCAGTACTCAATGATCTCATCCTCGGTGCAATCCAATCCAACACTACTTCGACAAATCGTGAGGATTACTTTAGAGGCTATATTGACGATGTAATCGTGTCAGAATTCCTGCTCGAAAGCATTGACCTTATGGGTCCCTCAATTAGTCGGGGTAACGACACCCTGAGTCTACAAACACGTCTCGCTATTACTGATGATGGCTTTACCAATAATGATGGGTTAGCAGCGCTCGCTTCCTATTACTTACCAATGAATCAAGTTAGTTTGCCAATGCTTGACAGCATTAATGGCACAAAATCATCATCTTGTGCCACGATTGTGAACACTTTCGGTACGTGCCCCACAATCACCGAAGGGTTTACCACGAATGCGATGCAATTTAATCGCGATTATGATGGAGTGTTAACCGGAGCCACACTGCAATCAACAAATGCTATTTCGCAAAGCATGGCATTACGTTTCAAAATCAACCCACAAGATTACAATCCAAGTAATTTATTACAAATGAATGGATTTACAAATAGTGCCCTAATCGCCTATCTCCAAGCCACTGCCAATACAGATTCACTCGCCATGCGCTTCAGTTATGACAATCGCAAACAAACGGTGAATGTAAGAATTACCAATTCAACCAGCGCACCCATCGAGACAACCGACACTGCGACGTTTATTCCAGACAATGATTGGCACACATTAGTAATCACCGCGAGTGGTGGTGCGGAGAATACCCAGATCACAATCTATATTGATGCCAAACAGATTTTGACACGTAGCCTTACTGGCCATTTTAGCAATGCCCAACTAGGGCTTGGAGCGTTCATTGGCACAGCAGCGTCACCAAACGAATTTCCGCTCGGTGCTGCAAAAAACATCACCATTGATGATGTGGCGATTTTTCAACGTGCATTAACGATGAAAAACATCATCGACTACTCGTATGGCTATAGCACCGTCTATGATGAATCGTTTGACGATGTGGCAATTGGTGCAGGAAGTGTCATTGTTGACGCATCACCATTTCATCAATCAAGTACCGTATTGAGCGCGCGTACCCAACTCAATGTGGTAGGAATATCAGGTCTTGGAGCCTTAGATTTCAATGGTAGTGACGAAGTAGTCCATCATGACAACAACGGTATCAGCTTTGGAGCTGCCAACCAACCGTGGAGTCTTACGGCGTGGGTAATGCCTAAGCAATCAGGGAGTTCAGGAACTATCGTTAAAGGAACGGCAAACGACTATTCATATGAGCTTTCATTGGATGCCGGGAAACCCAAATTTGTGATGGCAGGCATGACGATTACCACCTCTACCGTCTTGCCAACCACTAATCCCGCTCATCTCGCCGTTAGTTCCAACGGGGTAAGTACTACACTACTTCTGAATGGGGTTGCGCTCAACACAAAACTCAACGGTACTGCACAATTCCCCGCCACCACCAATAAACTTGTCACATTCACCACCAAAACACAATCAGAAGGCATTGCTGCGGCAAATAATGCCTATGACGGCAATTTCACCACTGCTTCGCAAACAACAAGGAGCACCAATCCCTATTGGATGGCCACCAATAGTACAACTAGCAATTTGATTGACCGCATCACCATCTATAGCGCTGACCCATCATCTAACTATCCATTACACAATTTTTACGTGTTTGTCTACGATGATCTCAGTGATACTTCCATCGCTAACCTAAAAACAAATGCGAACTGGACATACCACAACGCTGGCACTGTCTATGACCACATCGTAATCCCCGTCCCATATGGAATTCATGGCAAGAACGTTCGAATTGTCATGGAAGGAACCAATAAAACACTCTATCTCAATGAAGTGCAGATCTTCCAATTACCCAAAATACGGATTGGGACAGGATTTACAGGAGTAATTGATGATATCAAAATCTATCGCCGAGCTATCAATGCAGCAGACATCAATCGCATTCAGGCGATGATTTGGCGTACGAGTACACTTACAGGCTATCGTTTATACAACGACAGTGTCAATAGTGGG
The DNA here is from genome assembly GCA_046303375.1 of Roseiflexaceae bacterium. Taxonomy (GTDB): domain Bacteria; phylum Chloroflexota; class Chloroflexia; order Chloroflexales; family Roseiflexaceae; genus UBA965. Next base: position 17,832 of record JBKCGB010000018.1, read on the forward strand.
TACTACTGGAACCAAAATCTCGTGAGTGATGTTGAAGTCAATGCCACCATTCAAAGCAACAGTACAGATACCAATAACAATTCACAGCGTACCATCGGCGAAAAACCATTGTGGAGTGGGGGAATTGATACACAAGCACCTCGCGTAGTTGTCACCAATCCCAATTATACATATGCAGTAAGCGCCACCGACCGTAATCTCATGACCAATCAAATTACCACTCCTTGTGGTGCAAACATCAGCATGACCAACCAACCAGCTGATTCGTTGTGGTTTCTCACCCGTATGAGCTTCCTCGATGGTACTGTCTCACCACTCACCAAAGTTACGGGTAATTGTACGCTCACCAACACGCCCCAGATCATGCAAACAAACACCCAAACCATTTCACCCACCACCGAACTGGTGTATGGCAAATCAGTAGCTTACATGGGAGGGAATAATACGATTGCGTTAGCAAATACCAGCATTGGTACTGCAGTTATTCAATCAACCATTGCCGTAAGTGGTATGGTGTACAAACTCGCAATCAACCGCACCAGCACCCGACTATACGCAGTAAGCACATTCAATGGGCAAAGTAAATTGTCAGTTTTTGATGTGAGTATATCTACAGCACAGCCCAGCTTGATCAATAGTATGAACATCAATTTAGCTGCAGGAACAAGTATTTCGAATCTCGCAATCGCCAATAACGGTGACCAAGATACATTTGTGCTCTTGACGGATACACAGCTCCCTGCAAATATCATGGTCATCAATGTCAGCAATGTCAGTACGAGCACACCCCCAACCCATAGTGCGACATCTACCGGCAATGAAATGCCAATTTATCACATGGCCTCCCAAGACGATTTAGTGGTCTTTGCACATAGCAACGACGGAATTTCCATTCACCGCATTAATGATATCGGTATTTTGGATGAGGTTGCGCGATATAAAACTCCGGGTTTCGCACACAAAGTCTTTTTCCAAGGGAATAATGTCCTCGTAATTGATGATGATGAAGGTTTTGACGGTGCAACGGCACCGACATCTGCCAATATCATCAGAGTCATCGGTGTGGTTGATAGCATCGTCGATGGCCAAGCCATCCTCGAAACTACCATCACCGAAATCGCCACATACATGCATACAACGACGCAAGCGCCGTATGCTGAAGAGGACGTTGTCTCATACCGCATTCTTGATATCGAGCCCTATATCAACAACGAAATCATGATTTTGAGTACGGCCCAAGAACAACCCAGCAATCAACGTATCTCAATCGTGCATGTTTCAGCTAATAGTTTGGAGCTGATAAACGACACTCGATTTGATAGTCCAGGTGCGACACGGATTGCAACCAATCATCAATCAGTGATAGCCCTCAGCACCATCGCGAATACCACCAAAGCAGTCGGCTTCCAAATTAGCGATAGTCGCCTAGCCACCCAAGTATGTGATATGGTCAACAACTGTACGACGATTACATCACCTTATACCACCACCATCCAATTAGCCCATAACCCACCGGTCCAGGCGAGTGTGCAAATTCTCAACCCAGAGAAAATGTACGCAACTACGACGCCAACCATTTACGTCCATGCTGAATCTCCAAATGGGATTACTCGGTTGGCAATCACCGTCAATGGTATTGAACAAACGAATCCATGGATTAGTAGTGGCAACAATCCGTTACTGCTCGAAGCGGCCCTCCCATTGAATATTGGGAGCGGTACCTATGCAATCTCCATCAAAATGACTGATGCACTCTCGACCACCATAACTAGTCCAATCATGAACACAGGAATCGATCTGACGGCACCACAAATCACCATTATCACACCAGTCATAGGACAAGCACAATTAATCAACGAATATTCAATTATCAGTGCAATAATCACGGACGACATTGGGCTAAATTCACTACAAGTCATCAATAATATAGACAACACGTTAATCCCCTATACCATAAAGCGCGAGGGAAATCGTGCCAACGTTACGATTTTGTATCGCAGTAATCAAACGGTGCCACAAACGATACCGCTCCAGTTAATTGCCACAGATTACGAAGGTCGTACCACCAATCTAAATACCAATATCACTGTTGATCTCGTCGCACCAACTGCAACAAATGCTACGTTGAAGGCAACGATTGCTGGCGTGTTAACCACGCTGACCAATAATCAGCTCTTGCCTGCATTCACCGATTTACAAGCCACCTGGAGCCAGATTAGTGACCAGTCAAAAATCACCCTCAATCAACTCGAATACACGACAACAAACACTGGCGGAACGACGCCATACACGATTACGTATGCCCTCCCAGCCAACACTACCACTATTTCAAGTGGCAGGATGCCCAATGTAGGAGCCCCGGCAATTAGCACCACCGAAGCCAGCAAAATGGACTTCCGCTTGCACTTGCGCGACGAGTGGGGAAATGACACATCCTCACCCCTGCCGTCTATTTATGTCGATAGCATAAGCACGCCTGACTATACCCTTATGAATGGCCAAAACCCACCCTATCGGGGCTTCATTAATAGTAGCTGTACAATTTTGGACACTGATACGAGACCAACCAATATCGGTAGCCAACAATTCGCCACCACTTGGGATAGCCAAGCATTACGCTTCAATTGGCAAGGCGCTGACTGGAATTATGATGGTGATCTCTTTATCTACCTCGACACCAAAGCACCAAGCAGTGATTACCCGTCTGGTGGTACCTACAGAGCCTACCGACCAGCGAGCTATACCCAAGTCATTACTGACAGCCTCAATTTTGGCGCATCGTTTATTAGCCTTCCCAGTGATATGGCCTCACGCTTCGGCAATACCTCATCCGACCGGTCAAAACTCGGTTCGGATTATGTCATCCATGTTCAAAACCGTACCACCATTAATTTACTCCGCTGGAATGGTACTGATTGGGTCAATGACGGTATAACTCCTGAATATCGTTACGGCATCGATGACGGAATCAAACAGACTGATATTCGCGTCTTGTTCAGCCAAATTGGGTATGTTACGTCTGTTTCTTTAGGCGTGGTCGCATTTGCAACCACACCTACGAGCTTTATCCCATGGGCGGCATTTCCCACTGCCAATCCAGTCCAAAGCGATCAAGGTGATGATGCCCTCGTTGCATTACCTATGAAGACCGGATACGGATGGGATCGGTTAATTGCAGGAGTCTGTCCAAAAACCGCCACCATAAACACGAGCAGTCTCGAGATAAATGCAACCCTGACAAATACCCCGGCTGGTGCAACCCAAGGAACCACAAGCACATATTTCCGTACCACAACACCAGATGCAGTCAATCAACTGATTACAGAATCAGCAGATGTCTGTGCGCAATTAATCGGCAACAAATGGTGTGACACCGCCAGCGCCATGCAAACCAATACCATTAACAATCCTTATATCCTAGACACCTTGACCAGCATGCTCAACGATACCAATGCCCCAATCATTGGTGATGGTCAATCTACATCATATGTCCTTACGATCAAAAACCCCAGCCTCACAAGGCCCACTGCCACCATCTACGCATTGGTCGAGACCTATGGCAATATCTGGTTGACCAACAGTAATAGTACGGTCAGTCCGGCTATCGTGAATGGAGGGAATTACAGCTACCATACAATTTCGAGTGGCAACGGCTGGCGCGATTATTTACTCATTCGCATCGATCCGTTAGGGAGCAACGAAACCAGATCAATTACGCTCAACACCATAACAGACCGCAACAAGGCCCAAGCATCGGAAGCAGACAGATTAACTTCCGCCCATATCGCCAAGATATCAGTGCGCTTCAGCGATCAAGCTATTTTGACAAACGGGGTAATCACTGGCATCGTTAGCAATCGCACATTGGAATGGCTGAACGCCGCAAATACCATCGATAACGAAGCACCAAGCCAAGTACTCGCCGATAATCAAGCATTCCTCAAACCAGGAGTCACTTCAATTACCGGCAAGGTTGTCGATGCATCAGCGGTGACAGAGGTACTTCTCGAATACAATACCAATCTCAGTAACATACCAAAGTTAATTAATTGTGGTGCTGCAATTAATAGTCGATGGCAGTGCCCGATAACCATTACAAGCACCATCAATAGTGTCAATTATCGAGTCCGTGCGAGTGATGCGTTCAATCAACAGAGCAAATGGAGTGCATGGTATTCCTCAGAAATCGACCGCACGACACCTACATTTGAATTTAACACGTTGAGTACAGCTATCCTCAACGCACCATACGTCAGTGGCAATACGATTAGTCTGAGTGGTGTGGTAACAGATTCCAATAACCAGGTCGATGTATCGATTTGTGATGAACAAATCGATAGTTGTAATCTTGGTACGGTGACAAACCCAACCGTTATCCAAAACACATTCACATCACCTGAAAGCACACCAAATAAGACCCTGAGTATCAAGCCATGTGGCCAAACAGAACTCATTAACTACGACCGCTTGCTTATTTCCCAAAATGCAGCACCGGCAAATTTGAGGATTTCGTCGCTCAATGTGACGGTCAAAGTCACATCCACTGCCACAGACCAAATCACACTCTGGCTCCAATCACCATCAGGAACGTTAGTACCACTGCTCATCAATCAACGACCGGCTACCACCAATATTTACAGCCAATTCAGAGACGACAGTGGCAATACCAGCCTACCCTCTGTAGCGGACTTCACCCAACCCCCGGTGTCTATCCGCCCCAACGGACAACTCTCTACGCTAACCGGTGAACCAATCAACGGCACTTGGCAACTATTAGGCTGCGATAGTGGCGCTGGTAGCACGAGTATCATCAACAACTGGGGTATCGAATTTGCCTCTGCAAGCACGCCGATAAGCCAGAATGCACCATGGATCTATACACTACAGCAAACTGATAACCTCGATAATGTACGCCGGAATTTGGTAATATCGGCGGTAGACAAAGCGAGCAATATCAGCGAAGCCCAAGAAGTTTCTATCAAAATCGATACCTTGGCACCGCGAATTAATATCACCCAATTACGTGACACCATCTTGGCGAATAGTGTCCAAACACTCTTCCAAGGCACTATCAGTGAAGGAGGCGAAGTATCCTCACTTACTGCCAATATCTACAGTAATGATAATTTAGCGCAAAGTGTTAATCTTGATTGGCTTTTGAGTCAAAATCAAGAAACACAACGTATGAATTACTTGTCAAACCGGGCAATTAGTACCTATACATGGCAATTACCTATCGACAGCAATACATTGGTTGCTGGCAATTACACGGTGCAATTTATTGTATCTGATGCAGCCGGAAATCGGTTTACCAGTACGACGTACACCTTTTTCATCCCGGCAACCATCGCACCAACAGTCAATGTCCTCAACAACGTGGTTATGCCTCGCAGTGATAGTTTTCGCTTGGATTATCTCGTGGATACCGGCGTCGGAAATACGATCGTCAATGCGAAAGTCGAATTAGATACAGAGGCATCGCCAATCACAAATACCGCTACCCTTCAAATGTGGGATAGTAATGGATTACCAGATGAGAATGCCCAATCAAAGATCCCATCAACGTTACAAAGTAATCGTTTGACGCAGCTCGTAATGAATGACACCGTAGCCGCTGCGGTAGATGACACCGCCACAGTTACAACTTGGGCACTATCCACCGCCAATACGCTCACAATCACCAATTCCCTCACAAATGTGTCGCAAATCGCTCTTGGGGATAGCGATAATCCTCACCTATTGACCCTTTCTCATACGGGAGTGGTGAGCGACTACACCCCATTGGCAGTCACAACAGTACTTACGAACGCAGTCGCAATTGCTGCCGGTCGCACCCATAACTTGGCAATACGTAATTCTGGCGAACTCTATGCTTGGGGCTCTACAAATACCTACGGCGAAACCACTATCCCCATTTCGGCACGCATGGGTATCGCACAGATTGGTGCTGGAGACGGATTTAGCGTGGTGCTCAAATCCGATGGCCGCGTCATCGCCTGGGGGAAAAACGATCTCGGTCAAGCAACAGTCCCCGTGAGCGCCACCAATCAAATCGCCCAAATTGCTGTCGGGAATAGCCACGTGTTAGTATTACGCCAAAACGGCACCATTGTGACTTGGGGGAACTCGAGTCATGGCCTCCAAAACATACCAACAGGTGCGGTCGATGTCATCGCCATTGTCGCCAACGACGATGCGAGTGCGGCATTGACACGAAATGGAGCCCTCTATGTATGGGGCACTCACACCAGCATCAGTAATTGTTGTAGTGGAAGCAGTGTAATTGCCATCAACCGTACCCAAACGCTCACCAATCGGGTGACAATGGCACAAACACAGATAAACACACTCCCAGCCAATACCATCACAGTGCCAATATCCAATACGTTTGATGGACTAATTCCCAATCAACGCTATCGCTATACCATCGTCGTAACCAATAGTGCGAGTAGTACGACCTATACTGGGGTGTTTGATACTACCCAGCGTTACTATATGCACTATATACCGCTTCTTTCTCGCGACGGATCAACCGTTATTAATACCGCTCTAGGTAAATAAGGAGCCTGATTATGTACAAACAATTTCTTGCATACTGCATTACCTGCGTACTTATCAGCACCTTGTTTGCCGCACATCACGAAGTACTGGCCATACGTTCGCCCAAAGCGGCGTGTCCGACACCGAACAAGAAAGGCACAATAAATGCAGTTTACACATTCACTAACACGGGCGAATGCACATGGACAATCCCATCTACCGTCAAAAGTATCGACATACTTGTAGTTGGCGCTGGCGGGGCTGGTGCAGCGAATGGTGGTGCAGGTGGTGGCGGCGGGCAAATACTAGAGTACCGTAGTAAAACGGTTACTCCTGGATCAACAATTACAATCGTGGTTGGTGCACCTGCAACCACTGCTGGCGGGGCTGGCGCAGATTCAAACATCACACTCCCCAACAATGCACCATTTTTAGCAAAAGGTGGGGTCGGTGGTGGGTCATCAACAGGAGGTACTGGCTGGAGTCCCGTGGGCTACATTGCTGATATAATAAGTAATGGAACATATAATAGTAATGGCGGTGATAGTTGTGATAACACCGGTCCCGGATTTACCGTTGGTTTTTTCACAACTCCTTTAGTTGTTTATTCTCACGGTGGTCATAAATCCGGTTGCTCCGCTACCACACTTATCTATTTCGGAAGCGGTGGTAATGGCTATTCAGGCTCAGATGCTCCATCTTTAGGCATTGCTGGTGTCATCAAAATTCGTGAGTCAGAATATCTGACCTCAACCGAAATAGCCAATCAAACAAATACCGCCATCACCAATCAAACAAATGCGGCCATCACCAATGTGGCCGCTTCGTGGACGCTTACCAATACACCAACCCGGTCCAATACACCAACCCGGTCCAATACACCAACCCGGTCCAATACACCAACCCGGTCCAATACACCAACCAGGTCCAATACACCAACCCGGTCCAATACACCAACCCGGTCCAATACACCAACCTGGACCAATTCACCAACCCGGTCCAATACACCAACCTGGACCAATTCACTAACCCGGACCAATACACCAACCTGGACCAATTCACTAACCCGGACTATTTCACCAACCTGGACCAATTCACCAACCTGGACAAACACGCTTACCAATACACCAACCCGGTCTAATACACCAACCCGGTCTAATACACCAACCCGGTCTAATACACCAACCCGGTCCAATACACCAACCCGGTCCAATACACCAACCCACACCAATACAAAGACGTTGACCCCATCGAGAACGGCCACATTCTCTGTAACGCGCACCAACACTGCAACCTCTACACCTGTAATTTCGGTGCCAACCGCCCAAATCGCCACTATCGATAGTGGAGGGCAATTACTCACCTGGGGGATAAATGCACCCTATCACATCGATGCAATTCCCAACCTGAACAATGTCGGTGTAGTGCAAATCGCCATGGGTGAACACCACGCATTGGCACTCACCGCCAACGGCACCGTCGTTGGCTGGGGTACGAATCTCAGAGGGGAACTAACCATTCCCACCACACTAAACAATGTAGTCCAAATTGCCGTAGGTCAATATCATAGTGTGGCACTCAAAAATAACGGTACCGTCGTCATGTGGGGCGACGCTGCGGCTTTAATACCTCCTACGGGGGGCTCACTTACCGGCGTTGTCCAAATCGTCGCTGGCAATAACCACACCATATTACTCAAATCCACCGGGCAAATCAACGTGTATGGCGCGCCTGAAGCCCAAGCTGTTCCATCGATACTGAGTAGCAAAGTTATTGTCGCTGTCGCTGCGGGGGGGATTAATTCCTTAGCTCTTGGCAATGATGGTGCGGTGTATCAATGGGGCGATTCATCACTCCAATTGCCAGCCCGCGTAAGCGGCAGTGTCACACGTATTTTTGCAAGTGGCAACGTCTATGCCGCACTACGAAGTGATGGGGAGCTCTACCTATGGGGTGTAGTAGGCACATTAGTAAGCAGTGGCAATGCCACATTAATCTCAAATGCGACGAGTGGGTGCCCCTGTATGAGTATTCCCAGCATGAGTGGCTTGGTCAATGTCAATCAATCACAATGGGGGATTATCCTCGCCAAACGCTCAGGTCAACGACAAGTATTGCCCCACCAATCCGCAGCAGTACCTGCCGGGATTCCGCTCGGGGCACTCAGAATGAGCACTCATCAAAGCCACAACTTTGGTATCGCCATTATTCCCTTTTCACGGACAGTCACTACCATGACACCCACCCCAAACACGCAACTTTCGATGCGTGCAGCTAATGAATTTAACACACTCGGCGTAGTCAGTGTGTGGGGTGGCAACAGTGCAATCCAATCAATCCCTGCGGATGCAACTGATAAACTCGTCCAAATCAGTGCCGGTTATCGCCATATGGTTGCACTTCGCCCCGATGGCGTTGTCTTGGCATGGGGTGATAATGCATTTGGACAACTCAACGTTCCAGCTAGCATTACTACCAGTCGCCCTTACACAGATACGACGAAAGTCATTGCACTTGCGTCAGGTGCGTATCATACCTTAGCAATGCGCGCCAACGGTTCTATACTCGCATGGGGAAGTAATGAAGACAAACAAATTACGATTCCCCCATTAACCACCGTGGCCCAAATTGCGGCAGGCGTCCGTCACTCAGTCGTCTTACAAAGCAATGGCTCAATAGTCAGTTGGGGTGACAATACCTACGGGCAATTAAATGCACCCTATATCTCTGGTGTCGTCAAAATCGCTGCAGCTGGCTGGCATACAGTCGCATTACTCCGCAATGGAACAGTTGTTGCCTGGGGCCGGGATAATTATGCACAAACCCAAGTAAGTGGATATACCAGAGTCATCGATATTGCCGCAGCCCAAGAAAACACCGTCTTGTTGCTCCAAACAGGGCAAATCGTCGTTATCGGCAAAAACACCCAAGAACAACTCTATGCCCCCATTGGGAACTACCAACGAATTGGCGCAGGCGCCAACCATATCTTGGCGATTAATTCGGATGGGAAGGTACTCGGGTGGGGACTCAATTCGAATGGACAAACGACTATTCCCAATGAACTCCTCTTCCCATTCCAAGTGGTTGGCGGTTCCAATTTCAGCGCAGCACTGGTGCAGGCAATCGACAAGCCCGAAAACACCCCCATCAGAAGCACGGCAACAATTCCATCATTACCGATGATTGCCACTACCATGCCCGAAGCAAATCGCGGGAATTACATCGTGCTGGCAAATGGACTCAAAACAGATCCCATTTCATTTAGCGGCAGTAATATTACCCTTGCAGCCGGGATTACCAGTACGCTCGACATTGCAGGCAATATGACATTTATCCGCGATGCAAATACCCAATTATGTAACCTCCCATCAGCCCTAGCTACTCAAATTTTCCAACAAGGAATTGGAGAATTCGTTGTCACACTCTATAAAAACCACGTCGTGCGAGTATGGAGTATATGTAACTGGAATAATGAAGCAATTAGTTACGATGAGCTTATCCCCACGGCATTTCAACAAAATGTTGCCGAAATTTCGGTGCGTGGTCCACATATTATGGTGCTCACCATTGATGGTCGCATCTGGTCAAATCTCTTTAATCTCACCCAACGCACCAACATCAACCATATCGCTGCTGGACGTAATTTTGCGGCCATTTTGCTCAATGACAACACCATCGAAGTTGTCGCCCAAGACAATCTCGACGGCATCTTAAATATTCCACCATCTGCAACCACACTTACTGAAATCAGTGCGGGCGATTACCACATTTTGGCACTACGGAGCGACGGCAGACCCGTCAGCTGGGGGGCAAATAACCACGATGAAGGGCAAGCAGACATCCCATTTGCAGCCCAGAAAAACGTCATCGCCATTGCGACGGGAGAAAACCAAAGCATGGCATTACTCAACACCGGTAGCGCAGTCGCATGGGGTGATTATCCTGCCAATACTATCGACAACCTCAATATCGTCAATACAAATTATTACGTTACCGGCATTTCTACCGGAGATCGTCGTATCGCCGTGAATATTTTGTCGCGACCCGTAATCCTCTCCCCCACGACTATTCCCAGTGCGACCAAGGCCATCATCCCAACCCTCACCCCACACGTATTATCCAATGTCATCGCAGGTGGATTGCTTGGCTGGTACAACATGTCAGACTTCCAGCCCATAGGGATATTCAATTCCACTGGAATAACATTCTCCTGTACTGCTACCACAAATTGCCCCAGCACACTCCCCAACGAAACTACCGCACTCCAATTTATCAATAGTCGTGGGGATGAACTTGTTAGTAGCGGTTTATCCAGTGGCAATATCACGTTAGACAACCAACCATTTACCGTACGTGCAGTCATCCGTCGTGACACGCTCAATCGCAATGAAGTCATCATGAGCTTGGGTCAACCAGGAATAGCAAATAAATATCTCACCATGGGCATCGACCGCGAAAATCGTCCGTTCTGTAATTTCTATGGGAGTGATTTACGTAGTGCCAATTGGTATAGTGACCTCACATGGCATCAATACGCTTGTAGTTATGACCCAATCTCGCGAGTACGTACCCTGTGGCGCGACACCGCAATCATTGCCCAAGATGTGGTCCTCGCAGGATTTACGCCCGGTTCAGCACGCATCATCATCGGCAGGCGGTATGACACAATGGAAGGATTTACGGGTACCCTGAGTAGTTTCGAAATCATCAACCACGTTGTCACCCAATCCGAAATGCACGATCCAACAAGTATCGCAAGTACGGACAAAATTGCCCGCCTCCAAATCGAAACCCTCATGAAAAGCATTTCCCCGAATCGGGCGACCATTCGTTGTGGAGGCGATAACGGACTTTGTGCCAATTTCGCCATTCCCCGAGTCGGAAAATCCCACGACGATCGCGCTGCTATTTTCCAAAACAACCAACTAAATCTCGCACTCCAACCTGCCCCAGCCAGTTTTACGATTGCATACTGGGCCGCACCAGACAACTATGCCTTACCCGCAATTATCGCCTCACGCCTAAACTCAGATAATACTGGGCTCTACATGGGCTTCGACCAAACCACTGATGGTGAGGAATCTACAACCCCGCAAGTATTTTGTAAATGGCAACTTAATCCGAGTAACACAACGATTGCACTCAACATCACAGAAACATTTAACAATTGGACGCACTATGCCTGTAGCTATGATGCAGTCAAATCTGAATTAGCGTTTTATGTAAATGCCCAACTCGTTGGTCGTCAATCAGTGCCGACGCAATCACTGGGTAACAGCATAAAGGTTGGGCACAACAGTGCATCAGAATACTTTAACGAAATGTGGTACCGGGGGCTTCTGGATGACTTGATGATCTATGATCATGCACTCAGTTCAGGCACACTTATATTCATATACAACATGACCAATCCACCGGTTCCTGTTACCCCACCGACTGCGATAACCTGCAGCCCCGCTTGTACCCCAACCGTCACATTTACACGCACTACAGTTCCATCAGCAACTACCGCATACCTAAGCAGAACTGCGCGCCCTGCAACTTTTACCCCAACAAATCTACGCATCCCAACATTTACATTTACACCTTCACGCACCTTTACCGCATCATTAACGAGAACAGCGACGAGAACACCCATCTACACTTCAACCCCAACTGCGACGGTGCCATCTAGGACTCCAAGCAACACCTATACTCGCACCAGAACACATACACGGACACCGCTCTATATAACACGGACAATGCTTATCGTCCGGAGTCCCACATTTTATATTCAAACCCAAACGGCACTCGTCGGGATCAGTCTAACCCAAACAGCCCAAGCCTTGTTGCCAACCTACACGGCAACTGTTACCCTGACCGCATCGGCATACCCCATCCCGACCGACGCCACTCAACAACCAACCGCATATCCCGTACCCAATAGCAATTAGCGTTGATTGATTTTTTGTACTACTTGTAATGAGTACCAGTGTCACATTCGTAAGCGAAGCGAAACAACACGTTACCAACCTACGACACAAGACCACGCCAACCTAACGTAATTCTTCATTCCGCAGGGGTACCATACGCGCTACGGTACCCCTACCACTTCTGCCTACATGTAATACCTACGCTAATTTTCGTCAAATATCTCTGCACACGAATCAATCGTATTGATTTTCATGCTACAAATCATCCCACCGTCACCTCATGACGAATACTATGAATCACATCATAAAAATTTGCTTCCGGAGGAAATCGTTGTGATTGCGGCAACAACCCATCATTTATTTTGTCTATCATCTGTATTTGTTGATCAAACAAATGATAGTACATTGGGGCACGGTAAATTGCTCGTTCTTCACGAAATAGATTGCATAACGTATAGAGTCCAACAGCATCACTTTTTTGCCCACGAATAAGCATTAAACTGCAATACAAATCAATCATGAAGAGGAGATTTTGAATCCCACCTCCTTCATAAAGCACCATAAACGCATTGCGAAATTCTGTGAACGCCATCGTTACTTGATTGTTGATTACCGCTACCACACTCAAACGTAATGAACACAGTGCACTTGCAGTGACAATATTAGAGCGTAAAAATCCATCCTTAGCGATTATCAATTGTTGGCACGCTAAATCAAATTGACCCATTGCCAACAAAATCAACCCACGATTGCTCAATACTTCCAATAATCCAAAAGAATCGCTATTTGGCTGAAAGAGCGCTAACGCAGCGTTATTATAGCGAAAGGAATCAGCAATATTTCCCATATTAAAATATATAAAACTATATGTATTATACGTACGTGCCAACCAAAATGAATTTTGTTTTTGCGTAAAATACGCAATCACATACTCCATGTTTTCACAAAACTCTGCAAAATTTTGAGGCGAAATAGAGCGTTTATCATTTAATGTATTTGTAGCAATATGGCTCATACAACGTGCTTCCAGAAAGTCTAATTGTGCATCACGCGCCAACACCAATGCCCGTTCTAGATTAGTAATTGACATGCGGATTAGACCACGCGCACTATATAACAACCCGAGCACGTAACACAACTCCGCATAGAGTGGATGAATATCGCCAATTGCCATGACACATGATTCCACGACGCTGGTTGCTTCAATACTTAATCCATAGATTGTCCATAATTCATGCCAACAAATCACGACTTTTGCTGCATCTACAATACTATTTCGCTCAATCAATAACTTACTCAACACCACGATATTGGTCAAATCACTGCTGGTATACGCTCCATTTTGATTAGCACTAAATCCCTCTGCGTTATTCGTTGTTACAGTTAACGCCTTGCCAATATCCTGGACCAATCCATGCCATGTATCCTCAGAAAACTTATGCAGTATCACCTGCCGCAGTACGGCATGCACTTCATACTGTAATTCTGCTCCAGGTATGAGATAAATCACTTGACGATTAATCAATAAATAAAGTATATTATGCAATTCAAATTTGGTTAGCGTAAATACATCCGCTGCCAAATACTCCAAAACACGTTGAGTCATCGGCATCGCACAAATACTTAAAAACTGCAATACTTTTAATTCGTCTTGCGATAAGCCTTCGAGCGCTTGTTGCACAAAATCAGATATATGCACACTGTGCGTACCACGGGCGACCGCATTTGCAATCATCCCAATATATAGCGGATTCCCAGCCACCGCATGACACGACGACAACACAAATCCCGAGTCAACATACGCACCACCGGCATGATAAAAAATCCGCAAAAACAATATGCAGGCCGAATCCATTATTGATTCATATGATAACGCAGGAACATCAACCACCTGAAAATTTGAGAATTTATAACGAAAATCTTCTTGGCGGGTAGTTACAATAACGCGCAACTGAGGCAGATACGTATCTAGTTGATAGAGCAAAATCTCAGGGGTGAGCGTTCCTTCTTCGCCAAGATTATCGATAATCAGATACGGTTGCTCTTTGCGAAATACCATTTGTAGGCGTAATAAAATTGGTTCGTTTGCGAGTGGTTTAATATTAAATACTGTAGCTAATCTCACATAGAGTTGCGCTAGTGTATGAATTCCTTTTACATCAAGATAAAACGTTTTTTGATCGGTATAAGTCTCATATCGCCGCATCATCTCAAACGCCATAGTCGTTTTGCCAATTCCGGCAGGTCCGATTAATGCTAAATTTGTCCGCAACAATAGCGCAGACTGTAATTGCTCAATAATATCTTCGCGTCCAATAATTTGCGTTATGACAGGTAATTGTAATTCCTGGAAACCATATCGTTGGAGTTCTTTTTTCCATAACACCGCACTAAAATAATGCGCAAAGGAACTAATCGGTTGCAACGGAATACGCATCGCAATTACCAATTTAAAAAAATCTTCTGCACTTATAATCTGTGTATCATATTCAAAAAGCACCTCAATAACCGTCGTAAATAATCTTACTGATATGTTTACCTCACGTTCTGGTCGTGTCATAAACAAATCATCAAAACGCGTCCTGGTTATTTCTACACCATTTCTACGCAACGCATTAATGACATCGGCAACATAAATATTGTGCTTATGTAATCGCACAAATACCTGACGCATCAAGCCAATCACAATTTGTTTTGCGGTTAACCGATCATCCATATAACAATCCTATGAAATGCCTCAATACTTTAAATTTGTTTCTACAATTCTGTAGCAACTACCAATCTACCTCACACTATCATACCATCTGTAGCAACTACCAATCTACCTCACACCATCATACCATTAGCACAATTTTATCTCACATGCTACACCTCAAAATACGTATTTTTCACATAAAACAAAATCGCTTATTATGCAATACCTACACCAAACTCATGGGGTGTGCCACAGCGCGATGCGCCATGGCATGACGCTGGGGGTCGGGGCACCATACAATGACGCTGGGAGATTCCTCGCGCGCGGCACCGGGTGCCGCGCCTTCGGGGCGCCATACAATGACGCCCCTACTTTATCCTTCATCTGCCATCTTTTCCACAGGTGACGCCGATCTGTTCCTGCCCTGGCAAAACGATGCCACGGCGCTGCGCGCCAATCCGCACCCTGCCGTCATGGCATCGACGCTCTGCGTCGGTGCCATCTTCTCCTCAGATAACGCCATATATTCCTGCCTTGACGAAAAGATGCCACGGCGCTGCGCACCATGGCATGACGTTAGGGGGGCGTGTGTCAGACGCCACGCCATCTCCTCGTGCCGCAGTAGACCTCAGTGCGCTCGCACGGCTGACCGTGCGCGCTGAGGCACCCTCTAGCGTTCCCACCTCCGCTTGGACGCACAGCCGACGAGATGCCACAGCCGCTGAGGGGAGATATCACGCCAACACGCGCGCTTCGCAAAAGAACTGTGCCAACGGTGGCGGCAACAGCTCGGCGAAGCGCGTCACATCCCCTGCTGTGTGGCCGGCGAGGGGCATCAGGCGCGCAGTCAGCGGTTTTTTGAGGGCAGTAGCGACTGCTGCCACCTCACGGTACATGCCTGCTAACGCCGCCACAGACACATCACCAGCCAGTGGGATCGTATCAATTCCCGTGCCACACACCGTGCTAAACGCCAGCAAATCGCGCAGGGTGTAGCGCCCCTCGAGGGCACGCCGCGCCAGTCCCGCATCCTCGACCACTGGCAACATGATGCCCGAAAAGCCCAGTTGCGTCACGGGGCAGGCCCGGATGGTCGCGGTCAGCAGGCGCACTGCTGCAAGTGTGCCCCAATCCCCAAACGGTACCCCTGCCAGCGCCTCAATCGCCTCAGCGATACTGCGCCCTGGTGCCGGATGCGGCGCCAACGACCAGTCGCATCCCGCATACGGGATGCCGAATTCGGCACCCGTGGTGCGGGCAATCTCCCCCAACACGTTGTCGTGGTGCGTGATATCGTGCGCCAACGCCTGTAGCGCGGCCTGCACCGCCAGCGCGCGCTCAGGGTGATTGGCGGGGATATCCACAAGTGGGCGCGTGGATTGCCACGCCAGTGCCGCCGCTTCGGGACCTATCGCCAGCCACGGCGCACCACCATCGTGCCAGGCCGCCGGAAAGAAGGGACTCCCCGCCGGCACCATCGCCAAGGCGGCCACGCGCAGATTGCCGACGCCGTCAGGGACTTTTTGCGCCAAATCGTGCGTCATCTGCGCCATCTGTTGGATGACTGGCTCATCGATGGCATCATTGGTCGTAATACTCACACTCGCAAAGAGCGCCTGCGTGGCGGCCATGGCATCTGCCAGCTGGTCGAGACGGTCGCGGGCCACCACGCCCAACGTAGCATAATCAAAGCCCGCATCGAGCGCCATGTCTTCGATACCATGCGCCACACTGACCAAATCCGCACAGCTGTTGGTGCCGTTCATCGTGGGCGCACAGCGCAGGGTTTGCACCACATAGCCAGCGTCGTATAGACGCGTGCGCAAGGTGTGGGCGGCACGGGCACCCCGTGCCACATCGCCCTCACGGGCGCCGAGTGTGATGGTGCGTAATTCCATGGCGTTGCATCCTTTCCCACCCAACTACTACATGCCACCGAGGACGGCACGAATCCCCCAAAAGGCTAACATCCCCACCACCACCGTCACGATGGCGTTGCTGGTGCGCCACGCCACCAGTGCACCAATCAGCGCTGCACCAATGGCGGGACCGGCCACGAGCACACGCTCCTGTGCCACCGTTTGGGTGACCACTGCCGGCACAATCAGTGCGGTAAAGACGGCTGGCGGCACGTATTTGAGCCACAATGCCAACCACGGCGGTGGATCGTTGCGCATCACAATCAGCGGAATCGCGCGTGCCGCATAGGTCACGGCCATCATCCCTACAAACGTCAACCAGATCGACACCGCAGTCTCCTAGCGCACATAGCGGGGCAACGCGGCTTCGAAGCGCGCCAACCCCGTGGCAAAATCAGCTTTACCGAAACCGACGCGAAAATAATTCCCCGGGTAGCCGTAGACCTCCGCCGGCAAAATCAACACACCGTCCTGGGCAGCTAGCTCGTGTGCCACCTGCACAATTGGTGTCGCCACATCGAGGCGCGCAAAGGCCACACTCCCCGCCTGTGGTGGCACCATGGAGAGCACCCCAGGCCAGCGGGTACAGGCCGCGGCAAACGCCGCCACATTTTGCGTCACAATGCGCAAACTACGGTCCAGCACCTGGTCGGCCGCACGTAGTGACATCAATGCCAGCACTTCAGACGGTGCCGAATTGCAGATGGTGGTGTAGTCTTTGAAAGCAAGCAGGCGTTGGCGCAACGCCGCATCACGCACCACCAACCAGCCGATACGCAGCCCAGCGAGACCAAAGGCTTTGGACATCACCCCTAGGCTGAGCGCCGTTGCCGACAATTCGCAGGCGGCGGGCAGACGCAGCCCAGCATCAAACTCCAACAAACGGTAGACTTCATCCGCAAAGAGCACTGCCCCCGCCGCCGTGGCCATGGCCACGGCGATACGCCAATTGGTTGCCGACATCAGCGATCCGGTCGGGTTGTGCGGCGTGTTGAGCAAAATCAGCTTGGTGTTGGGGCGAATGGCTCGCTGTAATTCGCCGATGTCGAGTTGCCACTGCTGCTCGGGATGCAGCTCGATAAGCGTTACTTCGGCCCCCGCCGCCCGCCCGACTTCGTAGAGTGACTGATAGCCAGGCCAGGTGGTAATCATGTGGTCGCCGGGGCCCAGTAGTACGTTTGCTGCAATAAAGACGGCTTCTTCGGCACCACCAAAGGTAATCACATCGTCGGCACTGATGCCGTGGTACAAACTCGCGATGGCCTCGCGCAAGACAGGCAACCCGGCGGTTTCGGTATAACCGAGGGTCAACTCATCCCAGCGCTGACGCGCATCGTCGTCGGCCAGTGCCAATACCTCGCACATGGGCATGCCCTGTATGTCCGAGCTACACAAAATATACGGTGTGGTGAATTCATAGCGCGCGAAATAGCGCTCCAGCGCAAAATCAGCAATCTTCATACACCCTCCTGCACCACAGGCTCGCTACGCCGTGCGAGCAGTGCACCTACTGCACTCGCCAATATTCCGGCACTGAGTACATACCAGCTCCCCGGCAGAATGAGCGCCGTGCCCACCGATATCACAGCAGCCAGCCCTGCCACCACCCGATTGATGCGGTCACGCAACAGCGGCACCGTAAAGGCGATAAAGGTCAGCGGGAAGATGAGATCGAGCCCCAATGCACCTGGGTCGGGAATCAACGCCCCGAGCAATGAACCAATCACCGTACTCGCCGCCCATACCACATATAGGCTCAAATTGGAGCCGAATTGATACCAGGCGTCACCGCCGTGTTTGGCGAAATGTTGGATACCTACTGCATATGTCTCATCGGTCAGTTGAAAAGCTACCAATGCGCGCAACCAGGTCGGCGCGCGCCGAATGTACGATGCCGTCGACGCCGCTAGCAGCAAATGGCGCGCGTTGATGATGGCCGTGGTCGCGATAATCGTCCACGGATTTGCACCACTACCAAACAAGCCGACTGCGGTGAATTGTGATGCGCCAGCAAAGACGATGAGCGACATCCCCAGCGTCTCCCAGATGCTTAGTCCGGCTGCGAGGGCACTTACCGCATAGACCATGCCAAAGGGTGCCACCCCGGGCCAGACCACGATGGTATCCACAAATCCTTGGCGAATAGCACTCCAACGACTCATTGGCGCACCCCCGTGATGAGGGCAACGGCAATATGAAAACTGCTGTCTGCCTCGATACCCAGCACGTCACGCACATGTGCTGGCGCATTGGCCATCAAACGGCGTAGCTGGGCGACTTCAGGCTCAGGTGTGGCCATACGTGTCACCCACGAGGTGAATTCGAGGCGTACTGACCACGTCTGTACGTGTTGTGCCACAAAACCTGCCTGCGCGCACATCTCCAGCCATTGCGCTACGCTGTGGTCGCGCACATGCGATGGGTCGCGCAAGATTTCCACCGTATTGAGGTATGTGTCGGCCATCGGAGATGGTGGCGAAACCACATCCACCAGCAACCAACGCCCACCCGGCACCAGCACACGGCGCACTTCACGCAAAGCGGCCAGTGGATCGGCAAAGTGGTGTGCTGCATAGCGCGACACCGCCACATCAAACGCCGCATCCGCAAAGGGCAAGGCCGCCACATCGGCACGGTGGGTCGACACGTTGGTGTAGCCACGTGCACTGACCTGCGCCGTGGTCTGGTCGAGCATGGCCTGCGTCAAATCCACCGCCGTGATGTGGTGTGCCTGGGGGGCCAGCGCCACCGTGACATGCCCGGCACCACACCCCACGTCGATGACGCGCTCACGCCCCGTCAGCGCCGTGGCAGCAATCAATCCCTGCAAATCAGCACCACTGGCATGCACGGCGCTGGTGGTGTAGTTGGCGGCGACGGCACCAAACTGCTGTTGAATCGATTGGTTGACCGAGGCGTCGCTCATGGCTGCAACCCGATCACAATGCGCTTGTTGGTAGCACCTTTGCTGCGAGTTTTGAGCAGCACCACCGTGCCCACTTCGCGCGTGCTGGCCACATGCGTGCCACCGTCGGCCTGCAGGTCGAGCCCCACAATATTGACCGTACGCACTTCGCTGATACCCTCGGGGAGTAAGTTGATTTTGGTGCGAATCAAGTCGGGGATAGCAAAGGCCTCGGCGCGTGGCAATATATTGACCACAATCGCACGATCAGCGGCGACTTCGTTGTTGACATTGTCGACGATGGTTTGGGCTAATTCATTACTAAAATCAGTAATCTCAAAATCAAGGCGCCCCTCGTCGAGATCCATGTTGCCACCCGTCACCAGCGCCCCATAATCGCGGAAAACCACACCACACAGCAGGTGCAACGCAGTATGCGTGCGCATCAAGCGATAGCGCCGCTCCCAATCGATAGTGCAAGTCACTTGACTGCCCACTGCCGGCAATGCAGCACCACTCAGCGTATGCACAATCCCTTCAGGGGTGCGTTTGACCTCGGGTATCTCCCAGCGCCCCGCAGCGCTCTGCATGATACCCGTATCGTGGGGTTGACCACCGCTAGTGGCATAAAACACAGTCTGGTCGAGTATCACGCCGGTGCCGCTGGCATCATGGCCAATCACCGTGGCGATACATTCACGCACATACGCATCGGTATGGTACAAAAGGGTTGTCATCTGCCGTACTCACTTTCATCAACGATGAATGTATTGTACGGCAATCAATCGGATAGTGGAACATTGTGCATGATATGCATCATGCACGGCATCACCGCAATAATGTGCGCCGTATGTTACGGTGGTGGATGCTCATCCATCCCGAGCACTGCCGTATAGGCCGCATAGGGGTGCACCGATGCACGCGCAAAAATAGCCGCACGCTTGGCTTGCAAAGCGAATTCGACGGCTGCAATATCGTGTGGGTCGGCTGCCGACGCCAGTGCCGCCTGTTGGGCGATGGCGTAGGCTGTTGCCCGCGCCTCAATCAAGGCAACTTTGGCACGGGCTGCAACCAACGCGTATTCGTGGGGCGTCAGTTGTTGCTCACCAATATGCATGGCGCTCCCATCTAGGCATCTTCGCGCTGAAAGAGCCAAATACTAAGCCCTGATAAGACGTATGCGACAGCACCCAGAATGATGAGCGGAGTAAATCCGTAGCTGGTCTGCATGTAACCACTGAGGGTCGAGGTAATTGCCCAACCCGCCGCCCACGCCATATTCATGATGCTCGAGGCAGAACCACGCTGTTGCGGGTTGACCAGGCGCATCGTCAACACGTCATTGAGCGCAATACTTGCGCCAATCAACATGGCTCGTAGCACGAACCCGATCATGGCCACCCAGATCACGGGAGCCAACAAACATAACAGCGCAGGAGCGGCCAAAATGCGAAAGACGCTCGACCAGATGCGCAAATCACGCTGCCCCATGTAGTGCCCCGCCAAAATCGCCCCGATACCGAGTGCCACACCACCAAACGACAAAAACGTGCCAACTTGTGCATCAGAAAGGGCAAATTGTGTGCGCAGAAAGAGACTTTGGAAAGGAAAAAAAGTCCCACTCCCCATGCCAATCAAAAATCCCGCCAACCCGTACAACACGATACGACTCGTTTTGCGCGCGGGCGCCGCCACCAATGGCACATTGTTGGCATCGTGGGTGTCCACGGCATAGGGCATATCGCCAAGCAGCGGCAACACGGCACTAAAAAACACCATGATGCCAATTAACAGTGCGATACGATAGGCCATGGTACTTTGATCGTCGACTTGCAACAGTGGTGCCAGGACACTTGGCAACCAGCCCGCAATAATACTACCCACCAGCCCCACCATGTTGAGGGCAGCTTCGTTGAAACCAAAGACCGTCGGTTGCTGTGCATGGGGAGTTACCAGACTCAAGAGCGGAAACATGGCCGCAAAGAGCATGGCAAAGGCACATCCTACCAGGAATTGCCCCGACATTAGTACCAGCCGATTGGGCGCAAAAATCACCACAATCAGCGCAATCACGTACAACACGACCGCTGCAATCAAGGCACGCCGTGCGCCCACTTTGTCGATAAAACGCCCGATCGGGATACCCGTTATGAGACCGGCAATACGAGCTACCGTGGACAGAAGCCCGATGGTGTCGGTAGCATAGCCTTGACTGACCAAAAAAAAGTTGAACAACACGTCGAAAAAACTCATCCCCAGTCCGACCAACATGCTGTGAATGAGCATACGCCATACCACAAACGGGATGAGACGAATTTGTGCACGCATGCCTACTCCTTTGCCAAAAACCAGATCGCCAGACCTGAGCAAATATAGGCCACTGCACTCATCGCAATCAATGGTGCAAAACCGATGGACTGCTGGAGATACCCACTCAATGTGGATGAAATCCCCCAGCCCATCGACCAAAACATGGTCATGAGACTGGCGAGTCGTCCACGCTGTTTGGCATTCACCAGATGCATGGTCAGCACGTCATTGAGAGTAAAACTCCCCCCCATGAAAAACGCTCGACCCAAGAAGCCAACCAGTGCAAACGACAGCTGCGGAATGATGAGACAGGCAAAGACGGGAGCAGTGATAAAACGCAAGATGGCTGCATATTTGCGCATGTCGCCCTGGCCCAACCAACGCCCTGACAACATGGCACCGAGTCCCATCATGACCGTGGCGCCAGCAAGCACAAACCCAACCTGTTGGTCGGGCATTTGATGCTGAATGCGAAAATAGAGCGATTGGAAAGGCAAAAACGTCCCAGCAGCTAGTCCCACAAAGATACTGGCAGTCGCATAACCAATCAGTTTGCGCCGCGATTTCATTGGCACATGATCTTCGGTGGGGTGGGTATCTGATGTTTCACCCTGCGCATTCACGGTGGTCTGGGTGGTCACACCACGAAGCACAGGCAGAATGGCAAAAAGCATGATGACACATCCAATAAGCAACGTGCTGCGATATGCGAGTGCATCTTGGGCGGTGACACCGAGTGTCGGCGCTAGCATGGAAGGTACCCAACCAGCCACGATGCTACCAATCAACCCCATGCTAATCGAGGCTTCGTTGAGTCCAAAGACGAGGGTGCGTTGGGCAGGTGGGGTGGCCTGGGTCAGCAGGGGCATCAATGCCGACATGCCCACGGCAATCATGCACCCAGCCACAAATTGGCTCACAATCAGCAGGATGAGATTGGGCATAAACAAAAGCACCATCATTCCGATGGTATAACCGACGACACCAATGATGAGCGCTTGTTTGGCGCCTATTTTATCGATAAGCAGGCCTGCGGGGATGCCGAATGCCAATCCGGCCATACGTGCGGTGGTCGACATGATGCCGGCAGCTTCGACCCCAAAGCCCATGCTTACCAGATAAAAACTAAACAGCACATCAAAAAAACTCATGCCGACACCAAAAATCACGCTGTGACAAAGCACACGCCACGCTGACCACGGGATATTCCGATAGGCATTCACCACAACTCTCCTCATCGATTGGGTCTAGGCATTATACCACCGTCCATTTGCTACAATCGGATGGTGGTATGATAGGCGCAACAGCGATACCCAGAGGAGTCATCATGACGGCGCGCCAGACTGCAGTGTTGTTTGGGCTTGGAGCAATATGGGGCGCAGCCTTTATGCTCATCAAAATCATCGTCGCAGATGTGGCACCGGCCACACTCGTGGCAGTGCGGATTGCGATTACTGCGCTTATTTTGTGGATTGTGATGCGCAGTAGTGGTACCACACTCCCTCATACACGCCAGGATTGGCAAAACTTTTTCTCGGTGGGCGTATTTGGCTTGGTCATCCCGTTTCTCTTGATTTCGTGGGGCCAACGCCTCATTCCCAGCAGTACCACGGCTATTCTTGGGGCGACCACGCCGCTGTTTACGGCGCTCATCAATATATTTACACGCAACGACGACAAAATCACCATCGAACGCATTGTAGGGCTGGCCATCGGCTTTGTGGGCGTGCTCATCGCCATCGGGATTACTACCGTCAGCACTGGCAACTGGGCCGGTGAATTGTGTGTGTTGGGTGCAGCTGTCTGTTATGCTATTTCGGCACTCTACAGTCGGCGAGTGTTTACCGGCATGGCGCCCATCGTACCGTCTACGGGACAAATGCTGGCGAGCACCTCATTGCTCATTCCTATCGCGCTTGTGTGGGACGGCGTTCCGACGGCGTGGCCATCGACCAAATCCATCATTGCGCTAGTAATACTGGCGGTGGTGTGTACCGCTGTGGCTTATATCATGTACTACCATCTCATCAGTAGCATCGGTGCCACCAAGTCGTCCATGGTGTCGTACTTGATTGCACCATTTGGAGTAGTGTATGGCTTCGTGTTCCTCCAAGAAGCGATTTCTCCCAATGCCATCATCGGGCTCGTTATCATTATCGCTGGCATCGTAATTGCTGGTGGGAGTTGGCGTGCACTGCAACGCCGTGAGGGAGCATGAATACCGACGTGGTGGCATGGGTACAAAGTGCAGAGGCACACGCATTAACACGGCTCATTGATCCGCAAAAGCATTTGCAAAGCATAAGTGCATTGCGACGCCATACTACACCAGAGCGCGCTGCAGCACTCTACGAAATAACCAGCACACGGCTCCTGGCCACCAAAAAATTCCCCGATGGTGACCGGCTGTGGTTCACACGCACCGCACTCGAGCAGGCCAGTCACCAACGCATCAGTCAGCATCGCGCGCACCAGCTCACCTCGGTCAACCAGATTGCAGACATCTGCTGTGGGTGTGGTGGTGATCTGCTGGCACTTGCTACTGTGGCACCATGCATTGCCATCGATAATGACGCTGCACGCCTCGCCTTGGCACGTGCCAATGTCGAGCAGCGCCAGTTGCATGACCGAGTCACATTTGTGCACGCAGAGGCAGGTAGCTATACGCTCCCCCCCACTGTCGATATGGTATTTTTTGATCCTGGACGGCGTCTCGGCGGTAAACGCTTGCTCCACCACGACGACTACCAACCCCCACTTGCCCTTGCGGCCAGCTGGCGCAAGCCGGGGCGCATGATCGCCATCAAGTGTGCACCTGGACTCGATTACGCTGATCTCCCCTTCCAAGCACCATACGCCATCGAATGCGTCTCGCTCAACGGTGAGCTGCGTGAAACGGTGGTATGGCTCGATGCACCGTGGAGCTGGCGGCACCGTGCCACGCTCCTCACTGATACACAGGTCTGGCAGATCGATGATACGACGCCGCATGCACCTATTGCCATCGCGCCGCCGACCACCTATCTCTATGAGCCCGACAGTGCGATTATCCGTGCCGGGTTGGTACAGCCACTGGCAGCGCGTATCGGCGCGGTCATGCTTGACCCACACATCGCCTATTTGACCAGCACCCACTACGTGGCTACGCCATTTGCGCGGTGCTGGCGCATCATGCATCAGATACCCTTTAGTGAACGCGCTATCGCCCAGCTCCTACACCAGTACGGTGCCGGTGCAATCACGGTCAAAAAGCGCGGCTCACCCGTCGACAGTGACAGCCTTGCCAAGCGGTTGTCACGCCCACACGGCACACCACTGGTGGTGGTGCTTACACGGGTTGCAGGGCAACACACCGCATTCATTTGCCATGGTCCCATTCACACACAGGAAGAGGTCACTCCATGATTCAACCCGTCGATTTAACTACGCGCCAACGCAAATTCGGCATGTATGTGATGATTATCAACTCATTCATGATGTGGGGTGGATTTTTCATGGTGGTGCCACTCATTTCCATTCACTATGTGGAGCAACTCGGATGGGCCACTGCCACCATCGGTATAGTACTCGGGGTGCGGCAGCTCTTCCAGCAGGGGTTCACTGTGGTTGGTGGCATGCTCGCAGACCGTTTTGGCGCACGCTTGTTGATTTTGTGTGGGCTGATTATGCGTTTTGTGGGTTTTGGTGCTATGGCCTGGGCCGACACATTTCCGTTACTTCTCGGTAGCGCCATTTTTGCAGCACTCGGTGGGGCGCTCTTTGATTCGCCCAGCTCGGCGACGATTGCGGCACTCACCACCAGCGAAAACCGGGCACGTTTTTTCTCTATTCTCGGTGTCGTACGCAATTTGGGGATGGCCATTGGACCACTCATCGGTACATGGCTCCTCGACTACAACTTTGGGATTGTTGCAATTGCCGCAGGGTCGTGTTACATCATTGCCTGGATTGCCACCTACGTGCTCTTGCCCGATGTAGCTGTTGCGACTGGGCAAGGCAAAATCACTGCTGGCATCGGCATGGCACTGCGTGATGGGCGGTTTATGCTGTTTAACGCCCTCTTGCTCGGTTACTGGTTTATGTGGACACAGATTACGCTCGCCATCCCACTCAAAGCCACCGACATTTCTGGTGACAATAGTGCGGTGAGTTGGGTATACGGTGTAAATTCATTGATGAGCATCGTGTTACAATACCCATTGATGCGCATCACCGAACGCTACCTCTCCCCTGCCAGCACACTCGTCCTCGGAATTGCAATTATGTCCATTGGTCTCGGCGCCATCGCCATTGCGCCAACATCTACTGTGCTCTTAGTTTGTGTGGCACTCTACTCACTCGGTGGTCTGCTTTCATCGCCCAGCCAACAGACAGTGGCAGCCAATTTAGCCAATAGTGCCGCACTCGGTTCATATTTTGGAGTCGCCGGCTTGGCCATTGCCGTGGGCGGGGGTATGGGGAGTTTTAGTGGTGGGACGCTGTACGGGTTAGGAACGTCACTCCAACAGCCATACTTGCCATGGCTGACCTTCATGGGTGTGGGGATTATCACGGGTATCTTGCTGGTCGTATACTTTCATCGCTACCAGATGCTCCGTCAGCAATCGGCAAACTCATCACAATAATACACATGTTTACTGCATCACTCCGCTTCAATCAACTCACATTTTCGTTGGCTGATGCCACCCAACACCCCCAGGTGTTGGCATTGGTTCATGCAGCACGGTTTCGGCTCATCCAGTTTGGGCAGACTACGCTCAATCTCCCCCACGCTCATGTGCGGATGGCGGTGGCGTGGCATCATCACAAACCGGTAGCTACCGTGATTGCAACCACCGCAACTCCTGCGGTGGCATGGATTCGTTGCTGTGCCCTAGACGGCATTCATATCAGTGATCACGATATGGTGATTCGTCAACTCACACACGTGCTCCTCACCACCAGCGGAATTACCACGTTTTATTACAGTAGTGACCATTACGACCATTGGTTGGCAGACATTCTCGTCGGCGTTGGATTCACCATTCGCGGCAGCATCGTGGCACTTGAGCGTCCCGTACAGCGCGCCTTACCCAGCCTCAGTGCCCCAGCAGTCGCACAACTACGCACACTCGACATCCGCGACATACCCACCATTCAGCATATTGATCAGCTCGTCTTTGCAGAGAAGTGGCACAAAATCCCCTTTGAATTTCATGAACTCTTGCTCGAAGCACATTACGGCTTGCTTGCAAGCCACGATGATAAAGCAGTCGGGTATGTGGTGGCGGCCATTCACGACTTTCAGACCGCGTTACATATTGTGCGCATTGCAGTACATCCACACTGGCAGGGGCGCGGGATTGCCAAACAGCTCCTCACCCGCGTCATTGCGCAGACACAACAGACAGCCATTCAGCGGATTTCATTGAATACCCAAGCAGATAACCATGTGGCACAGCACCTCTACAAGCAGTTTGGCTTTTTGTTGACAGGTGATCAGTATGACGTGTACAGTACACTGCCGGCAGCGACCATACCCCATGACACGGCATAGATGAGCATGCTATACTACACCGTATGGAAAATCGAAATATGACCATGCAGGCACAAGCCTTTTACAATGCGAATTCCCTCTTGCGTCGTGTGGTACAGCACGTCGAACGCGTGATTGTAGGTCAGCGTGCCGCCATTGACCTCGCAGTCATTACGCTAGCCGCCCGAGGACACTTGCTCATCGAAGACGTACCAGGTACGGGCAAAACGATGATGGCACGCACCTTGGCACGCAGTGTGGGATGCAGTTTCAAGCGTATCCAGCTCACCCCAGATTTGCTTCCTGCCGACATTACCGGCAGTGCGGTGTTTAATCCGCGTGATGTCAGCTTTGAGTTTCGTGCTGGGCCCATCAATGCGCAAATTGTGCTTGCTGATGAGCTCAACCGTGCGACACCCCGCACACAAAGTGCCCTCCTCGAAGCCATGGAGGAGCACCAAGTCACCGTTGATGGTACATCACACGCCCTGCCGACACCGTTCATGGTGGTGGCTACCCAGAACCCGATCGAATACGAGGGGACATTTACCCTGCCCGAGGCACAGTTAGACCGTTTCATGATGCGCATCAGTCTCGGGTATCCTGCTCAGGCTGATGAGCTCACCATCCTACGCAGTCATCGTGATCATTCACCACTCGATGCGCTGACACCAATCAGTGATGCCCAAGAAATCCTGGCAGTACAACAGCTGGTACCACTCATTTATGTGGATCCGGCGATTGATGAATATGTGGTACGGATTGGGGCAAGTACACGCCAGCACGATGACATCGTGCTTGGCACGAGTACGCGCGCCTTGTTGAGCTTGATTCGCAGTGCCCAGGCACGGGCGCTCTTGGCAGGACGCGATTATGTGCTCCCCGATGATATCAAATACTTGGCTGCACCGGTGTGTGCACACCGCATCATGGTGTCCAACACAGCACGCATGCGCAACGTGAGTGCCGTAACGATTATCAACGAGATTGTGAATACGATACCTGCGCCCAATCATCGCAGTGTGGAACGCAGAAGTGCGGAACGCTGATGCGTCGCATCGCTGAATGATATCGGACATCATGAATACTATTGTGTTGCGAGGAGAACAATGAGTGCTATTGCCCCCGAATTGCTGACCCGTGGTGTGGCAGAAATCATCGTGGAATCGGAGTTGCGTGCCAAGCTCAATGCTGGTAAAAAACTGCGCCTCAAACAAGGCTTCGACCCCAGCCGCGCTGATATGCATATCGGGCATGCGGTCGGTCTACGCAAGCTCAAGAAATTCCAAGATCTTGGGCATACGATTGTGCTGATTGTGGGTGACTGGACCGCCCAAATCGGTGACCCGAGTGGCCGTGACGCGACTCGACCACGCCTGACTGCTGAAAAGGTGCGTGAAAACGCACAAACCTACATGGAGCAGTTTTTCCGTGTCATTGACCGCGACAAAACAGAAATTCGCTGGCAGAGTGAGTGGTTCGGTAAATTCACCCTCGAAAACGCCCTCGACCTGGCAGGGCGCTTTACGCTGGCACACATGCTGTCACACGATACCTTTCGCAAACGCTACGAAGCAGGCGCACCACTGACCATCCTCGAGTTGATGTACCCCATGCTCCAAGGCTACGACTCTGTCTACATCAAGGCAGATGTAGAGTTTGGTGGTACCGACCAAAAATTCAATAATTTGGCAGGGCGAGAACTACAAGCACAAATGGGGATGACACCACAGGATGTCTTTTTGTTGCCCCTCATTCCTGGTACCGATGGGCGCAAAATGGGCAAGTCGTTTGACAACACCGTGGATATTCGCCTCACCCCCGAAGACATGTTTGGCAAGGTCATGTCGATGTCGGATGATGTCATGCCGCTCTACTTCGAGGTGCTGACAGACATCCCTCTCAATGATATCGCAGATCTCAAGGCAGACTTGGCGGCTGGTCGTGGCAACCCGATGGATGCCAAAAAGCGCCTTGCTGGCGAAATCGTGGCGCAGTTTCACTCATCTGCAGCAGCCATCAACGCACGTGCGTACTTTGACCATGTGATTAGTGGTGGTAATGCGCCAGACATCATACCTGAGCACGCCATGCCACTCCCTGCCGCCATCCTCGATGTATTGGTTGCAAGTGGCCTAGCGAGCAGTAAAAGCGAGGCACGCCGGCTCGTTGATGGTGGTGGCGTTAGCATCAACGGCACTCGGGTGACTGGCTATGATGCACAGGTAACCCCTGATAGCGTCATCAAAAAAGGGCGCTTTTATATGCGCATCGTGGCACAATAGCCCACCGGGTATCTCTAGATTTTCCCGCAGATACACCACAGGGTTACGGTGCGCCGTACCCTGTGGTTGCGTCTTTCTCATCAACATTTCAGACTGGTATGCTATGGTGTCAGCAACATTGTTGTAGGTGGAACCACGATATGCGGCACATGGTTTTGTTGTTTGGATTACTACTACTCGCTGGGTGCGGTATGACGACACATACCACTTCACTACCCAACAATCTACCTTTGTTTGTAGCTGCAAATGCGACGCTCAGTGATACCAGTGCGCGCGCCACTGTGAATCAGCCAGCACCCGACTTCACGTGGCACTACGCCGATGGGCGTGTGGCGCGGCTGAGTGATTTGGCCGGACAACGGGTGGTACTCAATTTTTGGGCAACATGGTGCGAGCCCTGCCGCAAAGAAATGCCTGATCTCGATGCACTCGATGGTCACAATGAGACGCGTGTCATTGGTATCAACAAAGGACAACAAATCGACGTGATTCCCGCGTTTGCCCAAGAGCTTGGCGTTGATTTCATGCTGGTCAGTGACCCCGATGGTGATGTGTCACTGGCCTACGGGGCACGCAATCTGCCAACCAGTGTCTTTATTGACCGCAACGGGACAATTAATGCCATCCATGTTGGCATCCTTTCTGCAGACGCCTTAGCACTACAACTGGAGCGTATGCCATGAACACCTTACGACAATGGCACTATCTCACCATTGGACTCTATGCATCGTTTGTGGCAGCCGTCTTGTTTTGGCCAACGATACCCCTACCTGCCTGGCCAGGTGACCGCGTCGCCTGGAACATGTACGCCACAGTACACGGAGTTTGTGCGCAAATCCACAACACCACCATTGCTGGGTACCAGTTGCCACTTTGCGCGCGTAATACAGGCATCTATGGCTCAATGACACTCAGTATGCTCATCTTGTTGGCATTGGGACGACATCGGCATTCACTCTATGGGTCGGCTTGGCTACTTGGTGCACTCGCCTTTCCTACACTTATTCTTGCCGTTGATGGCTTTAATTCGCTCTTCAAGGATCTCAGCTGGCCATACCTATATGAGCCGCACAACGCATTGCGCACGCTGACAGGATCGTTTGCCGGGATCGCTGTTGCAATCTTTTTTGTGCCCACACTCAACCGTGTACTCCGTACAAATCCCGTCATACAGCCAGTCATCACTCGACCACGTGAATTGCTGATTTGGTGGGGCAGTGCTGCCGTCTACACGATCCTCGTCGTATGGGGGCCATCCGTCGTGTATTGGCCAATTGCCATTCTTTCGTGGATTGGTATCATCGGTATTTTGCTCATTTCCAATACGTTTGCCGTGGCTGTGGCCGCTGGCTACGACCAGATACGAGTCAAGCACCTAGCTGAGCTCGTCAAACCGTTTCTCGTAGCGACCATCATTACAGCGGTTGAATTAGGGGTCATGTCGTGGTTACGTTTTGGTTTTGAACACTTTTCGCAGTAGGAAGGCCCAACTCAAATCATATACGAGGTACTCGCCAGTTGCATGCGCCGTTCACACAATTCGCTCAATGTGACCGCTCGTAGTGCGGCGCGGGCCTGTTCACGGGTGTCGTTCCATACGTGGCGAACCACCAGCGCTTCGACCAAGCTGCTCGTGTGCGGACGTTCGCGTGATTCATCACTTCCTTCGAGGGCTTCGACGATATCCAGCATGGTAATCAGGGTTGCAGCGCGCGCAAGTCGATGACCTCCTTGGCGGCCGCGTAGGCTTTCAATCAGCCCAGCGCGGCGCAGCATCAAGAGGATTTGACTCACAAAGTGCTCGTCAATACCTTGCCGCCGATGGATATCACCAGCTTGTACCGGTGTATCTGTACCATGCATGGCAATGTCAATCATCGCACGTAATCCGTATTCGACTTGACTCGACATGCGCATCATACAAAACCTCATTCCGGTATAGCAATTATTTTACACATGCATCATACGAAATTCATCATTACCTCGTATGCTGTCATTGTATCATGTGGTGGTAAATACGTGGGTATTCGCGGCATACTGTGCCGCTATCACAGAATAAAGGAGCGCTTCCATGCGGATTATGCTGATTGGTGGTGACGGGTATTTGGGGTGGCCAACAGCACTCCATCTTTCGCAACGCGGGCATGATGTCCTGATCGTTGACAACCTCGTACGCCGCAGCTACGACCACGAAATCGGCGCACACAGCCTCACATCCATCACCAGCCTGCAAGGGCGTGTGGCCGCTTGGTATGCAGTGAGCGGCAAGCATATCGATGTCGCCATTGGCGACATCTGCGACTATTCATTTTTCGAAGGGGTCTTTACCTCATTTATGCCCGACGCCGTGGTCCACTTCGGCGAGCAACGGAGCGCCCCCTACTCGATGATTGACCGACGCCATGCAGTCTACACCCAGCACAACAACGTCATCGGCACACTCAATCTGCTCTACGCCATCGCCGAACACGCCCCTGACTGCCATCTGGTCAAACTGGGGACCATGGGTGAGTACGGCACTCCAAATATCGACATCGAAGAGGGATATATTACCATCACACACAATGGGCGCACCGATACACTGCCGTACCCCAAACAGCCTGGCTCGTTTTACCACCTGAGTAAAGTACACGATAGCCATAATATCATGTTCGCCTGTCGGGTATGGGGCATTCGTGCAACCGACCTCAACCAAGGGGTTGTCTACGGACTCGAAACCGCTGAAACAATGCTCGACCCACGTCTCATCACCCGTTTCGACTACGACGGCATCTTTGGCACCGCACTCAACCGCTTCATGGTCCAAGCAGTGATTGGTATGCCGTTGACCGTCTATGGTCAAGGTGGGCAGACCCGTGGCTTTCTCGATATTCGTGATACGTTGGCATGTGTGGAACTCGCCCTCAACACACCCGCAGCACGTGGCGAGTTTCGGGTCTTTAATCAATTCACCGAACAATTCAATGTGCTCCAACTCGCCACGCTTGTGCGTGATGCAGCAGCAGCGCATGGCATGCAAGCGACCATCCAGCATCTCGACAACCCACGTGTAGAAAAAGAAACACACTACTACAATGCGGCGCACAGCAAACTCATCGACCTCGGGTTGCAACCGCACTTCCTCAGTGATACGTTGATAGACTCGGTGATGCACATCGTCTATGCGCACCGCGATCAGGTGCGCCCAGAGCTCGTGCTTCCATCGGTCAACTGGCGCCAAACCAGCTCACCACTGAGTCACACCCCTTCCTAGCATAATACTGCCCCCCGCTGATTGGCTCAGCGAGGGGCAGCCCTACACGTCTGCTACGCCAAGTGGGACGCAACATCGAGTGGATCGGTAGCCGCGTTACGTTGGAACTCGCTCGTGCTGATGTGGCGTAGCAGTACCACCGAGATAAGCAATACTATGATTTCGATGATGAATACACCCACATAGCCCCACAACGTGCTCCCAAGTGTATAGGTCAACACGTCGCGCACCACGCCACTCAAAATCGTCCCCCCGAGCCGCGCAAGCGCATCAGCCACACCCCAAGCACCAATAAAAATGCCGATTTGCCCGGCCACAGTCATATCAAGCATGAGCGCCAGATTCGATGCAGTCGATATCCCCGCCCCAAGACCAAAAACCATCAAGGCTGGCACGAGCCCACCTACCTGACCGATGATGCCCATTACCACGATTCCCGTTAGACCACAGGCAGCCACCATGGCACCGATTCCTGCTACGCGGATCAGGCCCCACCACTGCGTCATGCGATTGGTGACCAGTAATCCAAGCAAAAATGCCACCCCCCATAGCGAGGTATAGCGGGTTGTCGTCGCAGGCGAAACACCAAACACATCTGCGGCATATGGCTCAAGCAGCACGTCTTGACCGAGCAGAGCCACCAGTAAGAGCATCAGATAGACGAAAAAAAGCCGCGCTTGTGGATTGGCTGCTACTGTCCGCAACACATCACCCATGCGTTGATGCGTGACCGGGGTGACTGTGCCGTGGCGGGGCTCCAGCCCGATGACACCGACCACACCCAACCCCAGCGCCACCAGTGCAGTCCACGCAAAGGCATCAATGAGTCGCTCATGGCTGTAGGGCTCAATCGCACGTGCCAAGGTGATCCCCCCGATAATCATACTGACAATCAGTACAAACCACATCACACCCACCGTGCGGGCACGTTGACCATCGCCCGACAACTCGGTGGCCAAGGCCAGGTACGATACCGTGGCAAAATTGAAGCCAAAGCCCCATGCACCAAATGCGACAAACCCGAGTGGGATGCCCCACCACACGCCGTCATAGATGGCAAATGCCGCATACGGCGACAACCAGGCACCTAGCGCACACAGCACAATCCCCAGCATGATATAGGGCGAACGACGAAATCCCCACAGCGGCATGCGCTCGCTTAGCGAGCCAATCCACATCTGCATCGGCGACAACATATATGGAACTGCCACAAGCAACGCAACGAGCGTGGCAGATAAGCCGAGTTCACTAATCATAATACGATTCAATGTGCTATCAATCGGCAACAACGTTAGTGCGACCGCTACATGAATCATACTCAAACGCCACAATGTTCCGATGCGCATACTGCAATCCTTTCGCATGTACCGCTGGTATTGTAGCGTGTTTAGCCACACAATAGGGGTAATTTCGCACCACAATGCAAAATTTTACCGACCGGTCAGACACATCAGCGCTGCAGAATCGCTGGGCGCAGGTAACTTTTACCCTCAATCTCTACCTGGATTGTTGGCCAGTCTCCCGTATGCGACAACGCTTGGGCTCCCGTTGCAGTGATGAGCATGGTATCTTCGGATTTGGTACCCGTAATACTCGGGTTCCACGCAAAGGCTTGCCCTACATCAATGATATGCGTGCTATCAGGACGCGCCTGGATTTCACGGTTTTCGTAGGCAGTGACCCCACCTTGATGGTGTTTGTGCCATTCATTCGCATATCCATGGGCAGCATATGCTGCCACAACATCACCAAAAGCTGCCCCCAACCGCCGCCCAGGTTGACTGGCATGCCAGGCTGCTGCATCGACTGCCGCACAGGCCTCGGCGCGGCGAGCGATGGTCGCATCGAGCGCCCCAAATGCCACTAGCCGTGTTGCTGACACAATCAATCCATGCCGACGTGCACACGCCACTAGCATCACCATCTGTGCGACACGCTTGGCCGTCGGTGCTGGATGGCGATACAAGGCAATCCGTTCATCGGCTGCAATCAACGCTACCACGGGTGTTGCACCCGCAGCATAGATGTGCGCTGACAGCATACCGGCAATTTCGAGTTCGCTCATCCCTGGCTGGACTGCCCGTGCCGCGGCTTCGAGTGCACGCCCCGTGGCTTGTGCATGGGTCGCAAACCGCACCTGCTCATCGGCGGTCAGTGCCACACGCAACGCCGTCAATTCGCCGGCCACACTCTGCACCGCGCCAGCCACATCACTGGCCCACTGTCCCGCACCACAGACCTGGTCAACAAAGGCGTCGCGCGCTGCGGGAGTAAACCAGTCAAATACGTGTGGTATGAGTGGCAACGTAGGCACTTCTTCGGCCAGCATGCGCGGCATTTCGATGTGGCTGGCCAGCAGATAATCACCCTGCGGCGTACACAACACACTCGCTACGGCACTTTCGCTGTTGAGTCCTACGTGCGCCTGACCACCACATGTTATCCAGCTCAAGTTGGCACAACGTGTCAGCAACACACCATGGAGACCACGCTGTTCCATCAGGGTAGCGAGCTTGGCACGCTTGATTTGCCATTCTTGGGCATGCATCATCATGACTCCTTTGCTGGTACGGGAATTGTCTCGATTATATCCTACTCTGGCAACTCGGCTGACATGCGCCCGGCGCAGACACGAACACACCGCAGTCGAATGACTGCGGTGTGCGATTGGTGGAGCAATGGGGGATCGAACCCCAGACCTCAACACTGCCAGCGTTGCGCTCTCCCAGCTGAGCTATTGCCCCGAACTATTGAATTGGTGGAGGTGAGGAGGCTCGAACTCCTGGCCTCGACAGTGCGATTGTCGCGCTCTCCCAGCTGAGCTACACCCCCAAAACCCTGTTGGAAGTATACGACACCATAATGCACTTTGTCAAACCCAATTTCCCAGGAGTTCGCCCCAGACGCATTGACTAGCCACGATGACGCATGGTGACAATACGCCGCGACAGCAGGTATGAGCCAATCACGAGCACTAATGCACTCAGTTGCGCCAACAATCCTTCGACATTAGGGAACACCGCAAACCACATCCCCAACCACCCGGGAATGTCAACGGGCACCACAGTCGTTCCCAACCACCCCGCCTGCTGCATTTCTTGGATTTCTTCACCGACCATGACCACCAGCACCATTGCCAACAACAGCCCAGTGGCAATCAAGAGCTGCTTGTACGGCATCTTGTGATTGGTCAGAAACGTGACTACCCCAATGGTGCCCGTAAATGCCAACCCGATCAAGACTCCAGCAAGCACCGTGGGTGTCCCCATCGCCAGACGCACATTTTGCAAAAACAAGACGATCTCGAATCCTTCACGGTACACCGCGCTAAATCCAAGCATGGCCAAGCCCCACACGGTGGCCTGCGCACTGATGTCGCCAGCTAGCAGTGTACGCTTTTTCTGGGTGTGCATGGCAATCCACCCCGTCCAGTAGACATTGTGCAAAAACCAATTCATGATAACCAACAGCACCACAATCGCCAACAAACCGGTGGCCGCCTGAATATGCAACAATGGCGCATCGATGCGATCAATGATGGCAACGACGATGAACCAGGTCACAAGACTTGCCACCAACGCCCAACCCGCTCCCGCAAACACACTGCGACGCAACATCGACTGTGCCCCGACAAAGCTCGCTGTAATCGCCGCCAACACTAGAATCGCTTCCAGCCCTTCGCGAAATACAATCAGACTCGTATTCACGACGACCGCACTTGGATGCAGCCCGTGCACAAATGGATCCGGCACACCCGCAAACTGGATGCCCTGCCATACCATGACACATGCTACGATGACCGTTGCAATTGCGAGCACCCACTGATACCATGCCCATTGCGGCACGTGTGACACCTGTTGCCCCTGTGACATATCTGCCATCTCGCGTTTCTGTACCTGTGATCTACACATGGCGAATCCGTATCACCTAGTATAGCGATTATTTTTTATTTTACAAGGAAAAACTGTTTTAATTAGCGGACAACAAACAGCGCACGTGTGGAATGTCATCCACACGTGCGCTGGCGGTATCATCCAGCACATCAAATGTCGAGGTTGCGTACCTCTGGGGCATGCGTCTGGATAAAGCGCTTGCGTGGTGGCACCAAGTCGCCCATCAGCATCGTAAACGTCTCTTCAGCGGCCACCGCATCATCCATGGTCACCTGCAGAATCACACGATTGCCAGGATTCATCGTGGTATCCCACAGCTGTTCGGCGTTCATTTCACCCAGCCCTTTGTAGCGCTGGATTTCCACACGGTTGCGTTCGTTGGCAGGTAAGCTAGCGATATACGTATCACGCTCATTATCACTAAACACATAGCGGTCGTTTTTGCCCACCCGCACGCGATACAACGGTGGCTGTGCAATGTACAAATTCCCGTTCGTGATTAATGGGCGCATATAGCGGAAGAAGAAGGTGAGCAACAAGGTGCGGATGTGGCTCCCATCGACGTCAGCATCACTCATCAAAAAGACGCGGTGGTAGCGGATTTTGCTCACATCGAACTGGTCGCCAATACTTGCTCCAATCGCTGTAATCAATGAGCGTACTTCGTTGTTGGAAAGCATGCGGTCGAGGCGGCTTTTTTCGACATTCAGGATTTTACCACGCAGGGGCAAAATAGCCTGAAAGCGGCGATCGCGCCCTTGTTTGGCGCTACCACCGGCGCTATCACCCTCTACGATGAAGAGTTCACAATTTGCCGGGTTGTTGTCGGAGCAGTCAGCCAGTTTGCCGGGGAGCGAAAAACCTTCGCGGGCGCTTTTGCGTGCTGTTTCACGGACTTTTTGTACGGCCAAGCGCGTGCGGGCTGCCGAGACACATTTTTCGATGATGCGCTTGGCATCGGCAGGATTCTCTTCGAGCCATTGTTGCCAGGCATCACCAAAGACGGTATTAACAGCAGTAGCCGCCACCGGGCTAACCAGCTTTTCTTTGGTTTGCGAGCTAAACTGCGGGTCGCGCAATTTGACACTAATCACCGCCGTCAAGCCTTCGCGCACGTCATCGCCTGTCAGGTTGGTATCGTTTTCTTTGAGCAGGTTTTTGGCACGTGCATAGGTGTTGATGACACGCGTCAAGGCATTGCGAAAGCCTGTCACATGTGCACCACCGTCAGTGTTATTAATGTTGTTGGCAAACGAGTAAATCATGTCTGTGTCGTATGCTTCGGTGTATTGGAGCGAGATTTCCACTGCCACGTCATCGGCGATACGATCCACATAAAACGGCTGTTTGTGCAGTGTCGTACGGTCTTTGTTGAGGTGGCGCACATACGAGCCAATCCCACCTTCAAAGTAGAAGTTGAGCTCGTTGTCGTCGCGCTCATCCACAAAGCGAAAGCGCAGTCCCTTGTTGAGGTACGACATTTCACGGAAGCGTTGCGCTAACGTGCGGAAGTTGTAGTCGAGCGTCTGAATGATTGTTGTATCGGGGTGAAATGTCGTGTGGGTTCCATGCAATGTGGTCGGCTCGAGGTCGACGACGTCGCCCTGTGGTACCCCACAGCGGAACTCTTGGTAGTAGTGGCGCTCGTTGCGGTAGACATCGACGCGACAATACGACGAAAGCGCATTGACTGCTGACACACCCACACCATGCAACCCGGATGATACTTTGTAACCGGTACCGCCGAATTTACCACCGGCATGGAGCACGGTCATGACGACCTGCAACGTGCTGACACCCATTTTGGGGTGAATACCCACGGGGATACCCTGACCATCATCACGTACGGTCACTGAA
The DNA here is from genome assembly GCA_046303375.1 of Roseiflexaceae bacterium. GTDB lineage: Bacteria > Chloroflexota > Chloroflexia > Chloroflexales > Roseiflexaceae > UBA965. The sequence continues at coordinate 56,919 of JBKCGB010000018.1, forward strand.
CCATCATCGTGGATGACCACTTCGACGGATGTGGCACGCCCTGCCATCACCTCGTCGACCGAATTGTCGACCACCTCACGTACCATGGTGTGCAAGCCGTTGATATCGGTGGGACCGATATACATACCGGGGCGCTTACGCACCGCTTCCATGCCTTCGAGAACTTGAATTTGACTCTCGTCGTATGTCGAACCCTGTGTCACACCATCACTCATATCGTGTATTTCCTCTACGTACGATGCCACCAGCGTCAGCGCTTGGTAATAACTTACAACCCTTGTTGCAAGTGGTACTGTACAAACCGCATACGTGCCATCACGAGCCCGGTCAACAAGTACGCACTCACGATAATAGACGCCACCTGCCCTGCAATCGTGCCGATGAGACCCTCAAAGATGATCCCACTCCCGGCGACGATTACGATTAGCATCAGCAAAAAGCTCAGTGTTCGCCAGAAATTCACCCGCACCAAACGTACACTCATTTGAATACCGCGAATCGGCCCAACCTGCTCGAGTACCATGATTTCACGCGTGAATCCGATGTAAATGCTCGCCCATAACCAGGCACCCGCCCCCACAAAGACAAAAAACGCACCAAGTGCGGGACTTGCGCTCAAGAGCAACAACAAGAATATGGACAGGGGGATCAGTGATAACCCGACCACACCAATCACCAACATGACATACAAAAAGAGCACCGTCATCACACGCACGACCTGATGCACGAAATCATTCGCTTGCGGGGCATCGATTGCAGCATTGCGCATCCCCGCCAGAAAGATGGCACTCAACACGAGCGCTACCACATTGATGAGCACAATCAAACCCAGAAACGAACCCGCATCTGCGACAATCAACGCATTAGCGTCCACGTTGGGGGCAGGCAGCGCCATGATATACGGTAGCCCAAGTGCTTCAGCACTCGCACCCGCAGCCCTGAACGAGTAGATGGTGTAGGGCACCACATTCAACCATGCGACCTGCCCGCGGATGTCTTCGCGGGCAAGTTGCGCCAACAACCCGATTGTTTGTTCACGCATCTCTGCGACATCATTCGGGGTCGATGCGTCTGGTTGTATTTCGCGCAAAAGGGCCTGTGTCTCGGTGACGAGCGGTGCAATCGATATACCACCACCAAACCACAAATATGCGTTGAGTATCAATGGAATGACGAGCACCCATGGTGCGCGATTAATCTTTGCATACGCATCGCTGAGGATATCTACGATGCTTACTCGTGTCGTTGTATCGGTCACTAATTTCCTCCTGTATGCTGTAGTAATTATAGCATACCCATGGCAAATGCGCATCATTGCATTTGTACACTGTCGTGTGATTGAGTCATTTACGGTATAGTATTACCAAGCAACACTGAGGAGTCGGGCATGAGTACTACGAGCCACTATTCACCAACCACCGAAGTCTATCTACGCCGTCCCGTAACTGCAGCACAACGCATGCTCATCGTCTATGCACACCCCGATGACGAAGCCTTTGGCAATGCGGGGACAATCCTCGCTGCACGGCGCGCAGGTATCGAAGTCCACTACATCTGTGCTACCCGCGGGGAATGTGGATCGTGTGACCCCGCATACCTTGCACAGTATCCCGACATGCGTGCGTTGCGCACTGCCGAACAACAGGCAGCTGCTGACGCACTCGATCTCGGTGCCGTGCACTTCCTCAATTACCGTGACAGTAATATGCCTGGCACGGCTGACAACGCGCACCCCGAAGCATTGGTACAAGCACCGATTGCTGATGTAACCCAACGCATTGCTGGCATCATCGATGACTTTAAACCCCAGTACATCATCACCTTTCCCCCGTATGGTGGGTATGGGCACCCCGACCATATTGCAATTCACCACGCCACCTTGGCCGCCATTGCACAGAGTACGTGGCAGGTACCCAATGTGTTTTACTCGACATTTTCTACGACCACGCTACGTGTGATTATCTTTTTGTTGCAGCTGACAGGGCGCAACCCACGTGCCTTTGGGCGCAATGGTGATATCGACATGGTACGGGTCGCCGAAGAAGCAACGGCCATCACCACCGTGGTACCGTGTGCACACGTGGTCCCCGCCAAAATCGCTGCGTGGCAGTGCCATGCCAGCCAGGGGGGGAGTGTCACACGCATCCCGCGTATCGCATGGCGCTGGTTTTATGGGCGAGAAACACTCACACGCATCCATCCAGTACCGAGCAACCGCCGCGAAGTGCTACGGTTTGACGCATGAGCGAATTTGTCATTCGTCCAGCGACAACAGCCGATATTGACGGATTGGTAACGGTGCATGCGGCTGCATTCAATGACAAATTCATCGCAGCCTTTGGCGAGCGACAACTCGCCACGGGCCTCGACCTGATGGCCGAAACCTGGCGGCGCCAAGGCAGTGCTGGTTTGAATGGCATGTGGGTGGTGGTTGACAATGGCATGGTAGTAGCTACGATTGCGCTACGGGCACGAGTCACTATGCGGCAGATACCTGCGGTGCCCGTGGAGTGGTTATTCATCAAAAAACTCGGGTTTTTGCGCGCCCTCTATGCCTTGACGATCCTGTCGGTCATTGACCATCCTGTGGGATACGACGAGCTCTATATCAGCGACGTGGCCGTGCACCCGAAGCATCAACGGCGTGGCATCGCACGCACCATGCTCGCGCATGCACGCACCGAAGCCCAACGCCTCAATCTGCATTCACTGTGCTTGTATGTCAGCGCCAACAACAGCGCAGCGTGTGCCCTGTATCAGAGTGCCGGCTATCAGCCCACCTCTACGCATCGATCGTTCCTCGCATGGATTGCGACACGGCGCTGGCGCTGGCTGCTCATGGCGCGCCCCGTGCAGCCATCTCCTCGAGTTGAGGGGCAGCCACGCGCCAATAACGTGTAAATCGGCGCAAATCACTCGTCGCTGGTACCTGCACAAAGTCTGGCTCCGGCAACACATCAACACGATGTGTCTGCTGGAGCATAGCAACAATCTTTCTAAAGCGTGGCGCCACACTCGCACTCGTCACAATACGTGTTGCCTGATGCTGCTGTGCAAACGAGCGCACGTGGGTAACCACATCACCGCGATACATGGTCACCGGCAACTCAAGCAATGCCTCATACATAAACACCAGACGCTTGAGGCTAATGCGGCGCTGACGGAGCACGGCATCATCCCACACAAAAATTGCAGGCGCATCTGGCGCCGCCACCAAGGCAGGGTTGGTGAGTCGCAAACAATCGCCATGCACCCATACAATATCAGCCACGCCGTACTCCTTGTTCTTGCACAATTAACGCATGCATCTCAGCGACCAACTGCTGGTGAGTGTCACTCCCCGCAGTGCGACACGGATTGCCAAAGCGCACCCGCACCAAACCCGTCTTGTACCATGGCACAATCAGCTGCAGGGTGGCGGCCATCCAATCACGATCACGGCGCACTGGTATGCGCCGTACATACCAATTCTGTAGCGCACGTGCCGAAATAACGCCACTCACCAGCATCGGCACCACCACGAGGTTGGGCACCAACCGTGCAAAAAGCACCGCCATCTCAGACCACGCTGGCAGCGTGTCTGCAGCATCATCAAAGACGGCTGGGTCTGACTCAATGCGTCCTGCGGGATACGTGAGCAGCGCACCACCCCGTTTGAGATGCTGTGCAGCCGCACGAATTGCCTGCGCACGCCCTATGGCATCGTCGGGCACACAAATCAGGTGTGCTGAAATATTGGGCAACTCGTCGAGCAACACGCGCTGCGCCGCAATCACTTTGAGATCGGGGCGATTAATTGCGACAAATGATGCGGCTGCATCGCTTAAGCCTGGGTGATTGCTACAAATCAATACCGGCCCTGTGTGAGGCACTTCCTGTGGGTTGACGTGTTCGACCGCCCTGGCGTATGCCGTCACGATTACCTGCCCTGCTGACGCCAAACCGGCATCCCTTGCCTGTGCATCACACATGGCCATGGTGTGTGCCAACCGCCGTGATGGCCACCAGCCTACGGCCGTCACTACCCAACGCAACCATGGGCGTTGGGCAACACCAAATGTTTCATACAAATCCGCCAGATTCATCGCCGTCAGTGTGTCAATATTTGCACGCATCCACGCCTCCCTGCATTGCTGCTGTTGTTAGCTGGTCATATGCGGAAAGAGCCGCGCTGCCAACATATCATATGACCCGTGAAACGGGCACTGCGCCGTACAAACACCACAGTACTGCCCACCACTGTAGCGTTCGAGGGATTCTTGTGAGAAATAATACGGCTTTTGGCTAAACGTACTTGCCACCCACTGCCACGACAGGTTGTTACTCGCCGGGTCACCATCCAGCAAATGCTGCAAAAACCATGCAGCCCCCACCTGCCACGCCACACGCCGCCAGTGAATCAAATATGCGGCCAACCACATGCGTGCATGGTTGTGTAGGTACCCGGTGGTCACTAGTGTTTCAGCAAATGCATCCATGCATGCGAGACCAGTGGTGCCCTGCACAACGTCATCAGGGAGGGTGTGCCCATAATCGGTTGCCTGCCAGCCAGTTTTGTAGGGTTCTCGATCGTGCCAGATACCATCACCAATCTGGGCATAGACCCGTTGCCAATAATCGCGCCAGGCCAGCTCGTTGATGAGTTTGGCATGATCGGGGTAGCGCATCACCACATCACGTACTTCGGCCAGGCTAAGCATACCGTGACGAATATAGGCGCTCAAATGCGTTACCGCACCATCGAGGTAATTACGCGAGCGTGCATAGCGAGCCGGATCAATACGTGCAAGCAATGCCAACGCCTGTGTGCGCCCACCCAGCGGTGCCGCCACATGCGTATCGGTCTCCACCACATCCGCAAATGTGGCTTGGATGTAGGCAATGAGTGCACTGCGATCAGCAAACTCACGTTGTAATGGAGTGTCGTTCATGAAACCTTTCGAGTTGCTGGTGGCTTGCCGCCACTCTGTTTGTAACGCCGACATGCATCGCTACAGTACTTCACTTCATCCCAATGCTTGGCCATGCTTTTGCGCCACGTAAACGGGCGGCCACATGTCACACATGTCTTCTCGGGTAAATCTGATTTTTTGACACCACGCATGACGCTTGCATCCTCTCATTGTGATTGTGCGAGCCATATCGTCGCCTCAAGGCGAATCGTCGTTCGTTCGGCATCCGCCAGGTGGCGCAAGCCGAGCACTGCTGGCCCCATACGTGGATTGGCACGCAACACGGTTTCGTGTGTCAACAAAAAATTCCAGTACAACAGGTTAAACGGGCAGGCATCAGCCCCCACGCGTTGGCGTGGATTATAGCGACAACCCGCACAAAAATCACCCATCTTATTGATATACGTTGCCGAGGCAATATATGGTTTTGTGGCAATTTTGCCACCATCCGCATGGAGCCCCATGCCACTCACGTTGGGCCACATCACCCAGTCGTAGGCATCGATGTATGCAGCCAAAAACCAATGATTCACTGCAACGGGGTCAATCCCAGCCAAGAGTGCATAGTTACACAGAATCATCAGGCGTTCGATGTGGTGTGTATATCCATGCCGCCATACACGAGCAATCACCGTATCAAGGCACCGCATCCCACTCTGTCCATGCCAAAACCATGTCGGCAATGGGCGTGTGGCCTGCCAGCCATTGGCCTGTTGCAGGGCTGGCATGTGGCGCCAATACTGCACATACATGTACTCACGCCAACCGATAATCTGGCGTACAAATCCCTCAACTGCAGCAAGTGGGGCCAGCCCTGCATGATAGGCAACCACCGCCGCATCAATGACTTGGCGTGGTGTCAGTAGACCGATATTGAGGTATGGCGACAGCGTCGAGTGAAACAGTGTGTCATGGTCGGTCGCCATGGCGTCTTCGTAATCACCAAACCACGGCAGACGTTCAGCAATAAATCTCGCCAGCACCTGCTCCGCATCTGCGTGGGTTACTCCCCACGCAAACGTCATCGCATCGCCCTGCGCCAACGGCATCGCCGCCACGTCGGCCATCACTTGCCTCGTCACCATATCTGGTGCAATTGACAAGGGGGTCGGGCGTGGTTGACGAGCTGGCAACGGTTTACGATTTTCACTGTCAAAGTTCCACCGCTCACCATACGGTGTACCGTCGGCATGCATCAACACTGCAAAATGCCGCCGCATCGCCCGATAAAAGGGCTCCATCACCGTCGCTTTGTGTATGGGGACTTGTGCAATAGGATTATACGTGGCACTCAAAAACTGCGTATTCTCGCACACCGTGACTGGCACACTCAGCCAGTGCTGCCATTGCGCTTGTGCCTGCCGTGGCGCATATTCACTGGCAGCCATCGTAATAATGCGGTCTGGATTCGTTTCATGACAATGCTGCGTGAGTGCGGCACGCCAGCTCGGCGCACCACGCAGTGTGACACGCCACCCAGCGGCCCGGAGCCCCTCGGCATAATGGCGCATGGCACTGCGGATGAGGACTAATTTGTGGCGGTGATAGGCGCGTAAGCGCATGCGCGCATCACTCTCAACGAGGAGGATGTCGATGTGCTGTGGCGTGGTCAGCTGTTGCGCGTACGCCAGTGCAGGATGCACCTGCAACAACTGGTCACCTAGGATGACTACACAAAGACGCACATGGATCCCTTTGATAAGACATGCATCACACCCGGTGTTGGGGTGTGATGCATGTTCATGATAGCAGTGCAACGCACCAATGATTTATTCGTAGCGCAACGCTTCGATGGGCAACAACAAAGCAGCACGCTTGGCTGGGTAATAGCCAAATCCCACCCCAATACACAGCGCAAACAGCAACGAAATGACGATTGCAGGGATCGACAGAATCATGCCGAGTCCAGCCGCAGCCGCAATCGCAAGCACCAACGCAACTGCGAAACCGATGCCGATAAAACTACCAATCAAACTGATGGTGGCAGCCTCAATGACAAACTGTCCGAGTACATCTTTGTCAGTGGCACCCAGTGCTTTGCGCACACCGATTTCGCGGGTACGCTCCGTGACGGCAACAAGCATAATATTCATGATGCCGATACCGCCTACCACAAGACTAATCCCTGCTACCACCGCAATGAAGCCGGTGATGGCGCTGTTGATGCCATTCAAGATGCCCAACGCCTGTGTCGGCGAGTTAATCTTGAAATCATCGACCACACCTGCTTCGAGATTGCGTTCGGCCCGCAACACGGCAGTAATGAGCGCCTCTGCTTGCTTGACTACGCCTTCACTGCTCAGTCCAATCAAAATGGACGTCATCTTGAGACCACGCCCAGGCAAGTCTTGGTTACCAGCAATGCGCAAGCGTGCCGTACTGGCTGGCACCATAATGCGCTGGTCAGACGAAAACGGACCACCAGCCCCCTTGATGACACCTAGGATTTTGATGCTCTGCCCATTAATGACGACTGTTTGTCCTACCGCACGGGCACGGTTTTCGGGACCTTTGCCAAACAAATCCTCAGTGACAAGGGCACCCATCACCGCTACTCGTTGTGATGATGCCTCTTCGTCACTAGTAAAAAAGCGCCCATACTCGAGTGGTACCGACTGAACCTGTTGGTATCCCACACCGGTACCCACGACCAACGAATCAACTTCGACGGAACCGGACCGCGCCCGTACTTGAATGGCGACTTCAGGCACCACCGTACGAAAAATATCAGGGCGATCTGCCACCAGTTTTTCGAGTGCACGAAAGTCCTTGATTGAGAGCAAGCCGTACCCCGACGTAATGCGCGCACCAGCAGCATCAGCATCGCCGGGCAACACGGCCACACGCCGTGTGCCCAAGTCGATGAAGCGCTCAAAGACTTGTCCCTGCAATGCGTTCCCTAGCGACAAGACCGACACCAACGTCGACGACCCGATGATAATCCCTAGCATCGTCAGCAACGAACGAAACGTGTTGGCACGTAGGCTCTGCCATGCCATCTGTAGCTGTTCACCCCACATGGCTCACCTCCGTCATTACTCGTCCGATATCGTCTGTCTGGATGCCGTAGTACTCGTGCAAGGCGTCCATGTTAATTTGGCCGTCACGCAGGCTCACAATGCGATCCATCTGCTTGCCGACCTCAGCATCATGGGTGACCACCACCACCGTGATGCCCTGCTCACGGTTGAGCTGGCGGAAGAGGCTCATAATCTCGTGACCGGTACGGCTGTCGAGCGCACCAGTGGGCTCATCGGCGAGCAAAATGGCCGGATGATTGACCAGTGCACGGGCAATCGCTACACGCTGCTTTTGCCCACCCGACAACTCGTTGGGACGATTGTTGAGACGGTTGCCTAGTCCCACCGCCTCGAGGGCTGCCCGGGCACGTTGCTCGCGTTCGGCAGGGCTCACGCGCGCATACACCATCGGCAGTGCCACATTTTGCAACGCCGATAAGCGTGGCAACAAGTTGAAATTCTGGAATACGAAGCCTAGTTTTTGGTTGCGTACACTGGCCTGTGCTGAGCGGTCAAGCCCACTCGCATCAATGCCGTCAATCAGGTAGCGCCCACTTGAAGGCACATCGAGCAACCCGATAATCGTCATCAGCGTGCTTTTGCCACTCCCTGACGGACCCATGATAGCCACCATTTCACCACGCTCGACACCCATCGACACATCATCGAGTGCTACCACCCGATTATCACCACTATCAAACACTTTGGAAACACGTTCGACGACCACCACCTGATTGCTCATTTGCTGGTCCCTTCTGACAATGCGATGATGTCACCGGCCTTGAGACCACTACGAATCTCAACCATATCATCACCCATCACACCCAACTCGACCGTCTGAGGCGTACGCACATCACCGTTGATTACGGTCACCGTATGCACACCATCAGTCGTTGTGATTGCCGTACGTGGCACCGCTATTGCATTCTTGGCTTCACCGGTAATGATGCGTGCTGACGCAGTCATGCCAGCGCGCACGTTGCGCGCATCTGGAGTTACTTCCACCGTCACCTTGTAAGACACCACGCCTTGGTCGCTCTCAGCACGTGGCGACACGCGCACCACACTCCCGACCAACGTCGGCTCGCCAAGTGCATCCACAAACACATCCACGACTTGTCCGACCTGCACTTTGGCCACGTCGACTTCATCCACGGTGATTTCCACTGAAAACACACTCATATCGATAATGCCTACCACCGGTGCCGTTGTGACCAACTCACCAGTTTTGGCGTTTACATCAGCAATTACTCCAGCAAACGGTGCCTTGAGCGTCGTCTCGTCACGGGTGAGCACCGCCATCTGGGCTTGTGCCTGTGCCTGCTCCAGTCGTGCCTTGGCGCGAGCCAACGTTGCCGTGGCCGCAGTAACATTGGCTTCCTGCGCAGCCACTTGCGCATTGCGCTGATCACCGAGCAACTTATTGAGATTGGCTTCGGCTTGAGCAACTGCGGCATTGGCGCTCGCCAAATCAGCCCCAGACTTCACCGCATCAAGGTCGGCTTGGGCGGTACGCACACGCGCTTCGGCGCTGGCAATACCACTGATTTCGTTCTGGCGGGCCACATCCGCATCACGGGTGGCCTGGGTCAGCAGGGCTGCCGCGTTTTCTTCGGCACGCACTGCCGTATCATACTTGCCTGCGTAGTCGCTTTTTTCGGTGTCGCTCAACTTGCGTCCCGTACGTGGGTCAGTCCCCTTGTCAATCACATGTTGATTGTCGGCACGCACACTCTGCAAGGTCGATTGCGCATCACGCAACTCGTTGGCACGCTTGGCAACCTGTGTTTCGGCTTGAGCCTTGGCCGTTGCAAGCGTCTTGCGCTGGGCATCGAGATTGGCTTGCGCTTCGGTTACTGCGGCCTGGGCACGCACCAACACATCTGCACCATTGCTGCTGGCAAACAACGTCAAACGAGCCTGTGCCTCACTGAGCGTGGCACGAGCCGCAGTAATATCACTGGCGGTCACGCTCCCCACGGTCTGCTTGAGTTGTGCTTCGGCACCTGCCAGCTGCGCCGTGGCCACATCCACATCGGCTTGTGCTTGGCGTACTGCAGCCTCAGCTGCCTGTACATCGAGATCACGCATGCTGCGATCAAGCTGCACCAACGGCGCATCTTTGGCCACAGTATCACCACTTGCAACATAGACTTCACTGATACGCCCACCCGTGGTAAAGCTCATATCCGCACTCTGGAGCGGCGTGAGCTTGCCAGTAGCCGTGATACTCGCACGCACATCCATGGGTGCCACGACCAGCGTGTTGGTCGTCACCGCCGTGCTACTCGCACCACGGAGCGATGCCATTACCACTGCCACCACCACTACGACGACTGCCACCGCAATCACCACCATCGTCCGCCCTGAAAGTTGCGGTACCCGTTTCCGCCATTCCTGTGAAAGTGTTGCCATGAACTCATTCTCCTCGTTGTCTGCGTGTTGCGACCCCATATAAAAACAACTGTGTGATGCGGGCGGCATCGACTGGCATCTGTCGACCAGCCCCCTCAGGACCATGAAATGCTTCGACCACACATAAAAACATCATGGCTAACTCGCTGGCCGTATGCTCTGCCAATTCACCGTTCGCCAATCCACGCTCCATCACCTGCACAATCGGCGCCATCATGCTCCGATAAAACTGTTCTGCCAGCGTGTGTTGCCATACTTCACCCAGATTGGCACGGATCTGGTAGCGCATCATGCGCGTGTCCTCACGGTTATGTTGCTGGATGACCGCAACGAGCCCCTGTAAGACCTGCGCCGTGTTGCCCTGCATTCCCGCAATCTGATCTGCCAGCTCACTCCCCATCTGCGTCAATACACGTGCAATCACTGCCGCATATAATGCCTCTTTGTCGGCATAGTGGTAGTACAACGTCGGCTTGGTGATACCGATGTGCGCTACCACATCGTTCATCGATACGCCTGCAAACCCGCGCTCCATGAACAACCGATGCGCCTCGTGTAATATCCGCTCCGCCGTTTGTGCACCGTCTCGTGCCATGCGTACCCCGTCTTATATACCGACCGGTAAGTATTGTAGAATAGTTTGCACATGTTTGTCAATGGTATTGCACAGGTTTTGTTTATTTTTAATGAAGTTCTCACAAAAAAGCTCCCACATCTGCGGGAGCGTAAACAATTGGTTGGTCGAAGACTACGCTACGTGCGACACATCAAAAACTTGAGGTAGCGCCCCTCAGGGAAGTGTACCGGCACGGGGTGATCGAGCGCATGCCCCGCCTCGTGGATAATCTGCAGGCGCATATCACGCTCCGCTGCGGCGCTCGCCAGCATGGAGCGGAACTCTTCGGGGCCGATTTGGCTGGTACAGCTCGCTGACACCAGCAACCCGTGTGGCGTCAGGCACTTGAGTGCCATGCTGTTGAGGCGCACATAGGCCTGCATGGCGGCCTCGCGTTGCTGACGCGTGCGCGCAAAGCTGGGGGGATCGAGGATGATGCAGTCGTATTTACGCCCATCGCCGGTCATTTTTTGAAGTAAATCAAAACAATCCTGCGTGACAAATTGATGGCGCTCCGCCGGCAGATTATTGAGGGCAATGTTGTGTGCGGCGGCGTCAGCCAGCCCGTTACCGATGTCGACGCTGACCACTTTGCGGGCGCCCCCTTTGAGGGCATACAACGAAAACGCCCCCGTGTACGCAAAGCAGTTGAGCACACTCATCCCTGCCACGTACTGCATCAGGGTATGGCGGTTTTCACGATGGTCGAGAAAGAGTCCCGTCTTTTGGCCGACCTGTGGGTCCACCACAAAGCGCAAACCAGCATGCTCCGTCACCACCAGTGGCGCATCTGGCATGGTACCCCAGAGCAGGGCACGGCGTTGACCACTGTCACGCTCGTCGTCACCACGCGCTTTGCTGCCCAGCACGGCGCATAATTGCGGATTGACTGCGACGAGTGCTTCGACGACATGTGGAATACGTGTGGCGGGACCACTGCCGTAGCACTGCAGTACTGCCACTGTGTCGTAGAGATCCACAGTCACCCCGGGCAGATCGTCACCCTCACCAAACAGCCAGCGGTAGGCGGTGACTCCTTGGCGGCGCAGGACTGCGCGCCCCTGCCAGGCCCGTTGCACGCGCTCGTGGATGAGGGCGGCATCGATGCGGGCGCCGTCACTATATATGCGGATGGCGATAGGGCCGCTCGCATCCCACAGGCCGATACCGCGCCAGCCCGCACAACGCACCACCACTTCGGTGCCGTCAGCAAACAATATTCCCGGCTCGATATGTGTGCGATAGACCCACGGGTGCCCGCGCTGGAGCGCGTCGCGGAGCTGACGCGGGAGTGTGACTTCGGCACGTGGCATGGCGGAGCATCCTTGTTGCATGCAATGCGGGCGCTGGCAGTTGCCAACGCCCGCGAAGCGACCAATCGACTATTTCTTGGCTTCGAGTGACTTGTGGTTGCCATAGACGGGGCGCACCAGACCATCGTTGGCGGCCCAGCGCACACCATTGCCGATCACCAAGCGCACGTTTTTGTCGAAGTAGGTGGGGTACGACTCGTGACCAGGGCGGAAGTAAAAGACTTTGCCGTTGCCACGGTGATAGCAACACCCCGAACGAAACACTTCGCCACCGGTGAACCAGCTAATCATCACCAAATTATCGGGCGCAGGGATATCAAAGCGCTCGCCGTACATCTCTTCTGGCAGCTCAAAGTGTGATGGCACGTTGGCCGCAATTGGATGGCTCGGCTCTACCACCCACACCCGCTCGATGTCGTCTGATTCGCGCCACTTGAGGTCACAGGTGGTGCCCATCAAGGCCTTGAAGATTTTGGAGAAATGCCCCGAATGCAGGACGACAAGCCCCATACCGCGTTCGACCACGTGTTTTTTGACACGTGCCACCACATCGTCTTGGACTTTGTCGTGGGCCATGTGCCCCCACCATACCAGCACATCGGTCTGACTGAGCACTGCCTCGCTCAAGCCGTGTTCGGGCTCATCGAGTGTGGCAGTGCTCACCACAAAATCTTTGCTGTATTCTTTTAGTCCGTCAGCAATGGCCCCATGGATGCCTTTGGGGTAGATTTTTCCAGCAGGGTGGTTTGGTTCATGTTCGTGCTTGTATTCGTTCCATACAACAACTCGCGTCATGGCGCATACTCCTCTCGCTATAAATCCCAACACACCGTACTACTATACCATTGAACTCCGCCGTATTGCATCAACAAAGTGGTGTACAATGACTGTGATTCCGTTCTTTTCGTTGATGCACGATGAGTGCTGTGACCAAAACAGTCTTCACTATGCCGATGCCACAACTCATGAGTACAATTGCGCAGGTTGGTCCCCTCCTGGCGCCACAGCATGTGGCGGCGCTCCAACAGCGCCGCGATGAAGTGATTGTGCCACTGCGCACACTGGTCGCACAACGAGTACCCATTGGTGCAGACGATATCCTCACATATGCACGTGGACACGCGCTCGTCTTTCTGAGCAGTTGGCGCGACAGCGACACACTCATGATTTTGCTCGATGTGCTAAGGCGTCACGACGACGATTTGGCGCTCATCTACGAGCTCATCGAATGCACTGTCCCAGCCTATGGCACCCAAGTCGTGCCCTTGTTTGCCGAGCTCCTCAACGACGTGCATGCCCCGCGCGATTCGCGCATCTGTGCGAGTGGGTTGTTGAGTTATATGGGGCATTTGCATCCGCTCATGGCGCGCCATATCGGCAAAATATTGCGCGATGCATTACCCGTGCCAGATGACACCACGGCACCCGATAGTGAGCTTGCCTCATGGATTGTAATGGCGTTAGCCGAGCTCCGCAGCAAATCGGCTAGCCCACATGTCAAACAGCTCTACAAAGCTGGTGTACTCGATCCAAGCATTTGTGGTCGACCAGACGAATTTGTCAAAGCACTCAATGATCAAATCGTACCAGTCGTCTTTCGTGATCCCATCACCATCTATCAGTAGGGTGCTATGCAGACACCATTCTCAGTGCAGCCGGTTTCACCACATCTCCGCCAATGGATGGCAGTCGGGATTGCGGGTGTCATCTGTGTTGCTGGTGCTGCCTCGTTGGTCTTTGGCTATGTCTGGTTACCGTTTGCGCTGATTGGGGCAACAATCGTTGCCTATTTCGCCCTTGGCAACGTGCGCATCATGCTCGGCACCATCGTAGTGCTCATCACTGTGCTCCCTTTTGGGACATTGCCCTTCAAGGCAGTTATCACGCCATCGTTACTTTCGTTAGCAATCGGTGCACTGCTTGCCATGCGCATTATTCATGCCTTGACCACCAGCGACTATCGCACTGATTTCACTGCATTTGCCCCTGCCGTCGTCGGCTTCATCGGATTCACCCTCTTTGCCCTCTTGCTTGGTGCCCAAGGGTTGCCCGATACCACCACCCTGCACAACTACGCCAAATTCTTGCTCGGCATCCTGTTGATGTTTGCCCTGCTCGATACCGTCAAAAGCGACGACGAAGTACAATGGGCGTTACGGCTACTCGTAATTGGTGGCACCATTTCGGCCCTGATTGGGCTCGTGCTCTACATCATCCCGGCCACCATCAGCGAACAACTCCTCGTCATGCTTGGACGCATCGGCTACCCCACCAGTGGGCGCGTATTGCGCTATGTCGAAGACGACACCGCCGGGCTCATGCGCGCCATCGGCTTGAGTGTTGACCCCAATAGCTATGGGGGTATGCTGGCACTGATTACCGCTATTGCTGCCACCCAAACCATTGTTGCCAAACCGATTCTGCCACGGCGCATCATGATTGCGATGAGCGGAATTCTTGTCACTGTGCTTTTTTTGACGTTTTCACGGGCTGCACTCGGCGGACTGATTGTTGCCGTAATTTATGTAGCCACCGTGCGCTACCGGCGCTTGTGGTGGCTGATTTTGGCAACAGGAATACTAGCCACCGTGTTGCTGGTGTTTGTGGGGGTCGGCGAACAATTCGTCAACCGTGTCGTGCAGGGCGTACAATTCCAAGATCGTGCCAACCAGATGCGCCTTGCTGAGTACAACAACGCCATTGCGGTCATCCAAGCATATCCCTTTTTTGGTATCGGTTTCGGGCGTGCACCAGACATCGACCTGGTCGCAGGCGTATCGAGCATCTATTTGGCCATCGCACAACGCATCGGGATTGTGGGGCTCGTCGCCTTTATCACGCTGATGATTAGTGTGTTTGTAGGTAGTTGGCGTAGCCTCGCTCAGGCAGTTGCCTCCCATCATGAAGCCCACGCAAGTTGGCTCATCGGGTTGCAGGCTGGACTCATTGCCGCGCTGGCCGTCGGATTGCTTGATCACTACTATTTCAACATTGAGTTCAGTCACATGACTGCCCTGTTGTGGTATAGCGTGGGGCTCTTGCTCGCCATCATGCGCAACGGGGTAAAGAGCGAGGACAATCCAGCATGAAGCCAGTAGTGATTGGCATGGCAGGGGGGAGTGGTGCAGGCAAAACCACCATCGCCCAACAGCTGATTGATCGTCTGGGTGCCGATGTGATTGCATGGCTCCCGTACGATGCATACTATGCAGATCTATCACATCTCGCCTTTGCTATGCGCGTGCAGTGCAACTTTGATCACCCCGATGCATTTGATACGGCACTGTACATATCACACATCGATGCCCTGTGTGCCGGTCACCACATCACCATGCCCAACTATGATTTTGTGTCGTACACACGTGTGGCAGGTGGCCATGTGGTACACCCTCGCCCAATCATCCTGTTGGATGGGATTTTGCTTTTTGTACCTGAGGCAGTACGCACCCGCATGCACATGCGCATCTACATTGATGCCCCTGACGACATACGCCTAGTGCGACGCATCCTGCGTGACACCCAAAGTCGTGGCCGCGACATCACATCGGTATGCCAGCAATACATGACCACTGTACGCCCCATGCATCAGCAATTCGTCGAACCATCACGCATCCATGCCCATGTTATTATTCCTAGTGTCAATGATATTACTCCGGCAGTTGACCTACTCACCAATCACCTGCGCCAACTCATGCTATGACGACCATTTATCCGTTCCCCCCTCAACTCACCTATAGCCCATACCTCGACGATTTGTACGCCGAGCTCGCTACGTCATTCACCATCGACCGCCGTTCACCACGGCGCAGCATTCCTGCGCTCTTGGTTGGGCGCGGTGCACGCATCTTGCATATTCATTTCTTTGACACACTCATCCAGCGTCCGAGCAAATTCGTCACGTGGTGGCGCTACGTAGCATGGATTGCATTACTGATGTGTTTGCGCTGGCGTGGTGTCACCATTATCTGGACCGTACACAACCTACAGCCCCACGAATGCCTACATCCGGCCATTGCTACACGCACGGTGGCGCATGTGCTAGCCCAGTGTCATGCGGTGAGTGTGCATCACCATGCCACGCGCGCGCAAATCATCGAGCACTATGCACCACACATACCCATCCACATCATTCCACACGGACACAAGGTCCAACCATTTGGTGTCATGCCTAGCCGCGACAATGCACGCTACCAACTCGGGCTACCAGTTGATAAACCTGTGTTGCTGTATTTGGGAATGATTCGGCGCTACAAAGGACTCGAAACCCTGATTGAAGCGATGGCCATCTTACCACACATGCACTTGATTATTGCAGGCGTTGCAGCTGATACTCTCTATCTCTCTGAAATTCATCGCCATACCGCTCGGCGGATAAACGTCACCATGCGACCACGCTATTTACCTGATCACGAAGCAGCCGTCTATCTGGCTGCCTGCGACATGTTGGTATTGCCGTATCGCGCCATCACTACATCGGGCATGCTGGTCAATGCCCAAGCTGCCGGTGTCATCTGTGTGGTGCCCAATCTGGCACCGCTCCTCGAACAGGTACGTGATGCAGTGAGTGGTTTTGTGTACCCTGCCGAAAACAGTAACGCACTAGCACAGACCATCGAACGAGCACTGACCCACCCTGAGCGCGCCGCCATTGCGGCTCACGCCCAACGCCAACTCGCCGGGCATACTTGGGCACAGGTGGCACAGCTTTTCACCAACATGATACATAGTGTCTGTCCACCATCATGATTTCATTGATTGTGGTCACCTACAACAGCGCACATCTCTTGCCTGCATTTGCCCGCGCACTTGCCACAGATACGGTGGCACCCGCATATGAGCTCATCATCGTTGATAACGCATCACACGATGCGCCGTGGCAGGTACTGCCTGATGCACACTGGGTGCGATTACCCAGCAATGTTGGCTTTGGCACTGCCTGCAATCATGGGGTGGCACATGCCACTGGCGACTACTTTGTATTCCTCAATCCCGATGTACATGTCACCCCAGGCTGGCTCACCAACCTGCACACCCACCTGGTCACACACCCTGACGTCGCACTCATCGCCCCCGAAACCCTGTATCCCGATGAACAGCGCATCCTGCAACCAGGCATCGCAGATCGCCCGACTCTGCCCGGCGCCGCATTGATGATGTCACGTAGCCACTGGGAATTACTCGGTGGCTTCGATGAGATGATTTTTTTGTATTGGGAAGATACTGACTTGTGTTGGCGTGCCCAATATCGCGGCTACCGCACGGTGGCCGCCTGTGACACGGCGGTAATCCATCAGCGCGGTGGCAGTGGGGGTGGGGCGCATACCTGGCTCCACGAATACACCAAAAACGGCATCTACGTACACCTCAAACTCCAACCGTGGTGGCGAATCGGCTGGTTTGTAGTACGCCAGTGCCTGGCATGGCCACTCCATGTGGCGCGTGGTGCATCACCACACCTCTGGCAGGCGCTCTGCTGGAACTGGCAACACCGACATATGACGCTCCGCCTGCGCCATCAATTGCGCCTCGGTCAAAACAAGACACTTCCACACTAATCGTGCACATTCATTATTTTTTACTTATCTACGCATTTTTGCGTTATGATGACACATACGGACTATGCATATACGGGCGTCTTTTCACACGACCGGCAAAGGATACCAGCCATGACAACGGCATATCCGTCAATGGTCTATGTACTCGATCACCACTCCGATGCTGATCAGCTCGAATGGCTCTTACAGAGCCTACCATCACTCTGCCGCACCTATCGTGTCTGTGTGGTCACTCCAGACGCAGATATTCCGCGCGCCCTCCACGACATCGGCCAGCAGTTTCCCGAGGTAGAAATCATTGGACTCGACATTCCCGTGCATGCGTCTTGGCTGTTGCGCATCCGCACGTTGGCAGCTCTATTCCGCGAACTGCATGTAACACACGCGCATGTTGTAGCGCACACCTGCACCGCACAGCGCGCCACACTCATGGCGCTCAAAATCGCGCGCATTCCCCGCATCATCATGGTCATCGGGATTGTTGATGACATCGAAACCCCAACCCTGCGCCATCGACTACACGCCTTCATCCTGCAAATCCCGCATCAGCTTGTAGTTGCAACTGCCCGCGCCAAACAGGTACTTATGCACGGGTATGGGCTCAATGAGGCACACATCGCTGTGATTCCCGTCGGTATCGATGCTCAGCGCTATTGGTTGAGTAGGGTGACACCACACACACGCGATACCTATCAGATTCCCAGTATTGGTCATCTCATCGGCATGTATGCACCACTAACATACGATTATGGGGCCGATATATTGATACGGGCGCTAACAACCATCTGGCAGTTTTATCCTGATACCCAGGTAGTAATTGCGGGCGATGGACCACAAGCACCGCAGTTGCATGCACTCGCCATACAATCATTGCAACCGAGTCACATTCATTTCGTCTCTACCGTTGATGATCTGGCTGCATTTTTTGCGTGTGTCGATATTGTGGTCTTTCCCGCACGACGATGCACCATGCACACCGCATTGCTGCTGGCCATGGCACTCGAACGACCAGTCATCGGCAGTGCCATCCCCAACATCCAAGATGTGATTGAAGCAAACGGGAGCGGATTGCTGACCCGCCCCAACGATGCTGAAGCGCTTGCATCCACTATAATGAGACTGATGAGCGATCATGCACTGCGGATTTCGATTGCATTCAATGCACGCACACGTGTAAGTCAGCGCTTCCGCAAAGATGCCTGGTTGGCCGCACTGCTACACTGCTACCAACGACTGTATTAAGGTGACTACCTGCCACCATGACCACTACGCCACACGTTGCCGTGATTATTCCAATGTTTGCTGGTGACACTATTCCCACAGCGCTTGCAACGTCACTCGCATGCCAAACCATCCAACCACATGAATGTGTGGTGGTACGTGGTGTCAGCCCCAATGGGCGGGCACGGAATCACGGTGTATCACAGAGTCATGCCGAATGGTTGTTGTTTGTGGATGACGATGCGGTGCTCGGCCATCCGGATCTGATTGAACGGCTGTTGCTAGCCGCCCAACACCCCACTGTGGGCATCGTGGGAAGTGCACGCATCTTGCCCCTCAATGCAACGCCATTTGCACAGGCTGTTGCCACCCAAGTTGCCCGCATCGTTAATCCGGTTGTACCCAATGATTGTGTCACAAATCCTGATGCACCACACTTTTACTGCAATATCACAACCACCTGTTGTCTGATGCATCGCAGTGTGTTTAATCAAGTCGGTGGCTTTGATGAAACACTCACACGGGGCGTTGACAGTGAATTTTTTGTGCGTGTCCGCCGGATGACTGCCCGCAACATCATGCAAGCAGGCAACACATGGGTATACCACCCTGCACCGGCCACCTTGAGTGCATTGTGGCATAAACATGTCGCCTACGGGCGTGGTCACGCACAAGAAGTCCAGCGTGATCGATTGCGTGCCCGGGGGGGGAATTATTTTCACACACCAATCCACGCATTGCTCTGGTTTGCCGTGCGCACCATACTGGCACCACTGCACGCCTTTATCCCCTATTCATACGGTGATCCACGCTGGCGGATTGGATTTTACCCACTCAAGGCGCTGGCGTCGTATGCGAGTGCCGTGGGGTATGTGATTGGTTGGTACCGCCCGTGAAGTTGCTCGTTGATATGCGCTATGCCTGTGACCACTTTCCTGGCATTGGCCGGATGAGTACCGCGTTGTGTCATGCCTGGGCCACGCACCCTGCCATCACGACACTCATCATGGTCAGCAATGCTCGCCAACGCAACACCCGCTTTGTTTTGCCCGCCAGCACATCACAGTGTCACCATCACATCCTCGATTGTGCACCATTTGGCATACGTGAAGCATGGGAGGTGGCACGTATCATCGCAAAACACCGCCCAGATTGGGTCTACACACCCTATCCACGCCTCCCTGCAGCTCCTTTGCGCAGTCGGTTGCTGGTCACCATTCACGATGCCATTCCCTTCACCACACCGGTCCCGTGGTGGGTCCAATTCGGCATGCGGGTGGCGTGGATGGATTGTGCGCTACGCGCCACCCACATCACCACTGTCTCACCTCATGCCGCCCAGCAAATTGGTGCCCAACTGTGGCCACAGCGGCAGGTACACATCATTCCTAACGGCATTGATGAGCGGTTTTTTGCTGCTGCACCGCCACTTGATAATCACGCACTTGGGATTCACCAAACATACGATTTATGTGTGAGCTCCAACCAAATCCACAAGAATCTTGCAACGCTGGTGGCTGCCTGGGCCGCTGCCTACCAGCACATACCACCGCACCAACCGCGCTCGCTGGTCATTGCAGGGCAGTTTGATGACACACGCCCCCAACCATGGCGTGAACCACAGTACCAACATCTCCCAATTGTGGTCATCCCCTCACCCGCAGATGCACTATTGCATGCACTCTATCAGCATGCAACCCTCTTTATTTACCCATCACTTGCCGAAGGATTCGGGTTGCCTGTGGCTGAAGCCATGGCCAGTCAACTCGCAATTATTTGCCACGACCATCCGGCACTGCGCACCCTGGTTGGCAATGATGCATGGGTGATTGACATGCACAATCAGGCGCTGCTGCAACAGACAATTGCAAGCGCCTGGCAACACGATACGCAACGTGACCTCTACGCACGTCAGCTCCGCCAGCGTGCGACGCAATTGACCTGGTCACGTGCCGCCGATGCATATCTTGCGTTGATGCACCCATACACACACTAGCGCCCCACGGTACATACCGTGGAGCGCATTGCAATCCAATTACACCAATCATGTGTTTAATTGGTGGGGGGTGTTAGTGGTGCCTCCGCAAGTGGGGCAGTTTTTTCTGGGGAAACATAGCGTACGCCACCGTCTGGGGTCAGACTCGGTGTGTTGAGATTTGGTTGTTCCGGTGGCAATGCGATTAGTGGTGTGCCGTTGGCCAGGTCTGCCGGGTTAAAGACATAGATGTTGGGCCACGGCTTGAAGCGCGTACGATAGCGCTCAGGTTCGCGCACGGTACCATCCGCCTCCACAATCGTACGCTGAATGTCAATCGTCAGGCCATCACGGGCACGATCGCTGTGTTTGACGGTACCTGCTGGTTGTTCCACATCGGTGACATACACGGGCTGCACGGGTGCAGGTACGCGGTCGTAGATTTGTTGTACTAATTCAACGCGTCGTTGTGGCGACGTGCCGTACAACTTCACCGACGCAATACCGGTTTTGGCGTTGGATGTGGTTTGCATCAACAACCAGTGCCCCGTATCATTGAGGAATTTGAGGTCTGGTCCACCGGTAAAAATCGTTGAGTCCATCCCTGTTGGACCATATTTGTCATACCAACTGATATAGAATGAATGCCCCCAGCGTTCAGTGATTGGCAAGCCAGCCCAAAATGCAGCACGAAATACCGTGGTCGAATCTTGGCATATCCCACCACCAAACTCTAGCTGCGTGCGTTGTTGGATAATCGCATACCCTTTGACAAACCCGTTCGACTCATCGATCTCACCCACGGTGTCGTTGAACGAGAATTCTTCGCCAGGAGCAATCAGTACCCCATCGAGCAACGCTAAGCCAGCTTGAATGTTGGTGACACGATACGGCGCTGACCCGGTAAAGTCACTCTTGCCTTCTGAAACAAGCTCATTGATACCGAGTGTGTTGAGGTTGCTTTCGTTGATCGGCACTGCCACGTATCGTGGTTTGAGTACCACTGTGCGTTGTCCTTGATCCACACTATTCACAATCAAGTCGCGCCCTTCGTGTTTGTTGAGGCGCCACCCGGGTGACCCTTGCCGAGTAATCTTCAGGTCGCCACCGTTCCACGCTACCCGTGGGTAGACGGGCATTGTCTGTGTTTCTTGGGCGATTTTTTCAATGCGATATTCGATTTGATACGGATTAAAAAACACCTGGTATTCGTCACCAGTACCATTTGAGGCCGGACGTTGCACGATTTCAATCATGCGCGCCAACTCTTCACTGCTCCAGACGTATTCTTTGTTGCTGACCTGGATAGTCAACGGCGCACCTACCAATATGGTGATACGTGCTTGGGCAGCCGCAATTGCGGCATCATCCACTCGTGGCAACAGCTCACGGGTAGCGATGGTGATTTGCTGACTAGCAAGGAGCGGCAACGTTTCGCGGATGCGTGCCACGGT
The DNA here is from genome assembly GCA_046303375.1 of Roseiflexaceae bacterium. Lineage (GTDB taxonomy): Bacteria > Chloroflexota > Chloroflexia > Chloroflexales > Roseiflexaceae > UBA965. The sequence goes on from JBKCGB010000018.1 coordinate 79,440, forward strand.
TTCATCAATCAGCAACATGCGCCCGCGTGCACCACGTTGGGAGACCAATGTGGTACCGTCAATGTACACACGCGGATCGCGGGCGGGCACATCGATGACCCGTGACAATCGCGCCACGCTGGCTTGGGTTTTGTGCTCGTCCACCACCACCATGACCGGCACAGAGACACTTTGTTGGAGGGTCTGCCAAATAGTTTGCATGTTACCAATCATGTCGCGGGTACGACCGATGGTGTAGGCTTGTTGTACGCTATCCTCAATGTGCATCTGCAGACCGAGCTCTTCACCCGAGACCCGCCACGATTTCCCCTCAAAATTCAATATCACGGGAACATCGATGAACGACCGAAAGTGGGAATACAGTGCTTGTTCGGCTTCATCGACTTGCAACCCACCCACATTGACGCCCAACACGAAAATGTTGGGATAGATGCGTTGTTGGTAACGCCGTTCAATCGACAAAAACCACAGCCCACCTGCAGCCAACAAAATAAGCGCAACAAGCAACCCGCTCATCATGAGCTGAGCGCGACGTTGCATCTGCCGCCGCCGCAACGTGAGCGCACGACTGCGTTGTTGGGCGGTACTCCCGCGCAGCGGATCTGTATGACGATATTCAGGTGACACAACCGTGCTCCCAATAAAGTAAAAACTCTACACCAATATATTACAACAACATTACTCATTTCATGGGTGTTTCAACGTGATACCTGGCTAGAATTCAACTGACACGTGGATTAATTGCGATCAGGTGTGTTCTTGCGTACGCGGCGTTGTGACCGCCGTGGCCAATTCACCGACAAACCACCATGGCGCCGCAGACTTTCGATGACTCGGGCATTCAAGATACGCAGTCGTTTGCGGCTTTCGTCACCCACATGTTGGCGCCGTAACCAGTGCGGCAATGCAGCCAAAATCAGTGGGTGCTTGCGAATAACAGGTGGGTCAATTGCGAGTTGCTCCAAGATGATATCGGCGATACGCTGCGCACCATCGCGTGGCACTGCGTCACTGAGACGCGCCGCCATGGTCGCACGTACCGCAGGGTCTGCCAACTTGGTAACAGCAGCCACGATGTCGGGAATACGCTGCGAATATTCGCCGAGACCGCGTTGCAGCACGAAATCGATGTTGCCGCGCTCTTGGATGCCAACTGCTTCGGTAATAATCACCGGACGACGCATCACCAACGCTTCCATGAGTGTGCCTGGTCCCGCTTTGGTAACGACCACATCACTGGCTGCCATCAGTTGTTCCATGTTGTCTACAAAGCCGTAGATATGCACATGTGCAGGGAGTGCCAAGCGCTGTAATTCGGCACGCAACGACGCATTGCGCCCCGTAACAACCAACAACTGCGCTGCAGGATGCGTGTTGTGTAATGCGACAACCAACTCGCGCAGACGACCCGAGCCCACCCCACCAGCTGTCAGGAGCAACGTGTATCGTGCGCTGTCGAGCCCAGTGTGCGCACGCGCCTCGTCCACCGTCAACGTGCATGCCGTAAATTTCGGATGCACGGGAAAGCCCGCATAAACCACATTCTCGGCAGGCATCCCCTGTTTGATCAACAAATCGACGGCCTCGTAGGTCGGCGCAATACACAAATCAGCGTCGAGGTCACCCCACGCAGTATGCAAACTCACCAAATCGGTAACCACCGTGATAAAGCGAAATGGCATGTTGTAGGTGCGCCGGGCATGGCCAATAAAGCGGTTGGCAAGTGGATGCACTGACACGATCAGATCTGGTTTGTACGATTCAATGGTGCGATGAATATTGCGTTGTGCGGACACGTATGCAATTTGTGAAATTGTGTCAATCCGTCTACGTCCATTGGTAAGTTGGAACAACAAATTGAACAACGGCAACCAGCGTGTGGACAAATCGTCATACAACCCAGGAGCATTGCGCAACAACGGCAACCCGGTGCTCGTAATCATGTCAATGGTGTTGTATTCGAAACCCTGGGTATGTGGGTGCTGGAGTAATGCGGCGTGCAATGCTGCTGCACCAGAGCGATGCCCACCACCCGTGTCAGAAATTGCGAAAAGAATGCGATAACGTCGACTCATACGGCTCCTCTCACAATACCGCAATATCCATGATTGTCATCAATCATGCCTATTACGTTCTGTACTACTATCCTACCATACCCTGCAACGATTGGATACATTCCCCCAAACGGGGGATTATTTTGATGCACATTGGGGGATACACATCACCACCACATTCACATATGCTACGTGCACCAAGGGTTTTGTTGATACAAAAAGGAGTAAATCCTATGCCATCAACGACTGCACTACGCTCCTACTGGCATCGTCGCCCGGCTGGTCCACCCGTCCTCCATGCTCAGCTCTTTGGGCAAACCACATGCCACGTCAATCACACGCCCATCACTCCCCAGTTGTGGCGCAATCGGCGCGCCTTCGATTTGCTTTTGCAACTCATCAATGCGGAGCGCCATACGGTAGCACGCACCACCATGACAACCCAACTCTGGCCAGATCTCGATGACCAATCGGCAGCCAACAACTTGCGTGTTTCGTTGCATCGACTACGCAACATTCTGGCTGCCGTCACCCCGCATAGCGATACCTTGATACACGCCACACCGCAATACATCATTCTCACTCTGCCCACTGGCAGTAGTATTGACGCACTTGAGTTTGCAGACGCAGTGCATCGGCTACGGTTCACGCGTGATGCCCACTATGCACTGCCACTACTCCGTCGTGCCTGCGATCTCTACCAAGGCAATTACCTGGCAGATCAGCCACCCGATGATTGGATTTTTGCTCTCCGCGAACACTATGCCACCGCATTTGCGGATATGTCACTGCGCCTTGGGCGCATCTTGCTTGACAAACATCTCCACCCCGAACTCGTCGAACGCATGTGGCAACTGTTGAACCACGACCCGAGTAGCGAAGGCGCTCATCAACTACTGATGCAGTCGTATTTGGCCACAGGGAATCACGACATGGTACGCCGTGTCTACCAAAGTTGTCAGACCATGTTGTGGCAACACCTCGGGTTACATCCCCATCAACACACCACGGACATCTACACACAGGTATCCACGGGCTAAGCTCATACCACAACCTGCTCGTTTTCTCGTATAATAGGGGGTATTACGACAGACTGTGGTAGCACACGATGGCATATACGTTTGCACAAGCACTCATTGATTGGCAACTCAACCAACAACGCCGGCGCCGGCCGTTGTCACCTGCGACCATTGCATCGTATGGTGATGCGTGGCACTCATTTATGCATTGGGCACATGCAAATCAACGGCATGACGTGGCAGACATCACTGCGACCGATGTAGCAGATTGGCTCAATACACTCACCCGTCATGCAGATGGTAGTGTGCTGACCTATAGTCACGGTGCATTAGCGATATGTCGCTTTTTAGCAGATCGCAAGCTCCTGAGCTGTGATGTGTCGTTGATTGCCATGCATGCCAGCGATGCACGCCCACGGACGACACCGAGTCGCGCCCCCGACGTTGCTGATTTGCGCCGTCTGGTCAGCTTTTATGACCACGAGCTCCCCGCAGGCCCTATACAGAGCAAAGCCGAACGCATGCGATTGAGCCAATTGCGTAATGCGGCGCTGTTGCATCTGTTGTTTTCGACTGCATCGCGCATCTCCGAAGTACTCGCCCTTGACACCAGCGACCTCAAAGGTGATCATGGCATGCTCGCCAATCGTGTCTCGGTCATCGGCAAGGGTGACAAACGGCGTACCGTGTTTGTTCGTCCACATGCTCGTACTGCACTCGAACGCTACTTGTTAGCACGGCGGGCATCGTTTCCACATGCAACGGCACTCTTTATTTCGCATGGGCCCCGAGGTGCTGGCCACCGCCTCAACCGGATTGCAGCGTGGGGTATTGTCACACACGCTGCGCTGACACTCGCTGATACCGTGGCCGCATCTGGCAAGCTGGCCGAAGCACGCCTGCTCCGCGATACCACACCACATACTTTTCGCCATTTTGTCGCCATGTGGCTCCTCAACGAAGGGGTGCAACTTTCCGAGGTTTCGGCAATTTTGGGGCATGCCAGTACACGAATCACTGAGCAGTACTATGCCCGTCATACCGATAGTCGCCTCGCCGAAGTGCACGACCAGTTTGCAGCAGACCCACTCGCCGAATAACAGTCGCAACACCGCTCTCATTATTTTATGAGTTGAATATCAGCCCCAATCCGTGCTATACTCGCAGTCAGGATTGTTGTCAGATTGATGTAAACATCACATCAGACACTTTTCAACGCATCATGATGCAATAATCAACATCTGATTATGCGCATACGACATGACCTGACACACTGATTATTGACATATAACGTGCCACGCAATCACATGGTTTGAGTGGCACCTGGGAGTACTTCCGGCATGGTCGATCATTCTCAATCACAACCCGAGCTTTTACGACGAGCCCAGCAACGGCGGCGTGATTACGAACGCGTAGACAGCATGACGAGCATCACAGATCGTATCCCTACGCTACATACACTCCTTAAAAACCCCGAATCATTGTTGGAACGCATCCCACCACGCGCAATCATGCACATCTTGGTGATTGCCATCATCCCCCTCGCCATGTTGGCGAGTCGGATTGATGTTGTCAATCGTGACATGAACGCTTCCGCAGTCACAACCACCATCAGTGACAATGGTGACGGATTTACTGTTGATGTGGCACCACTCACCGTGGATGCGGTTGGGACAATTGGTGATAATCCACTCAGCGAAAGCGAAGATTTACCCGTGCCACTTTCGGTGGTATCGCGCAATCAGGTGCTTGCACCAGTGGTCGTACCAGTTACTGTCACCGTTGACAACGCATTCATGCGCAATGGCCCGGGCATCAATTACGACCCCATCACCCGTGCTGAAGCCGGCTTAGCGCTGCAAGTTATTGGTAAATACGGTGACTGGTATCAAGTACGTGAACGCGTAGATACACCAGTTTTCTGGATGGCCGGAGAACTTTTGTCACTCCCCGAAGATGCACCAAGCACGATTTTTGATCTCTTTGATAATGAAATCCCCCCACCCCCACCACCACGCATTGCTATTGTGCGTGAATCCGGTCTCACCATGCGTGATGGTCCGGGGACCAACTATGTGGCCATTACCACACTCAAACTCAACGCCAATGTGGAGTTAATTGAGCGCTACCAGGACTGGTATCACATCGGCGTCGAGAATAACGTGGATGGCTGGGTGCGAGCCGACTTCCTCGAAGTCACGCCCGATATCGCAAAGCGTGTCATAACCGCCGACAGTATCCCCGATCCATCACCAGAGCTCGTGGCAATTATTACTGGTGATACCGTCAATTTGCGCCGTGGGCCCGATTCACGCCACGCAAAACTGGATACTGTGGCCAAAGGGCAACGACTCGATTTGATTGGCAAATACAAAGACTGGGTACAGGTCAGCTACAACAACAAAAAAGCCTGGGTGTTCCGCGAATTGTTGAGTGTATCGTCACATGTGCTCCGCCGTGTACCAACCACATCCGATTTCCCCGCACTCCCCGTCGCACCCGTCAAAACCAAGTACACAAATATTTCAACGAGTAGTGATGTGGCCAACATTGCCCTGCAGTATGTCGGCTACCGCTATGTGTGGGGCGGGACTACACCCAAGAGTGGATTTGACTGTAGCGGATTGATGCAATATGCGTTCAAACAAGTGGGCGTGGATATTCCACGTATCGCCGCATCTCAGTTCAATGCGAGTAATGGCGTACAAATCAGCGGCATCGAAAACTTAGCAGCCGGTGATTTGCTCTTTTTCACGGGGTTCAACTCTCGTGGACGCCGTGGTATTACGCACGTGTCAATGTATCTCGGCAACGGCAAAATGGTGCATGCCATGAACCCAAGTTACGGCATCCAAGTTTCCAATTTCTTCGATGATTTCTGGTTGCGCCACTACTACGGTGCGGTGCGTATCCGCCGCTAGCATACCGATGAGCACCCCGCAATCCTCACCTGTGCATTGCACACAGGTGAGGATTTTTTGTACACCAACTCCCCCGTATATGCAAAATATGTACACATTATCATGTGTTTGTGTGTACACTGTATGCAGATACACCTGCACTCATCTGTACAAAAGGAGTCCGCATGAAAGGATTAATCCTCAGTGGTGGCAAAGGGACACGTCTGCGTCCCATCACGTACACCAGTGCCAAACAACTCGTCCCTGTGGCCAACAAGCCTGTACTTTTCCGCGTCATCGAGACGATTCGTGATGCAGGCATTACCGACATTGGAGTGATTGTGGGTGATACCGCAGCCGAGGTACAAGCCGCGGTGGGCGATGGGAGTCATTGGGGCGTCAAAATCACCTACATCCAACAAGATGCACCACTCGGTTTGGCACATGCGGTCAAAATCGCCCACCCCTTCCTCGGTGATGAGCGCTTCGTGATGTTTTTGGGTGACAACTGTATCCAAGGTGGCATCTCGGGATTGATTCAGCAGTTCCAAACCAGCAACTACAACGCCCAAATCGTCCTCAAAGAAGTGCCAAATCCGCGCTCATACGGTGTAGCCGAACTCAACCCGGATGGCAGTATTTTGCGCCTCGTCGAAAAGCCCAAAGAGCCCAAATCAAACTTGGCGTTGGTTGGCATCTACATGTTTGACCACACGATTTGGCAGGCAATCGATTCCATCAAACCATCGTGGCGGGGTGAGCTCGAAATCACCGATGCCATTCAAGCCCTGGTTGACGGTAAAAAAGTCGTCTTCCCATATGTGCATCGCGGCTGGTGGATTGACACCGGCAAAAAAGACGACATGCTCGAAGCCAACCGCCTCGTCCTCGAAGAGCTCCCCGAACAACAGACAGGCACCGTCGATGCAAACTCGCGCCTGATTGGCAAAGTCATCGTAGAGGCTGGTGCCGAAGTCATCAATAGCACGATTCGTGGGCCAGCCATCATCGGCGAAGGCACGCGCATCATTAATTCGTATGTGGGGCCGTTTACGTCGATTTATCACCACTGTACGATTGAAAACAGCGAAATCGAGCATTCCATTGTCCTTGAACACTGCCGCATCAATGATCTGCCAGGTCGCTTGTGCGACAGCCTGATTGGTCGGCACGTGGATATCTCACGCTCCTCGATGCGCCCGAGTGCCTATCGAATGGTGCTTGGTGACCATAGTCATGTGGACGTACTCTAGTCATCCACGGTGCACCGAATTCCCCATAGACGACCGCAGGAGCAGTACCCCTGCGGTCGTCTGCGCATGCATTCTAGCTAACTGGTTGTGTCAGTATAGTCGATGTCTGATACCTGCATGAGTTTATCCCAGCGGTGATATGCGTCGACATGCCGAATCGTACCCGTCGTGGCACGCATGACCACCGAATGCGTGCGGGCGCCACCAGTACCATACTGCACACCACGCAAAAAATCCCCCGTGGTAATCCCTGTCGCAGCGAAATAGACATTCTCGCCTTTGACTAAGTCGTGTGTATGATAGATGCGTTCAGCATCGATGCCTTGAGTCGCCAACACTGCACGTTCGGCATCGTCACGCGCCCACACTTTGGTCTGGATTTCACCACCTAGACACTTGAGCGCACAGGCGGTCACAACTGCTTCGGGCGCACCACCAATCCCCATCAGCATGTCAGCAGGAGCATCCTCGACAGCAGTCATGACTCCTGCTGCCACATCACCATGTTGAATCAGGCAAATACGGGCACCGGTGGCACGGATTTCACGGATGAGTTGGATGTGACGTGGGCGATCGAGTACCACCACCGTGATATCGGATACACGCCGACGCAAGGCATTGGCTACCGCATGAATGTTGTCGGCAGTAGATGCATTGATATCAACCACCCCACGGGCAGCTTCGCCGACAGCGAGTTTTTGCATGTAGGGCACACCATTCCAGGCATGCAAGGCACCACGCTCTGCCACGGCAATCACTGCAATCGCACCGGGCATTCCTTCGGCAAGTAATGTGGTCCCTTCGACGGGGTCAACCGCAATATCCACTGCTGGTGCCTCGCCCGTACCAACTCGTTCACCGGTATAGAGCATGGGGGCATTGTCTTTTTCGCCCTCACCAATGACGACCACACCATCCATACTGATACTTGCCAATGCAAAACGCATCGCATCAACTGCTGCTTGATCGGCAGCATCCTTGGCACCACGGCCCATCCAGCGGGCTGCACGCAAGGCGGCAGCTTCGGTACAACGCACCAAATCAAGTCCCAAATTGCGATCAAGATGCATCATTGCCTCCATCATCGTATTCCTATAGAGTGATACGTATCAGATGGTCAAATAGTCCTATCATGGAGTAGGTACGTGGGTGTGCTCGCTGTATTAACGAAGCGTAAGAATTGACAGCGCCGGCGACGACTGAGGCGTTTTTTCCTTGACAAGCCCTAGCGCATTCACTATAGTTAGCTGTGGTTAGCAGTCACACCTGTTGACTGCTAAATCGTGAAGTACATTTTTGAGGAGGATGACACGGACATGAGTGCAAACTTCCGCATCCGACCGTTGGCCGACCGCGTAGTAGTCAAGCCGGCCGATCGCGAGGAAAAGACCAAAGGCGGCATTTTTCTGCCCGACACCGCCAGCAAAGAGCGCCCCATGGAGGGTGTGGTGCAGGCCGTAGGTGAGGGGCGCCGCACCGACAATGGTCAACTGGTACCAATGAGCGTCAAGGTAGGCGACCGCGTGTTGTTCGCCAAGTACAGCGGGACCGAATACAAGGTCGACGAAATCGATTACTTGGTGTTGGCCGAAAAAGACATCCTCGGCGTCATCGAGGGATAGTTTCTCGCGTTTTATACCACAGTTCTGAGGAGTAAATACGTAATGGCAAAGCAGTTGTATTTCAATGAAGAGGCTCGCCGCGCGCTGAAGCGTGGTGTGGATGCCGTCGCCGATGCCGTCAAGACCACCCTTGGTCCGCGCGGTCGCAACGTTGCTATCGACAAGAAGTTTGGCGCACCTACCGTCACACATGATGGTGTCACTGTCGCCAAAGAAATCGAGCTCAAGGATCCATTTGAGAACATGGGCGCCCGTTTGTTGGTAGAAGTTGCCACCAAGACCAACGACATCGCTGGCGACGGCACCACCACCGCCACTGTGTTGGCACAGGCCATCGTCACCGAAGGCCTCAAGATGGTCGCCGCCGGCCACAACCCCATGATGATTCGCCGTGGTCTCGACCGCGGTGCCGAAGCCCTCATCGCCAAGTTACGCGCCTCGGCTAAACCAGTGCGTGACCGTGCCGACATTGCCCACGTGGCTTCGATTTCGGCCGCTGACCGCGAAATCGGCGAAATCATTGCTGAAGTGATGGAAAAAGTTGGCAAAGATGGCGTCATCACTGTCGAAGAATCCAAGGGTATCGCCTTTGAAAAGGAATACACCGAGGGTATGCAGTTCGACCGCGGTTACATCTCAGCCTACTTCGTCACCAATAGCGAGCGTATGGAGTCAGAGCTCGAGAATCCCTACATTCTCATCACTGACAAGAAAATCAGCGCCATCCAAGAAATCCTGCCCGTGCTCGAAAAGACCCTGCAGGTTACCAAGAATCTGGTCATTATCGCCGAAGACGTTGATGGCGAAGCCTTGGCAACCCTGGTCGTCAACAAGTTGCGCGGCAACGTCAATGTGCTCGCAGTCAAGGCACCTGGCTTTGGCGATCGCCGCAAGGCCATGTTGCAGGACATTGCCATCCTGACCGGTGGTACGCTGATTAGCGAAGAAATCGGTCGCAAGCTCGACAGTGCTACCATCGAGGACCTCGGTCGTGCCCGCCGCATTGTTTCAGACAAAGACAACACCACCATCATCGAAGGCAACGGCAACGAAAAGGCCATCAAGGCCCGTATCGAGCAGATTCGCCTCCAGATCGAGCAGACCACCAGCGACTTCGACCGTGAAAAGTTGCAGGAGCGCTTGGCCAAGCTGGCCGGTGGTGTGGCTGTCCTCAAGGTCGGTGGTGCCACCGAGCCCGAGCTCAAGGAAAAGAAGCACCGCGTTGAAGACGCCCTCTCAACTGCCCGCGCGGCCGTCGAAGAAGGTATCGTCCCCGGCGGTGGTGTGGCACTTATCAACGCCATCTCGGCCCTCGATGATGTCAAAGTCAATCACGAAGACGAAGTCTTTGGCATCCGTATCTTGCGCCGCGCCCTCGAAGAGCCCATGCGCATCTTGGCCCGTAACGCCGGCGAAGAAGGCTCCGTCATCATCGACGCCGTGCGCCGCATCCAGCAGGAAAAGAACGACACCAGCTTTGGCTATAACGTCATGACTGGTCAGTTTGTCAACCTGGTGGCCGAAGGCATCATCGACCCCGTCAAAGTCACCCGCAGTGCCGTGCAGAACGCAATCTCGATTGCGGCCTTGATCTTGACAACCGATGCATTGATTGCTGACCTCCCAGAGGATAAGCCTGCCCCACCGATGCCCGGTGGTGGTGGCATGGACTTCTAGTCCACATCCACGAGTACCACGACCGCCCACAGTGCCAGTGCACTGTGGGCGGTTGCGTTATCACATGGTACACTACACACATGCACACAATATCACAGCGTTATGTCTGGGTCGTGTTTTGGCTGTGTTGCGCATGGTACGTCTTTACGGCGAGTGGGCACACCTATTCACCCGATGAAGAAACCATGTACGCGGTGACACGTGCCATCGTTCATACTGGTCAGGTCAACATCGTGACGGATGGATCCGAGGCACTTGCCGCCTTACGACCATCACCGATTGGCGCCGTAGCACCCTATGGCATTTTGCCGTCGCTCCTCGCTATCCCCTTGTATATTATCGGGTTGCTCCTATCACCTACCACTGCAACGCAGTGGGAAATGACGCATCTCTTTGTATCACTCTGCAATGCGCCGATTTCAGCGGGGTGTGTTGCACTTTTTTTGCGCATCCTGTTGCGGTTACGCCTACCGTCAGCAACTATCATCATCTTGACCATCACCTACGCCATCGGCGCATTAACATGGCCCTATGCGCGTACGTTTTTTTCTGAGCCACTCACCACGCTGCTCGTCTTGTGGAGCATCGATGCAGCCATGGTGGCACATGCAAATCCCCACCACACCCGCGGGTTCATGGTGATCAGTGGGCTGATGGCTGGGCTCCTCTTGCCTACACGTATCGCAGCTAGCACCATGATTCCACTTATCGGGTTATATGCCATCGTCTACGCATTGCCCCATCAGCGCCTGCGTACAGTCATCGCTTGGGGGCTTGGTGTTATCCCAGGTGTACTTCTCTTTGCTGGATACAACTACATTCGCTATCATGCGCTGTTGGTCACCGGCTATTCCTCTGAGGTCACTGCATTTGTCAACCCACTCAGCATTGGCATCCCCGGACTCTTGATCCATCCCTTTACCGGCCTGCTGTGGTTTGTGCCAATGCTCGTCGTTGCGCCCATAGGAGCCTGGTATTTATGGAGCACGCATCGGCACATGGTCGTGCTCTCGCTTGCGCTGGTCAGTAGCCAAGTATTGTTATATGCCGGGTGGAATGCCTGGGATGGTGGTGGGGTATGGGGACCGCGCTTTCTCGTGCCAATCGTGCCATTTGCGCTCATCATGTGCAGTGGTATCTGGCTCGCATCACGCACCATTGCCACACGTGTGGCACTCCCCATCATGGGCATCAGTATTATCATCAACATTCTCGGTTGCGCCGTGAATTTTAGTATTGATAGCAATCTGCCCTATCCACGGGTTCCACCAATCGTGGCGCATGCACAAATTGCCTGGCAACGTTGGTCAGTTGCTAGCATACCCGACCAGAGTTGTCTGCTACAGGCAGGTTGGTACCCAAGCGAAGCGAGCGATGGCTACCTCTTTCAGCGCAGTGGTGCCACTGCCACCATCAGCTGTCACACGCAAACATTCACACGCATCACGCTGATGCTCGATGATCGGCGCCCACCCCAAGCCCCTGAATCGGCGATGACATTGCGCATCAACAACGCCACCCCAACACACATTCCGGCAGGGCAACTACGTATAGTACAACTGCTGGCACCAACCACTATCACACGCATTCAACTCACCAATACACCATGGAATCCAGTGATGATTGGCTACAGCGATCGCAACGATGACCTCGGCCCTGCGATTGTATCCATCAGTGCCAAACCAGCATTGAATGCCGTCTATGACGCATCTGTGGCGCCCATCCCCATCACACTCAGGGCACGGTGGGCATGGTACTACCACCCCACCAATCATCATCTCCTCGACTGGTGGGGGTGGTATATTACGCTGACCGCTCTCAGTCCTTGGTATGGCTGGATTTGGGCCGGGTTTATGGGATGTGTCGTAACGCTGTGTGGCATTGCGGTGTGGCCAATCTGGCGTACACACGTTTATCGCCAGCGGGCATAACGTGCCAGTGGGTGCGGCATTGTGCGTTCATACTGGACAAGACGCTGTATTTCGTTGGCAACTGTCTGTGCGGCATGGGGCATACCGATGCGTCGCGCTGCCACTGCCATACTATGGCGGATATCGCTGTCTGCAAGCAACATGCGCGCATATCCGACAAACTGTGCGGTATCGTGTGCATACAAACCCGCACCTGCCTGCATGACAAATGTGCGATTGCCCTCTTCTTGACCAGGTGCTTCACCATAAAAAACCATCGGCTTGCCCGCTGCCATGCACTCGCTCACCGTCAGACCACCTGCTTTGGATGCAACCACATCACAGGCATGCATCATATCAGCAAGTGGTACAAAATCATAGATGTGCACCTGTTGTTGCCACGGGTACTGGCGTAACTCGTCTGCTAACGCACTATTGCGCCCTGCCACAATCGCCAGCTGTACTGGTACTGCTGCTGCGTCGAGTGCATAGGCCATGTCACGGACCGGTCCCACGCCGGCCCCGCCACCGAGCAAAAGCAGCGTGGGCATGGTCGCATCCCAACCGAGCTCGTGGCGCAACTCGCTCACCGATGCGCGTGGTGCGACAAATGCTGGCTGTATGGGTAACCCGGTATGCACCAACTTCCGGACGTCAATACCACACTTGACTGCTTTATCACGTACCACCACGCTTGGTACTGCGATGAGGTCATCTTGGGTGCTAAACCATGCACGATGCACGTTGCCCAAATCGGTGACAACCGTCATCATGCGCGGGCGCTTCCATTTGGGCAACGATCCAGCCAGAATACGCGTTAATAACGGATACACACTCACCACAACCCGTGGCTGATGTGCCGCCACCAAAGCGACTAACGAGCGCCGTAACGTGGAGGCCAGTGAATACTCCAACAGCACATCAAGCCCCGGCGCATCAGTGATTTCATGGGCAAAGGCGTACTGTTCTGGGGCACTATTGACCACCTCAAGGTACAATTTTTCGGCTCGTGCCACTGCCTGTGAGGCCATTGGGTGGTGTGCAGGATTCACAACCACCGGGGTGGCGAATGGAGTGATGTGTTGCGCAATGGCTGCAGCCGCACTACGATGACCACTCCCTGCATCACTTGTCAAAATCAGGACGGTTGGAGATGGTGTCATGACATGTCCTTTGGTGTGTTGTGTTGGCTATGTGCATGTTGCGCACCTTGGAGCCACATCTCCGTATGCTACTCATGTTCATTCTATGCAATCATTGTTAATTAACGCTAAAAATATGGTAAGTTTTTGCTCTATATTGAGACAGTCATGTAAATCAACGCCCTCGGCGTGCCTGTAGTACACTAATATCAGTCATAGTGACATGATGCACTCAGTCACGATATCAAAGGATTGGCATGCATACGCCCAAACTATTTCGTCGAAGCATCATTGAGCATACACGAAACGCATCGCCCATCACTCCACGCTGTCCGCATGCCCCGCCCCGCGACATGTGTGGCGGATGTACGTTTGGGCATGTGGCCTATGCTGATCAGATCAATGCCAAACAACAGGCACTTGTGCACCTGTGGCAAGAGCTACTCCCCGCTGATATGCCCACTCCTCAAATTGTGGCATCGCCCGACGACTACACATATCGCACGCGTATGGATTTTATTGCAAGCAAAGGGCGCTTTGGGTTACGCCGTGGCGGCAAATTCAACTACATCATCGATTTGTCCACCTGCCACCTGATCCCCCCTGAAGCATTTGCAGTAGCGCATGGGATGTGGCAACACAGCCAAGCACTAGGACTGCCCGACTATAATTTACGGAGCCACGAAGGGTTTTTGCGCTATATCGTGGTGCGTCGTAGCCCGCACAATCAGTACCTAATTGCCATGATTACCAGCCAGCCGCGTGACGAACACGATGAAGCGGCTATGGCACAAATCGCTCAAACCGCCTTGGCGAATCCTGCAGTTGTTGGAGTGCATTGGCTACGCAACGACGGTCCTGCAGATGTGTCGTTTGGTACGCCCTACAAGCAATGGGGAGCAGCGCTGTTGTCGATGCATGTTGGCGGCAATGTGCTGGCAATCGGGCCCAACACGTTCTTTCAAAATAACGTCTATCTGCTTGAGCACCTTCTCGGTGCCATCACCACCGCAGTGGGTGATGCCACCCACGTAGCCGATTTGTACGGTGGTGTGGGCACGATTGCCTTGAGTTTGGCATCACGCGTCGGGCATGTCCACAGCGTGGAATCGTTCGCAGAAAGTGTCACACTCTGTCAACACAATATCAACCATTCGAACCACCACAATGTCACCTGTGAAGTTGCCGACGTGGCCACTTTTTTACGTCAACACCCGTCACATTTTGATACAATGGTTGTAGATCCCCCACGTGTTGGGCTTGGACCCGATGTTTGTCACGAAATTCTGCGGCATGCGCCGCAACGGCTTGTGTATGTTTCGTGTAATCCGCTGTCACAGGTTGCAGATGCAACCGTCTTGTTATCAGATTATCGCTTGGTGTCGCTCGCAGGGTACGACATGTTTCCACAGACACCTCACTTTGAGACGCTCGCTGTTTTTGTGCGACGCACAGCGCCTACGGTGACCACATGACGTTTCGACCCGACATTTTGTGCCCACGATGTCGCCGTATCAATGCGCGGCGCGCGAGTAGCTGCCGTTATTGCAACCAGGCACTCGGGTTTGTTGACGGCAACAACTGCTACTATTTGACGCGTGTCATCAAGACGGGCGGTCAGGCGGTGATTTTTGAGGCGATTGATGAGAATAGCAATCGTACCTATGCCATCAAAGAAATCGTCTTACCACTCGACCCAGATCGTGCCCTAGACGCCTTCCAACGCTGTGCCATCGAAGCACGACTTCTGGCCACACTTGCCCATCCTGGGATTCCACAGTTTTATAGTTGTATCATCGAAAATGGGCGCGTCTATATTGTCATGGATCTTATCCGGGGCACCGACCTCGAAGATTTACTGCGCAGCAAAGGTCAACTCAGCGAACGCGATGTGCTTTCAGTGGCCAATCAAGCCTGTGATATCCTCCACTATTTGCACACCTTACCGTCACCGGTCATCTTCCGTGATGTCAAACCATCCAACATCATGATTGATGCTGAAGACTTTGTCACGATGATCGACTTCGGCATCGCTCGCTTTACCAATAACCAACGTGGCAGCATCATGGGGACACCAGGCTATGCGCCACCCGAGCAGTACCGTGGCGACGTATCCGTGGCATCAGATATCTACGCCCTTGGTGCGACCATGCATCACCTGCTAACGGGGCGCGACCCGCGCGGGCAAAAGCCATTCACCTTTTTGTCCGTACGTGACCTTGCACCGCACGTGTCACCGTTGACTGCAAACGTGGTCACACATGCCCTCCACATAGAGCCTGAGGCACGCTTTGCAACCGCACTCGAAATGCGCAACGCAATTCGCGCCGTCATTCGGAGTGAAGAAACCAATATCCTTCCGGTGATTCGTGACACATCGCCGATTCCAATGCGCACCCCGTCTGCTGAATTAACGACCGTCAACTTGCCGTCGTCGGTCGTTGAAACGCGCCAAATCATGCCCACAAGCCAGCCACTCGTCCCCACCAAAGAATTGGGATTTGCACCGCCACTGGCACATGTGACGGTCACGTTGGCACCACCATCACTACCTGCATTGCCTGCCATTCCACTTGCCCCCCCACCAGCTCGCGGCAATCCATGGCGCTGGTTGATCACGTTTATCATCGTTGTCACCATTCTGATTGGCAGTGTGTGGTACATCCGTTTCGGCCAATACCTGCTTGTGCCAACCATCCCACAGACTATCACCGTCCCATTCGAGGTAACCGTCGCACCAGATGCCGATATCAACGCAAGTTTCTATGCGGCGGCAGATGCGTATGTTCGTGAAACCTATGGAACACGGATGCGCATCGTGGCAACCCCCCAATTCGACAAACGCCCACCAGAGGTGGTGGCGCAGCAAACCGATGGCTCCACGCAGTACCGCGGTGTACTGGTCATCGATATTGCACCGTAGCACTACTCAAACAATCGTTGCTGATGCTGACTCCCTGGTAGTGGTACCCGTATTGTTTGGGCAATCAAGAGTGGCATGCGCTGGTGGTGTGTCATCTGCCAGTAGTCGGGGTCGGCAGCCTCAGTCAGCATAAAGACTCTGCCTGCGGCCACAATCCCGTAAATACCATAATCGATACCAAACCACACTCCCTGCTCGTAACCCGCCATCACGGGTATCGTCACTGGGACTGGGTGATAGCGTTGCCACTTTCCTGCCTGCAGACTTTCGTGTTTCACCCACCCCGTGGCCGGCAGATCGCTGATTTCGTTGCGATTCCCCCAGCGCATGAGTTGTGCCGGTGCATCAGCACACTGCACTGGCAAGACCGGTATTCCTTGCCAATACCGTGACTCGTAGATGCCAGCAGGCATGGTGCTCACCGGCAAAAGCGCATCATCCACATCATGCCATGCAAAGCGGACTGCACCACACATATCCCCTCCATTCACACCACATTCATGACAATTTGATTAAAATTCACTGACTGTAATGATACTGCACATGCTATAATATGTAGCACACATTGTCAGTCGACGAGTATCGTACTCAATATACGAAAATGGTCTATTATGAATGATTTTGTTCATTTGCACGTCCACTCTGAATATAGCCTCCTTGATGGCTATGCCACACTCAATGGGATTGTGACACGCGCTGCTGAACTCGGCATGGACAGCATTGCGGTAACCGATCATGGCGTCATGTATGGCGCCATTGATTTCTACAATGCGGCCAAAAAAGCCAACATCAAGCCGATTATTGGACTCGAAGCCTACATGGCTCCCGGGCGGCGCAGTGATGCCACCCAACGCGGAGCACGCAACTACCACCATCTGGTCACATTGGCGACCAATATGACCGGCTATCGCAACCTCGTCAAACTGACCACCAAAGCACATCTCGAAGGCATGGGCTCCAAGGGGGTCTTTGCCCGCCCACGCATTGACCGCGATTTACTCCAACAGCACCACGAAGGATTAGTGGTCACGTCTGCGTGTATCGCTGGTGAAGTAGCACAACACATCCAAAATCGCCAACCCGACAAAGCGCGTGAAACCGCTGCCTGGTTTCGCGATTTACTTGGTCCCGACCGATATTTTCTCGAGCTCCAACTCCACGAAAACGCACCTGAACTCGAAGAAATCAATGCCGAACTCGTCAAAATCGGCCAAGAGCTCGGTATCCCACTCGTGGCGACCTGTGACAGCCACTTCATCCATGCAAGTGACCTCGATGCGCACCGCATGGTGATGGCGATGGGCTTCAACATGACACTCAACGAGCTCTGTGCCAAAAAATACGACATGGACGAAAGCTATCACATCCTGTCGGCTGATGATGTCTGGAAGCGCTTCAAACGCTACGGCACCGCCCCCATCGAGAACACGCGGCGCATCGCTGACATGGTCAATCTCAAGCTCGACTTCGGTCGCGTTGAGCTCCCCGCCTTTGAAATCCCTGCCGGGCATGATGCATCATCCTACCTGCGCTTTGTATGCGAAGAAGGCCTAATGCGGCGCTTCAACGGCACTCCGCCAGTCGGCTACCCAGAACGCTTAACCTACGAACTCGACGTCATCAACCAAACCGGCTTCCCCGACTACATGCTCATCGTGTGGGACTATGTATCATATGCACGCCGCAACGGCATCCCGTGCCTGCCTCGTGGCTCGGCTGGTGCGTCGTTGGTGCTCTACTGCCTCGGCATCACTGATGTCGACCCGGTGGCCAACAAGCTACTCTTTGAGCGCTTCCTCAGCCCCGAACGCCTCGAAATGCCCGATATCGACGTCGACTTTGCCGATAGCCGCCGCAGCGAAAGTCTCGACTATATTGCAAGCAAGTATGGTCGCGAAAACACCGCCCAAATCATCACCTACGGTACACTCGGCGCCAAAGCCGCTATCCGTGACGTGGGGCGCGCCCTCGACATCCCACTTTCTGAGGTCGACCGTATCGCCAAACTCATTCCAGCCAACCCCAACATTACCCTCAAGGATGCCCTCGAAAAAGCACCTGAGTTCAAACAACTCTACGAATCGAGTGGTGAGACCCAGCAAATCATTGACTGGGCGAAACGCATCGAGGGACGCATGCGCAACGTGGGGACGCACGCATGTGGCGTCGTAGTCAGCCGCAACCCGCTCGACGATGTGGTCCCACTCCAGCGCACCACCAAAGACGAAAACTCGTTGATGGCAGCCTACGAAGGCCCAACCCTGGCCAAAATCGGTCTACTCAAGATGGACATCCTCGGACTGACCAATTTGTCGGTGGTTGCCGAGACGCTCAAGTACATCGCCCAATCCACCGGTGACACCATGCAGCTCGGTGATATTCCCCTCACTGACAAAAAGACCTTCGACGCACTCAGCCAAGGGAATACAGTCAACGTCTTTCAGCTTGAATCTGCGGGCATGGTACGCTACCTCAAAGAGCTCAAACCGACACGCGTCGAAGACATCTATGCCATGGTAGCGCTCTATCGCCCCGGCCCACTCGAACAAATCCCTGTCTACATCCAAAACAAAAACAACCCCAAGGGCATCCAATACCTACACCCGATTCTCAAGCCCATCCTCGAAGACACCTATGGCGTCATCGTCTACCAAGAGCAGATTATGCAGCTGCTCCAGGTCATCGCTGGCTACACACTAGGGCAAGCCTACATCGTACTCAAAGCCATCGGAAAAAAGCAGAAAGAGATGATGGCCGCCGAAGAACCTCGCTTCAAAGAGGGGTGTCTCAAAAACGGGCTTACCAAGGCACAGGCTGACATACTGTGGGATCTGATTCAGCCTTTTGCTGGCTACTCGTTTAATCGCCCACATGCCACCTTGTATGGCTTGCTTTCGTACCAAACCGCATATCTCAAAAACAATTTTTCGACCGAATACATGGCTGCGGTACTCAAAGGTGCCGCCGGCCAAATTGAAGATGTTGCCAAAGCAGTCAACGAATGTGCCAAACTAGGGGTGGCCGTACTCCGTGCCGACATCAACGCCAGTGTGGCAGACTTTACCATCGAGCACCTCGACGCAAGTGCGGTCAGCGATACAATTCGCTATGAACGTGGCATTCGCTTTGGCTTGGCTGCCATCAAAAATGTAGGTGAAGGTCCAGTCGAGGCTATTTTGGCAGCACGCGACACGGGGCCGTTCAAAACGCTCGAGGATTTTGCCGACCGCATTGACCTCAAGCTCATCAACAAACGAGTCATTGAAAGTCTCATCAAAGCAGGCACGTTCGATTCGCTACCAGGCACACGTCGCCAAAAGCTGGCCGTGCTCGACCAAGTCATTGATGCCGCAAGTAACGCCCAGAAAGCGCGGGCTGCTGGGCAATCTAGCCTCTTTGATTTGATGGGGAGCAGTACAACGGCTGATGCGACCAATCCGATGGCGAATGTGCCCTTTCCAATCATCCGTGAAACCCGCGAAGATCAACGTGAACTGCTGACGTGGGAAAAAGAGCTCCTCGGCATGTACGTTTCTGACCACCCTGTGGTGCAAGCACTCCGTGATGTGGATTTAACCGATGTGACTCCGTTGGCTACAATCAACGATGAGCTCGTCGGTCAATCACTCACCTTTGCTGGTATGCTGAGTAACACCAAGATTGTCACCACCAAAAAAGGTGATGCCATGTTTGTGGGCAACTTCGAAGATGTCACATCGAGCATCGAGTTCGTGGCCTTCCCCAAATCCTACGAAAAGTTCAAAGCCTTGTTACATGATGACGCCGTCATCCGTATCATCGGGAAACTCGACCGGCGCAATGATGGCATGCAACTCATGATCGACAAAGTTGAACCGATTGTGCATAACGATACTCCATATACACCACCGGCAGCAACACCAACGACCGTATCACCACCACCCGTACCCCAGACAACGCCCACACAATCCACACCACCATCCCAACGAGGAGCATCTATGCCAGATTCCCCTGCTGAACCACGCAAAACCAACAATGGGAGCGATGTTATCAAGACGACGGCGCGCCCTGCCGTACCTGCCACAACCAAAGCAGCGCCACCACCACCCGTGGATACTCCGCACGGACCAAACCACGTCATTCGCCTCTACTTCCCATGGTTTGATGATACTGATAGTGCGGTGCAACTGATGAACGAAATCTACGCACTCACCGAACAGTTCCGCACTGATAGCGATGGCGATGGTATTCTCATGATTCACCTCCCTATTGACCAACGCAATGTGGTCCTGCGCATGCGTGGTACACTGCGTGATCCAATTAATCTTGTGGATATGCTCCGCCACAAGGTCTCACCAGATGCGGTCCACCTCGAATCTGCATAATTTTGCCCATTCGTACGCAAAACTACGCGTATCTCCAAAAAGTAAACCTGTGCAAACTTCGTGAAGTTTGCACAGGTTTAGTCATAAAATGGCACAGAATCAGCCCTTTTGTCGTGCTGTATAGCTTTTTTAGAGCTATTGATGAACTTTTGCAAATACTGAACAAAGTATTGACACAACCTGGAAATTGCGGTACAATACACATAAGCTAATGCGTTCTCAAGGAGCGTTGTCATGAATGTATCTGACACACAGACCTACTCCGAACAATTAGCGTCGCTTCCACCGAGCATCTCTGCCACCGACGCTGACGACCAGCTTGTTATCATTGCTGTTGCTCAAGGCGACAGCCAAGCACTCGAAGTACTGTATGACCGTTATTCAGCGGTAGTGTACCGCTTAGCATTTCGCATGCTCAAAAACCGCGAACAGAGCGAAGAGATTGTCCAAGAAGTCTTTTGGCGTGTCTGGCGGCGGAGTGCCAGTTTTGAACGCGAGCGTGGGCGGGTAGCGCAGTGGATATTTGGCATTGCACACAACCTGTGCATTGACGAGTTACGCCGCATGCGTGCACGTCCCAACCCGGTATACGACAACGACGAAAACCCCATCATTCCGCAGTTAGTCGACGATCATGTCGATGTCCCAGCCACTGCGTGGGCCAACGAGCAGCGCCGTGTCATTATCAACGCACTTGCCAGTCTACCCACGGCACAACGCCAAGCCATTGAGCTCGCCTATTACGGCGCGAGTGTCATTCATCCAAAGACCATAAAACCCCTACAGAACAAGGGCATTCCGCTTCATATAAAATCTTTTGTCAACCCTGAAGCAAGCGGTTCAACCATTGAGGAAAGCGGAGAAAACGACCAGCGTGTTCCGAGTTACATCGTTAAGGATAATCAAACCCTTTTTTCGATCGCCACGCGC